>JAAXQG010000156.1 GCA_012974445.1 Desulfuromonadales bacterium
AGACCTGAAGTCTCCGCCCTCTTTGATTTTCTCAGCGGCTAGAGGTGGCCGTGATCCGGCAGGGGGGTTACTTTGCGCTCAGCCCTCCCATCAGACCGCGGACGGCAGCGGGCAGATCGGCGGGAAGCAGGATGGTTTTGCTGTTTTCCGATACGGCGATGGCCCGGATGGCGTCGACGTAGCGCTCCCCCAGCAGATACATGATGGCCGTATTATCCCCTTGGGCGATGGCCGAGTTGATCCGCTTGGTCGCCTCTTCGGTGGCCTGCGCCAGCAGGATCTTGGCTTCGCCGTCCAGCTTCGCCGACTCCTTGCGCCCATCGGCCTCCAGGATGGCAGCCGTCTTGGCACCTTCGGCCTTGGTGACCGTGGCGCGCCTCTCGCGCTCGGCGGCAGCCTGTCGCTCCATGGCCTGCTGCATCGTCTGCGAGGGAGCGATTTCCTGAACCTCGGTGTTCTTTATAATCACCCCCCAGTCGGCGACGTCATCCGAAATGGACTCTTTCAACCGGGTCTTGATCAGCTCTCGGCTGGAGAGCACCTCGTCGAGGGCCATCTCCCCCACGATGGATCTCAAACTGGTCTGCACCAGATTCTGAATGGCGTACTGATAGTTATCGACCCCATAGACGGCTTTTTCAGGATTGATGATGTTCATATAGGTAATGGCGTTGATGGTGACAACCGCGTTGTCCTTGGTGATGACTTCCTGAGAAGGCACGTCCAGCACGATGTCTTTGGTGGTGACCTTGTGAGAAACCGTGTCGATATAGGGGATGACGATATTGAGCCCTGGACTCAGGGTGCCGTGAAACTTACCCAGGCGCTGCACGACATACTTGGTACCCTGAGGCACGATCCGTACCCCCAGACTGATCGTGAAAATAACCAGTACGGCTAAAATGGATACAGCAACGAGACCTTCCATGAACTACCCCCTCTTTCGAATGTGGTTAATTACTTCTTTTCGACCTTGAGACTGTTGCCGACGACATCGATGACGATGACCCGGTCGCCGGGGCTGACCGGCTCCACGCAGATGAAGCTCCAGCTGTCATTTCCCATCACCGGGGCCGGAAAGCGCAGCTCCCCCCGATGGCTCTCCACCGGGCTCCTGGCGACCAGGCCGACCTGCCCGATAATCGCCTCCCGTGAGAGCCCCGCCATCGCCTTGTCTTTCATCCGGGGGTTCAGGATCTTGAACCAGGCGAGAGTAAAGCCGACGGAGGCGGCAGTCCAGAGCAGCAGCTGAAGCGTCAGGGACAGCTGGGGAACCATGACCAGGGCCAGGGCGACGATCATCGCCCCGAGCCCGAACCAGATTGCCGCAAAACTGACCAGCGCCAGTTCGGCAAGGATCAGGACCGCCCCCAGGATAAGCCAATGCCAGTAGAGCAGTTCTATTTCCATCAACGTCTCCTTTTTTTCAGCGAGAGGTAGTTCAGTCTGCCGGCCCGAACAAAAAGGCCCGTCACATTAACCTCACCACCCGACTGCGTCAACGCCTCACTTGGTTACGGCACCCCATTCAATTTCCACCGACGGGGGGTTGGAATAAGATTCTACTGTCATGGGATTTTTCGGGGACGCGCTGCACATTCAGGGGGGCGGTTCTTTTTTATACTTCAGCAGCACCCCCCTGCAGGAGCCTCCCCCACCGCATCTGGCCCACAATCAAAGGGCCCGAAGTGGCAACTTTTGTCACCATTAACGCGGAAATGCTTCCCAAGCCGGGTCGCGCCAACCATATCGCCGGTGTTCCCGCACACCAGCATCGGCTTGCCCGTCTGGAAACAGTGGTGATCATCCAGATCAAAGGCGTGGGGCGCACCGGGCACGGTGCCCAGATAGGTCGCCACCTGGCCGTAATCTTCGCAAATATCCTCCAGCGGCAACTTGAAGGCGCGGACCGTCATGGAGTAGAAATCAATCATCCCCGCCTTCTCTTCCAGCGCCTCGTTGCCCATCTCGATGCGGCGACGGCTCATCTGGCGGTAATCGGCGCAGCCCAGATCCCGAAGCAAACGGCGAAAATCCTCGATGTACAGCGCTCCGGCGAGGCATTCGCCGTGGAGCACCGGGTCGCGCCGAATGTCCTCGGGGATGCGCCGCCCGGAAAAGACGTCGGAGAAATAGAGCTCCCCGCCGGGCTTGAGCACCCGGAAGATCTCCCTAAAAACCCGCTCCTTGTCCGGCGAAAGGTTAATGACACAGTTGGAGACCACCAGATCGATGCTGTTATCCTCGATGCCCGCCCCGAGCAGATCCTCGATGTAGCCCTGACGAAAGTCCACATTGGGCGTCTCGAAACCGAAGCGCTTCATCTGGGAGGGCACATGCCTGCGGGCGACTTCAAGCTGCTCATCGGTCATGTCCAGCCCGATGACAAAGCCTGTCGGCCCCACCAGTTTAGAGAGCAGATAGACGTCGCGACCGGTGCCGCAGCCCAGATCCAGCACCCGCAGTCCATCCACGGCCTCGGGGACGGGGCAGCCGCAGCCGTAGAAGCGATCCAGAATCTCACCATCTATCTGCGCCAGAACCTCGCGGTGCGTTCGCGGCAGCTGTTCGATACTACAACAGGCGCTGGTCTTGAGATCCTTGCTTCCCTGAAGAATGGTTCCATAGTATTCCCGGACCGAAGCCAGGGTCGATTCCCTATCCTGCATGATGGATTCTCCTTGTTGAGTGAATTGCCAGGAGCGGAAGACTCTGACCACAAGCCCGACTTCCTCCTGATCATCTCTTTTAATATCAGCTTTTCGTGGCCGGATCAAAGGACGGAGCGGCTAAAATCTTCGTCTTCGATCAGGGATTTCTCTACGTCGATGGCGTTCGCTAAGCGCGAAAAATAGTCTCTCCCCCCCCATTTGCCCCAGACTCCACTGCTGTGTTATGGTCACCTAACTCATGGCGACGTCCTCTCCAGGGTATTTACGACCATAGACCCGCACAATGAGGTGGACCGTTTCTGCCCCCGGCAGTATCGGGACGAACCCTCTTTCTTTCAGGGCAGCACTGGGTTGCGACGATCCGTCGCAATTTCGGGTGCGGGTGGCCCTGACCTCTTAAAAATATACAAATACCCATCTTTCACAGGCGCACTACTGCCTGGCTATGACTCAACGCCCGGAGACCCTGATCTCCTTTTAGTGTCCCCACACCTTCTTTGTTATGCCCGATGCAGGTGCCTTCGCAGGTTTTTTTCGTCCCGTCTTCACCCGAAATGACGGGCTGTTTCAGCTCAACATCAATCCGCAATGGAGGGCCCATGTCCAACAACTGGCAGGACCAGATCAAGGGATTCGTAAATAGCATCGATCGTCTCAAGCAGTTCGTCAATCTCACCGCAGAAGAGGAAGAGATACTCAGGACCACGAAAACCACCTGGGGCACCACCCCTTATTTTGCATCATTAATGGACAGGGATGACCCCAACTGCCCCATCCGTAAACAGGTAATCCCCTCGATTCAGGAACATAAGAACCGCTTCGGGATGGACGACTACCTGATGTGGAAGGAGAACCGCGCCACCGAGGAAGTACGCCCCGACAGCATCGCCCGGCAGTATGTGGACCGCGTGGCCTTCACCGTCACCAAGACCTGCGGCATCTACTGCCGCCACTGCTTCCGCAAGGAGCTGGTGGTGGATGGCGACCTCCAGCTCGACTTCAACGTGGAGGAGGGACTGAAGTGGATCTCGGAACATCCCGAGGTACGCGACGTGCTGATTACCGGCGGAGACCCCTTTCTGCTCTCCGACGAGCAGCTCGACTATCTGATCACCAGCCTGCGCGAGCTGCCCCATATCGAGATGATCCGCTTCGGCACCCGCCTGCCTATCGTGCTGCCCCAGCGCATTACCCCGGGGCTCAAGAAGGTGCTCGGCAAGTATCACCGGGTGCCGATCTGGATCAACACCCAGTGCAACCACCCCAACGAGATCACCGAAGAGACCGCAAAAGCCGTCTTCGATCTGCTCAGCTGCGGGGTTAACGTGGGAAATCAGGCAGTGCTTCTCAAAGGAATCAACGACGACGTCGAGACCTTCCGTGAGCTCCACCAGAAGCTGCTGAGAGTGCGCATCAAGCCTTACTACGTCTTCTACTGCGAGCCTGCCCCCGGCATCGACCACTTCCGCACTCCGGTGGAAAAGGGCGCCGAGCTGATCCGCGACGCCCTGCGTGGACACACCACGGGCCTGGCCGTGCCGCAGCATGTCATCGCCACCAACATCGGTAAGATTCCGCTGATGCCTGACTATTACATCAAGGGTAAGGACGAGCAGAACTATTATCTGCGCAACCACAAGGGGGAGGAAACCAGCATCCCCAACATGCCGGAATAAGTTTAAATTCCTAAAAAAACAAGATGAAACGCCGCCGCCCCTCAGGGGCGGCGGCGCTTTAAACCAGTTCAACGCAATGAGCTGTTCACTCCGGCTCAACATTCCCCCAAGGGCAGAGTGAAGCTGACCCTGGTCCCCTCACCCGGCTGACTTTCAATCCAGACCTCCCCCTGATGCCCCTCCACGTAACTTTTGACGATCGCCATGCCGAGGCCCAGCCCCTGGACATCCGTCTCTGTGGGGTTTGCCCGGTAGAACTTATCGAAAACATGGTCCAGCTGTTCTTGCGTCATCCCCATGCCATAGTCCTGGAGTTGAATAAGAGTATCTTTCGGCCTGAGCTCGACCTTAATTTTGATCTCAGTGCCCCCGGGAGAATACTTGATCGCATTTCCGAAAAGATTGTCCAGAACCTGACCAATTCGTACCCGATCCAACAGAATCGGAGGCATCCCGGATGCGATATGAGCCTGGATACACCGCTCGGGATTCTCCTTGCGATAACGGTCAACGGTCTCTTTGATCATGAGAGCAAGGTCCTGTGGTTCTTTCTGGATGCGGATCAGTTGCCCCGATGCGATGCGGCTCAGGTCCAGCAGATCCTCGACGATGCGATCCAGAACCATGGACTTCTCATGAATAATGGAGAGATATTGCTGCCGATCTTCATCCCTGAAAAGCTCCTTGGAGATAAGCAGCTCCGAATAGCCCATGACGCAGGTCAGAGGATTCCGAATTTCGTGGGCCGCGGTAGAGATAAATTCGCTTTTGAGCTGGTCCATCTCCTGTATCTCTTCCTTCTCTTTTTCCGTCCTCCTGCGAACCCTTATATTCTCGGTCAGGGGCTTGAAAAAGAGCAGGTAGAGTATGGGGAAAACAATGACCGACAGCAGCACGGAGTCCACCGCGCCCTCGAGAAAGGTGCTCATCTCTGGGAGCAAGGGAAGCAGAGACATCACCAATAATTCGACGAGAAAAATGGTGCCCATGGTGGTAGCAAAAAGGGCGATAGGACTGGATCGAAAACCGGGAAGGGTTCGGTATTTCGAGGCCCCGGCAGAGAGAACCTCTACCGGCTTAATCTCAGACTTTTTGCTCATTGAGTGACTCCTTTTGCACAAGCATCCCCACCAAGATTAGCCTATATTCAGCAAGAAGGGCACACAAAAGAAGACAGAAAAACGATCTAGCCTGAGGATACGAGTAGCTCAGCTCATGGGGTAATTCAACAGATCGGCGAAAAGATCCTGAAGAGTCGGTAGGCTGAGCCCCTCCTGCACCAGGGCAGAACCCCCGTACCATTGAATCTGTATCCTCTCGAAGGGCTCCAGACTGAGGTTCGCACCCCGGGCCAGGGGATTGATGGCCAGGCGAATATTGCCGATGTCAAATCCGTTTTCCAGAATCGTCTCAACAATTCCGGGAAGGCTGGTGGCATGGGGTGCGACCACCAGAAACTCCACCTGGCGTTTTTCGACGGGCAGCAGCTCAAAGTAGCCGATACGAACAAGCAGCTCGGCCAGCATGTTCTGAGCCCCCTCCCCTGTGCTGCCGTAGACTTCATCGGTGGGGGGAATATGGGCGAGGTAGGCGAAACGGTCCCTGAACTGGATGGCAACCGCGGCATAGGTGGCTACGCCGAAGGTACCGAGTTTGGTGCCTTGCTCCGCCCTTAGAAACTCCCCCATCTCCACCACCCCATCAGGCCTTGAACTCTGTGCAGAAGCCGGGGGAATCTCACGCATTTTTTGCCGGTCCAGAATCCCGTCGTACTTTCCGGCAGCCTGATGGCGAACAAAGGCGTCGGTCAGAATTTCACTCTCATCCATTTCGGCAAGAATAACCCAGCTGGCGCCGAGGAAATCAAAACGCTCAAAAGAGCTGTAAACCCGCACCCCTCGGTAATCGGTGGTGATGCGCTCTGCGCGCTGATGCTTGAGCGCCTGGCGAACAGCATCGGTATCGACTTTCAGCCTCAAGGGCGAGACTTCGTTGAGGAACCGGCTTTCGCTCAGCAACAGCATGTCGCTGTTGACCAGATAGATTTCACCGGTGCGCCCCAGATTGCTCCGTTTGGAAAGGATGATATTCAGGCTGTTGAGGGGAAACTGGAAAATCACCCAGCCCTTGAATGCCCCCTGATCATTGACCGGGAGAAAAAAGAAGGAAGCGACCTCTTTGGAAGGTCGGTAATCCTGATAGTCGACGAAACTGAGGGCCTTGCGTGAAAGGTTGGTGTCGAGTCGAAGGGGGAAGTTATCGGCAAAGATATTTTCGCGGTAATCCGGCTCCTTCCTGACCGAGTTGAAGATGTTTCCCCCCTCGTCAGCCAGAAGAATGTCGTAAAACTCCGAATAATCCCTAACGTACTTCTCATCCAAATCGAATCGGGAAGGGCCCCCTTCCCTCTCAAGAAAGATGGCAAGAAGAGCCTCATCGTCCGTAGCGGCCTCGGCCTTGCGCCTGACCTGCTCGAAGTAGCCAACCAGCTGCCGCTTCTTCTCTTCGCGAATGGCCGCAAGCGCCCCAAAAGCCTGGCTTCGGAATGCCTCTCCGGTCAAAGGGGCCAGCTTGGGCTCAACGCTCTGACAACCGGAAAGTATCAGGATAGAGAGATACATACAAAAACAGGCCAGAGCCCCCGCCCCAGCTATGCGCCCCTTACTAAAAATTGATTTTAACGTCATCTGCCCTTCCTTCCTTCAATCGACCGCCGACTCGCGGGAGGGGAAAGATACAAAAAGCCGCACAGGGAATCAGTGCTTCCTTATCCGCCCGGATGCTTTGCTGAGCCGGGGGGGGGCCTATCGCTCAATTCCACGACTCCCGATGAGACATTGCCCTCCACAGCAGCCTGCCAGCCGGCTTCGCGTCTCAGCTATCAGGCCTTTCTTGAAAGAGAGCGGCGGGCTTTAGCCCGTCGCTCTCTTTGTTTATGGCTCTCCCCGTAATCCGCCAGTCAAACCTTTGTGCTTCGCCCCCGGCTGCGCTACTCTGGAAGTGGCTTGAATAAACAATGGATCCGGAGGCTCACCATGGCATTTGTCTATCTGGGCGGCAATTTCATCCCCGAGCAAGAAGCCAGCATTTCGGTTTTCGATCAGGGTTTTCTCTATGGCGACGGCATCTATGAGTGCTTCCGCTCCGTGGCGGGCAGGCTCTACCAGTTCCCCCGGCACTTCGCCCGGCTGCTGCAATCCGCCGAGGCGCTGCGCTATCCCATTCGCTTCAGCGAGCAGGAGCTGGAAGCCATACTGCTGGAACTGCAGTCGCGCAACGCCCTGACAAACGGCTACTTCCGCATCAACCTCAGCCGCGGAGCCGGGCAGATCGGCTTTTCGCGCCAAATGTCGGCGGACCCCACCTGCCTCATCATCGCCCGGGAATTCCAGGGGTTCGATGAAAAACACTACCGCGAGGGCATCCACCTGAAGGTGGCGCAAACCAGGCGCAACGCCCCAGAAGCCATCAGTCCGAAAATCAAGTCCATCAGCAACCTCAACAGCCTGCTTGGCAAGCTGGAGGCCAAGGAAACCGGAGCCTTCGAGGTGATCATGCTCAACAACAAAGACCACATCTGCGAAGGCTCGGCCTCCAACATCTTCTGGACGAGAGGGAATTACGTCTTCACCCCCGACGCCTCCACGGGCCTGCTCGAAGGGGTGACCCGCGCCACCCTGATGCGGCTGTGCGAAGAGAAACTGGGCCTTCGGGTCATCAGTGGCGAATACAGGTTGCAGGATCTGAAATATTCCGACGAGGTCTTCATCACCTCCACCTCCCTGGAAGTGATGCCGGTGGTGCAGGCGGAGGATTTCCGCATCGGAGGCGGCCAGGTCGGCCCCATCGCCCGGGCCCTTCGTGAAGAACTGCACCGGGACATGATCAGGCAGCAATGATCCGCATCCTGCTCCTTGCAACCGGATTCCGCTGCTTGAGCAGAACTAAGCGCGCCCCCCATCCTTCCAGACGGACATAAAAAAAGTCCCCGACTCCTCTTGGACGTCGGGGACTTTTTTATGTGATGAAATCCGATTACCGCTAAAATCAGGATTTGGACAGCAACACCGGCGGCACCTGGGCCTCACAGGGGATCTTGACCTGGCAAAGACCACAGGGGGTCGCGCCGGTACCAAAAGTACTGGTTGTATAGGGAGTGGTCACATCGCGGATATACTGAAAACAGGCCTTCTTGTCGTGACCTTCGCCGGTGCTGATGGCATCGGCAGGACATCTTCGGGCGCAGACGCCACAGGTCCCCTTGGCGTACCAGAGGCACCAGGCTTGATGATCTTCCGCGTAGGGTCGCTCCGTCACGCTCAGCCGAGCAGGGGTGACCACCGAGCCGAAGCGCACCGCCTTGCCCCACCGGGTGATGAGGCCGTCGGAGAGGCCGAAGGTGCCCAGCCCTGCGATGAAAGCGGCATGGCGCTCCGACCAGTTGGAGGCCAGACCGAATCGCTCCGATTGACGGTAGTCGAACCCAGGCAGGCGCTCGGGGGCAACGGAGGGGAATCCAGCCTCGGTAAGGGCATCGGCCAGATGCAGCCTGAGTTCGCAGTTGAACTCCTCTCCATGGAAGCGTGAACGGGCCCAGCGCTCCGAGGGCAGATCAGTCGCCTCGCGTTGATCGCCACGGGTTGCCTGCGTCTGCGGCAGCACATAGCTGATGACCCGAAGCTCGGAGGACGGCAACGGAGCATCGGGATAGGCCAGGGCGTAGGCCTCTTCCGGCGTCCATAAAAAGGGCCCGATCAGCTCCTTCATGCGGGAGAAGAGCGGATCGTCCCCCTTGGCGATGGCCATCCTGGGCAGAGCCCAGGCTTTCTCCCCGCCCTCCAGATGGAGGCTGTTGCTCGGAGCCGTATTCCAGAAATCATGAATGATCTTCTCCACCTGCTCCAGGCTTAACTGCTCAGAGGAATTCATCGGCAATATCTCCTTTTCTGGTTGCACATGCTTTCAGCTGTCGCACAGGGCCCTGTTCGAATCTGCCGGGGCCTCCGCTCTATCCGTCTCGGTATAATCCCTGACAACTTCCGCCACCCGAATCCTGTAGGAATGGAACAACGCTTCCTTCCCTTGCTTCTGTGCGAAGCGGTGCTCCATCAGGTTACGCCATGCCTCTATCGATTCCTGATCTCGCCAGAAGGAAAGGCTGAGCACCTTGCCCTCATCGGCGATGCTCTGAAAGCGTTCGATGGAGATGAAGCCGTCACGATTCTCCAGGAATCCACGCAGCTTCGATGCGATCTCCAGGTATTCCTCTTTGCCTTCTGATGTTGGTGTGACTTCAAAAATGACAGCAAACATGGCGCCCCCTTCAGGAGTTAAAGGATTGTACCCAGCTCTTCAGATACTCGATCTGATCCAGCAGGACCTCCGGTTCATTGAGACTGTGAGCCAGCAGCGAACTGCCTTGCAACGATGAGATGAATCGGGTCCCTAATTGTTCCGCATTCGGTGGGTCGAGCAGCCGGAACTGCTCGGTAACCCAATGGAGCTGGGCCCTGAGTGTTTGGACGGCGATCGCCCCATATTCAGACTTTTTACAGAGTTCCTGAGAGAGACTCCCCACGGGACAACCGTGATCCGCGATGCTCTTGCTGATCGTTGCGGGCATCTCCAGAAATCTGAGTAACCTTCCGGCAGGATCAAGGTTCTCCTCCCAGCATTTCGTAAGCTCATGGAACCGCTCGGTCCGGTCCTCGATGACAGCCTGAACGATCTCTTCCTTGGTCTTGAAATAATAGTAGACGTTGCCCAGGGGTACACCCGATTCCCCGGCGATGTCCGCCAGGGTAGTCCGCTGGAATCCCTGGCGGTGAATCAGCCTTCGGGCCGCTTTCAGGAGTTTTTCTCGCTTGTCGCTTTTACGGGGCATAGACAGAACTCCATAGTTAGTTACACAACTAACAAGCTATCGACACCTCTCTTTGGCGTCAAGAACTGTTTGCGAAAATACGCGCGAGTCAAGTGGCCGCCAGACTGAGAGCACGAGTTAAAATAACGGCGCCTGTCGGGACGAGATTCGACCGCAAGAAACGGGTGGGCAGATCCTGCGGAGCCTGCTAGGTTCGAATACAGAGAAAAGTTAGAACTTTTTCGAGGAGCCTTGAGATGAATCAACTGTTCGCACCGGGATGCGCCCTTTACCTGTACAAACCTGAGCTGGCTGCAAAGATGCTGGGTCTGCTGCAGCAGGAGCACCCCGGCCTTCGGGAACATACAACCTGCTGCCATCATGAGCCGAAGCGGCCTTCCGGCACGCGCATCATCAACGTCTGTGCGGGGTGCGACCGTCGCTACCGGGAGCTTTACGAGGGGGTCTCCACCATCAGTTTCTGGGAGCTGCTGGCGAAGAGCGAAACATTCCCCTTTCCCGATTACCAGGGGCGCAGGATGTCGATTCTCGATGCCTGCCCCACGCGCAGCCAGGAGCGGGTGCACAGGGCTATCCGCAAACTCCTTGAGCGGATGAACATCGAACTGTTGGAGCCTTCGAGAACAGGGACGAAGAGCACCTGCTGCGGCGACAGTTTCTACGGTACGCTGAAGGTAGAGCAGGTGAAGGAGAAGATGCGGCAGCGGGCGCAGGAGATGCCCGCCGAGGATGTGGTTGTCTACTGCGTCTCCTGCATCAAGGCGATGCTCATCGGCGGCAAACAGCCGCGCTACCTGGTCGATCTGCTTTTCGGTGAAGCGACCCATCCCGGAACGACAGAGCCGGAACAGTGGCACGCCGAGCTGGACGCTTTCATCGCGGAGCATTGAGGACGGAATCTTGAACCAGAGCAATCCCGATTATCAGCGCATCGAACAGACGATCCGTTTTCTGGAGCGCCACGCCGGGAAGCAGCCCTCTCTGGAGGAGGTCGCCGAGCATATCGGCCTGAGCCCCTTCCATTTCCAGCGCCTGTTCAAGCGCTGGGCCGGGGTGAGTCCTAAGCGTTTCCTGCAGTTCCTCACCGTGGAAAGCGCCAAGCGACTGCTGCGCGAATCGGCCTCGGTGCTCGATACCGCGCTGGAGGTCGGGCTCTCCGGGCCGGGACGGCTGCACGACCTGTTCGTGAGCGTGGACGCCGTCACACCAGGGGAATTCAAGAACCAGGGGCAGGGGCTGGAACTGAGATACGGCTTTCATGATACCCCCTTCGGCCACTGCCTGGTGGGTCAGACACCACGGGGCATCTGCCACCTCGGCTTCGTGGAGCAGGATGACCGACAGCAGGCTCTACTGGTTTTGAAGGAGCGCTGGGGAGACGCCGCGTTTCGCGAAGATGCCGAGGCATCCGGAAAGACCGTGGAACGGATCTTCTCTCCGGACGGTCTCAATCCGTCGGAGCCGATCCAGATCCTGCTGCGGGGGACGAATTTCCAGCTCAAGGTCTGGGAGGCGCTGCTACGCATCCCGCCGGGGACGGTCACCTCCTACGGCACATTGGCCGAGGCGATTCAACACCCCCGTGCTCACCGGGCCGTCGGCACCGCCGTGGGGCACAACCCCATCGCCTGCCTGATCCCCTGCCACCGGGTGTTGCGAACAAACGGAGAGATCGGCGGCTACCGCTGGGGCACCGCTCGCAAACGGGCGATCCTAGGGATAGAGGCTGCACAGTGCTCGGACGCCGATCAGGAGGGTTGATCAGAGCGGTGAGAAAAGGAAATGACGACGGCGCATGCAGAGTCTGCAACGCGGAGATGGAGCATTACCGGCGCAATGAGCACCAGGGGCGCCTCGCCTTCATCGACATCAGCGATCCGGATTTCGATCTCGAGCCCTGCGATAACGACCGCTGTAAGCTGCACCATTGAACGAAAAAATGCCAGAGACCAAAAAGCCCGACCTGTTTCCAGGCCGGGCTTTTTGGTCATTTCATGCTCCCGAAGAAGCGTTGAGCGATTAAGCGCCGAGGATCTGCTTAAGATCCGCTTCGGCGGTGGTGATGGGAGCGATATTGAAGTTCTCCACCAGGAAATTAAGAACGTTCGGGGTGATGAAGGCCGGGAGGCTGGGTCCCAGCTTGATGTCCTTGATACCCAGATGCAGCAGGGTCAGCAGGATGACCACCGCCTTCTGCTCGTACCAGGAAAGCACCATGGACAGGGGCAGGTCGTTGACATCGCACTCGAAAGCTCCGGCCAGGGCCACGGCGATCTGGATGGCGCTGTAGGCGTCGTTGCACTGCCCGATGTCGAGCAGACGGGGAATGCCGCCGATGTCGCCGAAGTCCAGCTTGTTGAAGCGGTACTTGCCGCAAGCCAGGGTCATGATCACGCAGTCCTTGGGAACCTGCTCGGCGAACTCGGTGTAGTAGTTCCGGCCGCTCTTGGCGCCGTCGCAGCCGCCGATGAGGAAGAAGTGCTTGATGTCGCCACTCTTGACGGCCCCGATGACCTTGTCAGCCACACCCAGGACCGCATTGTGACCGAATCCGGTAAGGATCTCCTTGCCGGGAGCTTCGGGCAGATCGGGACAGGCAAGCGCCTTATTGATGACTTCGCTGAAGTCCCAGCCGTCGATGTGCTTGATGCCCGGCCACTGGACCAGATCCCAGGTGTAGAGGCGATCCTTGTAGGACTCGGCAGGCTTCTGGATGCAGTTAGTGTTGAAAATGATGGCGCCGGAGAACTGCTGGAACTCCTTGTGCTGGTCCTGCCATGCACCGCCGAAGTTACCGGCCAGGTGGCTGTACTTCTTCAGTCCGGGGTAGCCGTGAGCGGGAAGCATCTCGCCATGGGTATAGACATTAATCCCCTTGCCCTCGGTCTGCTTGAGCAGCTCTTCGAGCATCTTGAGGTCGTGACCGGTGACCATGATCCCCTTGCCGGCCTTGGTGCCCAAGTTGACGGGGGTGGGGACGGGGTGGCCATAGGCACCGGTATTGGCCTTGTCGAGCAGCCCCATGACGTCAAGGTTGACCTTGCCGCACTCCATGGAAAGGGTCACGTAGTCCATCAGCCCCAGGCTCTCGTCCAGCGTGGCGGCCAGAGCACGGTGGAAGAAGGCGTAGACCTCTGGGTCTTCGTTACCCAGAATCTTGGCGTGGTCGGAATATGCGGCCATCCCCTTCAGACCGTAGACCAGCAGCTCACGGACGCTCTTCACGTCGGGGTCCACATCAAAGGTGCTGATGCTCACGGCCTCACCCTGCTTGACCAGCCCGGCCAGATCGCCGGCGGGGGTCCAGGTGGCGGCTTCGGGAGCCTTGACTGCTGCGCCGCCATTGGCCAATGCCTTGGCCTTCTCACGGATCACGACGGACTCGCGGACGAATTTCTCGATGGCCTTGGCGTCGAAGTCCACATTGGTCACGGTGGTAAAGAGACCCTCAATGATGAAGGTATCGACATCGTTATCGATCTTGCTTTGCTTGCGCGCCTCATTAGCCCAGAAGGAGACACCCTTCATGCTGTGTACCAGCAGATCCTGCAGGGCGGCCACGTCGGGCTGCTTGCCGCAGACGCCGACCTTGGTACAGCCGGTGCCCTGGGCGGCCTGCTCACACTGATAACAGAACATGGAACAGTCAGGAGCTGCGGATGCGTTGCTGGAGTCAGAACCGAACAGTTTCTTAATAAATGACATGTGATTCTCCTTTGGGTATGTGGTGAAGACTTGAGGACTTCGTTTCCTTTGATGTGAGCCGAGTCTACGGCAGGAGCGACAATGAGACTTTGACCGGAATCAAAGAAAAGAAATAAAATGAAAATGCAGTCTAACAAAACATCTCCGAAACGCCATCTTTTCAGAGTGCTATACTAATTTTAGGCAGGCACCCGCCTCAACAACATGATCCTTAGGTGTTTTTCGGTATCGTCAATCGTCTGCCGGGACACAGGGCCCCGAGCAAGATCATTCGAGGCTCAGGTTGACGGCAGAGAGGAGCAGTCATGGGCAGCAAGTACATTAATTGTCACGATTTCCCCGGTGGCAGCAAGTGCGTTCATTCAGTCACCCTGAGCGCAGGCAAC
>JAAXQG010000283.1 GCA_012974445.1 Desulfuromonadales bacterium
GAGATGGCGGTGATCTGAGGAACGCCGACTCCGGCAACGATGCGGGTGGTGCAGATGGATCCGGGACCGATTCCGACCTTGACGGCATCCACGCCGGCATCGATAAGAGCCTGAGCGGCCTCGGCGGTGGCGATGTTGCCCGCAATGATCTGCAGCTCGGGATAGCTGCGCTTGATATCGGCAACCGTATCCAGAACCCCCTGGGAGTGACCGTGAGCCGTATCGACGACGATGACGTCGACCCCGGCGCCCACCAGGGCTGCAACACGCTCCTTACGGTCACCACCGACTCCAACAGCAGCGCCGACACGAAGACGCCCCAGAGCATCCTTGCAGGCGTTGGGGTACTTGCGCACCTTTTCGATGTCCTTGATGGTGATCAGGCCGCAGAGCTTGCCATCGTCATTGACCACCAGCAGCTTTTCGATGCGGTGTTCATGAAGGTGCTTCTTGGCCTCTTCAAGGGTCGTCCCGGGAGGCACGGTGACCAGCTTCTTGCTGGTCATGACATTGGAGATGGGCTGATCCAGGTTCGTCTCGAAGCGAAGGTCACGGTTGGTCAGAATACCGACCAGCGTACCGTTCTTGGTGATGGGCACCCCGGAGATGCGATACTCTTTCATCATCTCCAGAGCCTCAAAAATCTTCTGATCGGGATCCATGGTGATGGGATCGACGATCATCCCGCTTTCAGACTTCTTCACCTGATCGACCTCCATAGCCTGTTCGGCTGGGGTCATGTTCTTGTGAACAATCCCGATTCCCCCTTCGCGGGCCATGCAGATAGCCGTACGGGAACCCGTGACCGTGTCCATGGCCGCAGAAACCAGCGGAATATTCAGGCGGATAGATTTTGTCAGATTGGTAGACAGATCCACCTCATTGGGCAAAACGGTAGAGTGGGCGGGAATAAGAAGAACGTCGTCGAAAGTGAGACCGAGCTTGACCTCGATTTCCTGCATTTGAGGCTCCTTTTTCATGCGGGAAGTTGGACGGGAGTCGAAAAAAATTAATCCCCAAAACTAGCGCCGCGCAGCCGGGAGCGTCAAGGGAAAAAACCCCCTCTTAACCACTTCTAAACAGGGATCAGCTGCTGTCTGGACTCCAGACGCAGCACCACCTCGGTCAGCAGCCGGATACAGCTCTCCACATCGGAGAGGGAAAGAGTCTCGACGGGGGTGTGCATATAACGCAGCGGAACCTTGACCAGAGCGGCGGCCACACCGCCGCGATTGAGCTGAATAGGGTTGGCGTCGGTCCCTGTGGCCCGGGGGGCGGCCAGGATCTGAACCGGGATACGATGCTGCCTCGCGGTATCGACCAGCAGCTCGAAGAGAGCCGGATTAATATTAGCTCCCCGGGCAATAATGGGTCCGCCACCGAGCTTGAACTCACCGATGTCCTTAGGGTTCATGCCGGGATAGTCCGTAGCGAAGCCGACCTCGACCACGATCCCCACATCCGGCCTGATATCGTAGGCACTGGTTGTGCCGCCGCGCAGCCCGATCTCCTCCTGCACCGTGGAGACTCCGAAAAGGTGGGATCTGGCCCCGCCGCGCTTCCGCACGGCTTTCATAACCTGCGCCATGATAAAGGCTCCCACCTTGTCATCCATGGCCCGGGAAGCAACCCGGTCTCCCAGCAGACGCTCCATACCGACGGCAAAGGTCACAGCATCGCCTACAGCCACATGGCTGGTGGCCTCTTCGGCGCTTTCGCAGCCGATATCGATAAACTGCTCCTTGATCTTGACGACCTTGTCGCGATCGCCGGGCTCGATCTGATGAATCGGTTTTTTGCCCACCACCCCCAGCACGGGGCCCTTTGCGCCCTGAATGCGCACCCGCTGACCGGGGACCAGATGAGCATCCACGCCACCTATGGACGAGAAGGAGAGAAATCCCTGCTCGTCGATATGGTGAATCATAAACCCGATCTCGTCGCAGTGCGCCGCAAGCATAACCCGCATGGGGTCTGGCCCCTGCCCCTCGATGCGCGCAATCAGATTGCCAACTATATCGGTTTTGAGCTCATCGACGAAGGGTTCAAGCTCCGAGCGAAGCACCCGTTGCGCCGGTTGTTCAAAACCGGAAGGACTCGGCGATTCCACCAGTTTTTGCAGAAAGAAAAACTCTTGATCATTCATAGCGTTGGAGACCCTGTGTTGATTTTCTGGATGAAGTACTCAGAGGGAAAAGCAGCAAGCGCCCTTCCCCGGGAGCGTCCAACGCTATCACAATTCGCTCCGGCGGCGCTGCCCAAATATTAGCTGCCGGGAGGCCTTCAGCGCTGCCTTGTACAGGGGCCCGTTTCGCGGATCATACATGCTGCCGCCAGGGCGACAAGGGAGAATATCAGCATCAGAACAAACCCTTCCTGGTAGGCCGCCGACTCGTAAATCCGTACCGAATCCCTCATCTGACCCGCCCAAAGCCGATCCAGGGTCCAGCCGAACAGGGGCTGCATGCAGGCCGCACCGAAAAACAGTCCCATATTGACCAGGCCTACGGCCATCCCCGCCGAGCCCGGAGGCACCACCTCCTTAGCGCAGGCAAAGCTCACGATGAAGCCCCCGCAACCAAATCCCATGAGGGCAAAGAGCAGCATGAGAACAGCCGAGCCCTCCTGAGCCATGAAGGCAAAGCCGAGACAGCTCATCACATAGAGCAGGGTGCCGACCAGAATTACCGGTTTGCGCCGCCCCATGCGGTCCGATAGCCAGCCCAGCACCAAAGAGCCCAGGGCAAAACCTCCCAGGGCTACGGTGGTGTACAGTGCCCCTTCGGAGCGGCCCAGTCCATGCACATCCCGTAAATAGGGGATGGCCCAGAGGCCGATGAAGGCCAGCATCCCCCCCACCATGCCCATATCGACGAAGAAGGGGGGCCAGACGGCACGGGTCCGCAACACCGCCAGCAGCTCCAGCCACCAGTGCGATCGCCCCTGTTCAGGCGCATGCGTCCCTTCCATCTGCCGCATAGAGGGAAAGCCCAGATCTTCGGGGCGGTTGCGCACCCAGCACAGGGTCAGCACGGCGAGAGCCAGGGTGCACAGCCCCAGGGTCACAAAGATACTGCGCCAGCTGTAGTACTCCAGCGCAGCCGCCAGAGGGGCTGCAGCGGCCATGGCCCCCAGATTGCCGAAAAGCAGACTGAGGCCGCTGACCAGACCGAAGTCGCGGGCCCGAAACCAGAGGCTGTTATTCTTGAACAGCCCGACAAACACCACCGAGACCCCCA
>JAAXQG010000129.1 GCA_012974445.1 Desulfuromonadales bacterium
CAGGTAGCGCACTTGTTCTCCAGGGGCAGATAGAAGCTCACACAGGTCCCCTGACCAAGGTTCGTTTGCACCGCGATCCTCCCGCCGTGGGCCTTGATGATATTGCGCACGATGGACATCCCCAGCCCCAGCCCCGAGGGAGCGGTGTTAGATGAGTCGGCCCGGTAGAACTTGTCGAACACCCGGCTGCACTGCTCGGCCGTCATGCCAATCCCCTCATCCCTCACATCCACCTGCAGCGCCTCCCCCTCCAGCAGGCAGCGCACCTCCACCGTCCCCCCCGATGAGGAGAACTTGACCGCATTGCTCAGCAGGTTTTCCATGACCTGTTCGATCTTCCCCAGGTCCACGGGAAGCACGATATGCTCACAATTGCGCAGAACAAACCGGTGCTTCGGGGCCATGTCGCGGTACTGGTTAATGAGCCGTTCGAAGAGCAGATCAATCCGGCAGGGGGCGCACTTGATGGCCACCTTCTGCCCCGACTGGAACCGGCTCAGATCGAGAAGCTCATCGGTGATATTCTCAAGGCTTCGGGCCTTGTCATAGACCACCTTGAGATACCCGTCGCGGGTGTCGCTCTCCAGAATACCGAACTCCTGGGGGTTGAGCAGCAGCTCCGAATACCCCAGGATAGCGGTGAGGGGCGTGCGCAGCTCATGGGCCGCGGTGGAGATGAATTCACTCTTCATGCGATTCATCTCCCGCTCCCGGCTCACGTCATGAAACAGGGTCACCACCCCCAGCTTCTTCCCCAACGAGCTGCTCACCAACGAGGACCGCACCTCCACCGTGCATACGGCATCCCCCCCGCTGGCGTCGATGACCCAGTCATAAGAGTCCCTGCGGGGGTCTCCCGCCTGCGCCGCCTCAACCAGGACCAACACCTCCGGCTCAGAAATCACATCAGAGAGCCGCTGATCAAGCAGCACCCCCGAAGAGAAACCCAGCAGCAGCTCGGCGGCGCTGTTGCAGAGCATGATGCGCCCCTCCAGATCGGTCACCAGCAGGGCGTCCATCATGGAGCGAATGATGGCAGAGGTCTTCTCCCGCTCCTCCTCGGCCTCCCCCAGGGCCTTGCGCAAAGCCTCCTCGGTCAGCTTGCGCTCCGTGATGTCCTGAACCAGAGAGATGAAATAGTCGAGGGAACCATCAGGTTTGCGGATCGCACGGGTGGAGATACTGACGAATATCAATCTTCCGTCCTTGCAGATCATCCGCTTGTCGATGCGGTAGGCATTGCTCTTCTGGTCAAGTATGTTCTGGAACATTTCCTGATTTTCCGCCAGATCGTCGGGATGGGTCAATTCCTCCCAGGAGCGACCGATGAGCTCATCCCGGCGATACCCCAGCAGGGTGCAGAGTCGGTCGTTGACCTCCCGCCACTGCTTGTCCGCACTGGTGATGGCCATGCCCACCAGCCCCAGCTCGAAGAAACGACGAAACCGCTCCTCATTACCGCGAAGCTGCTCTTCACTGCGACGCCGCTCCATCTCGGCTGAAGCCCGAACGGCAAAAATCTGAAGCAGACTGGAGATCAGTTCGGGGTTCGGCACATCGCGGCGATACATGGTCACCAGAATGCCCAGAGGGCTACCGAAAGTGTCCACCAGAGGCGTCCCCACATAACCCTGGACCTCCATTTCGGCCAGGAGGTGGTCTTTCGGGAAAAGCTTCTGTACGTCACTGGGATAGCTGCAAACACCCCGGAAAAGCACATTTTCACAGGGCGTCAGCTTCAAGTCATATTCGAAATCGGCGGCAGGCTCCCCGTCCACCTGAACAGCCACAGACCTCACCCGTCCAGGCACCTCAAAACTGATCTCCCCGATGAAAACATAGTCAGCTGCCAGAGTCTCGGACAGATGCCCCACAAGCGACCGGAAGAAATCCTCCCCCGTATGGGCCGACACCCCGCGGGCGATGTTCATAACCAGCTCTTCCTGGCGTTGTCGCTCATCGATATCGATAGAAATGCTGCAGAGCCTCAGCTCCCGCTCCAGGGCAGGAAGGAGCCGGTCGAGGTCTTCGTCCAGAACCAGATCCGCCAGCCCGCCTGCCATCAGGGTGCGAAGAGTTGCAAAATCCAGCCGTGCACCCACCGCCAGTACCGGGACATTGAGCTTCAGGCTCTTCACTGTGGTTACAAGAAACTCAATCGTCATGAGCTGCTGCGAGTCGCACAGCAGCGCATCCCAGCGCTCCTGTGTCAGAAGTGCTCTCAAATCCTCCTGCGGCAAGGCAAAACGCCAGAGCAATCGTTTGTGTCCAAGCGCGTCTTCAAGCCTGCCTCGATACTTATCTGCGGCGCCGCTATCGGCCCCGATCATCAGAATGTGCAGCCTCTGCCCCATGCTCTCCTCCGGTGCCTGCTTTAAAAAAATACAGAGATACCGTGAGAGTATAATCTGAGAGCGCCGCATTTATCTGGAGACGGAACAAAAAAAGGCTGGAAGACTCCCTCAAGTCTTCCAGCCTGGCCACCTTGACCATTGCAGTACGGATGGTTGTTACTTGCTCGCTCCGGCACTTGGAGGGGCTGATTTACTGCATTTGCAGCAGCTCTTGCCGCAGAGGCTGTCGTGAGCCATGGCCAGAGCCTCGGCAATATCGCCATGAGCGATGGTGGATTCGATGCCCGCTTTTTTCAGCTCCTGACGGGGATATTCGCCGATCATCTCCGTTACCACGGCATCGCAGCCCTTGACGGCTGCGACG
Source organism: Desulfuromonadales bacterium (assembly GCA_012974445.1). Classification (GTDB taxonomy): domain Bacteria; phylum Desulfobacterota; class Desulfuromonadia; order Desulfuromonadales; family JAAXQG01; genus JAAXQG01. The sequence continues at coordinate 2,719 of JAAXQG010000129.1, forward strand.
ATGGCGTCGAACTGCTTGTGGCGAAAGGCATGATCCGGATCGAAAGAGCAGTATTTCTCCACCGGCACCTCATCCACCAGCTGAGTCTTGCCTGCGCGGTATTCGTAGATCAGAAACCGCTCGGCATGACCGAAGTGCTGATCCACGCAGGTTCCCGACTTGGATGCAACGGCAAATCGCATGACGTACCTCCTTGCTAGATTTCCATGGGCTTGAAGCTGAAACATTTCTTCGGACAGGCTACGCCGCAACCGGCGCAACCGATGCAGTTGCCTCCGTTGCTCAGGGTCATGATCATGCGCAGGGACTCGGTCTCTTCATCCTCGAAATCTTCTGGCGCAAGAACCTTCCGGGCGCAGGACTTGTAGCAGCGACCGCAGCCGATGCATTTCTCGATATCGATGGTCTCCACAAAAGTGGGAGTCCAGTCTTTTCCTTCTTTGGTTTTTCCGATGAGAAAAGCCATGATCTGATCTCCTTGTATCCAGTCTGATCGGGACGAAGCTGCGTCC
>JAAXQG010000147.1 GCA_012974445.1 Desulfuromonadales bacterium
GTGATTCACGAGACACGTCCTGAGTGGGTCAAGACTGCCTATGGTGTCTGAGGCGATTCAAAACGCGCTAGATTAGGATAAATTGAGAGGATGTCTTCCCAGCGCCGGGCATGGCAGGCGCAAAGAGCTATATCAAGCCATAAGACGGCTCCACAGGCCTCCTTTCAGCGAGAGGGGCATCCTCCACCTCCACCTCCACCCAGAAAGTGCTACCGCCTCCCGGTGTTTCTTCGACCCAGGCCCGACCGCCATAGAGGTGGGCAATTTTCTGTACCGTGGCAAGCCCGACCCCCGTCCCCGGAACTCTTTTCCCCGAGGTTCCCCGATAGAACACATCGAAGACACGGTTGCGCTCTTCTACCGAAATGCCTGAACCATGGTCGCGGACATAGAATCGCACCTGATCCCCACTTCGGTCTCCTCCGATTTCGATGGGATTGCCTTCCTGTCCCGCATAGTGAACGGCGTTGCAGATCAGGTTGTCAAAGATCTGGGCCAGGAAAGTTCTCGGGATGCGCAGATCAGGCAGGGATTTGACTGTGATCTCGACACCCTCGTCTGCGATCTGGAACGCCCGATCGTTAACAACCTGCTGTACCACATCCGATGTATTTACGGCCTCGGCCGGCCGGGCCGCTTTTCTTGTGGTGGCGTGGGCGAGCAGATCCTGCAGCAGGGCCGCCATTCTCATGCCCGCATCGACAATTTCGCCCAGGCAAGCGAAGGACTGCTCATCCAGCCGTTCCCGGCAGGTCCCCTGAAGCACCTCGGCATAGCCGATGATCGTCGTCAGGGGGGTGCGCAGGTCGTGGGAAACGGTGTAGACGAAGGCATCCAGTTCCCGGTTGGCCGCCTTGAGTTCCTGTTCCGCCTGCTTCCGATCGGTGATGTCGCGGATCGACTCAATGGCCCCGACAAGGCTCCCCTTTGGGTCGCGCAGCGGCGAGGCCTTGATCCACGCATAGCCCCCCTTGTTGCCGTTGAGGAACGGCATGAAGCGCTCGGCGAACAGCGTCTCCCCATGCTTCTCCACATAGTCATATGCTGCTGCCCCATCGGGGTCACTGACATCGATGAGGTCGATCAAGACCGGTTTCGGTTCTCCGTACAGAGCCGTGGCGTAGGCCTTGTTTCCCTTTCCGATGATCTCTTCCTTACCCACCCCGGTTTTCTCGGCCATGGCCCGGTTCCAGGCGACAACCTTTTTGTCCCGGTCGATCACGAAGGTGGCATCGGGCAGGAATTCGATGATGTCCTGCAACTGGCGGTGGGCCGCACGCAACTTCTCCTCGGTCCGTTTGCGCTCGGTGATGTCGATGCCCATGGCCCAGCGGGCGAAGCCGGGGATCGAAATTTCCGCGGAAATATTGGAAAAGGACAAGGTTCTTTTTTCGCCGTCTTTGCAGACGATGTCGATTTCCAAATCGCGGTAATTGGCCCCCACTTTTTCAAATGTTTTTACCAACCAGTTACGATACTCGAGGTCAGGCTGCAAGACCTCCAGGAATTGCCGGAAATCGACGAGCAGTTCCCTGTCGTATCCGGTCAACTCTTTCATTTCCTTGTTGACCCAGATGACGTCGCCTGTTTCGTCACGCCCCACAATCCCGATACCGGGCAGGTTGTCCAGCAGAGTCCCTAGTCTTTCCTCGCTTTCACGCAAGGCCTTCTCGGCCTGCTTGCGCTCCGTGACGTCGTGGACGATCGAATAAAGCAGGCCTTTGCCATGAACGGTAATCGGACCACTGTAGACCTCCACATCGCGTACTGTTCCGCTGGCAAGGCGGTGGCAAAAGTGAAAACAGCAGCACTGCTCCGAGCTTGCCTTTGCCATTTCCTGAAAAATTTGCTCTTTAGGCAGGATGTTGAGATCAGATATCTTCTTTTGGGTCAGTTCCTCTTTGCTGTAGCCATAGAAGGAACATGCGGCCGGGTTGGCATCCACGATGGCCGAAGTCACGGGATCTATCAAGAGCATGCTCGCGTGATTGTTCTCAAAAAGAGCATGATACCGTTGATCACACTCTCGTAGCTCCTCGTCGGCCCGTTTGCGATCGGTGATATCCCGAGCCACGGCAAAAGTCAGTCCTTCATCGGGTAGTGCGAAGGAACTCCATGAAACCCACCTGTATGTCCCGTCCTTGCACCGATAGCGGTTTTCGAAGCCATGCAGTTTTCGAGCAGACAAAATCTGAGCTGAGGCAGCCTTGGTGGCTTCATGATCATCAGGATGGACAAATTCTAGGTAGGGGCGACCGAGAAGTTCCTCCTCTGTCCACCCAAGGGTCTTCGTCCATGCTGGGTTTATTTGCTTAAAAGAACCGTCGATTTCCGCAACCGCTAGCATGTCGATTGAATGCTCAAACAGGAGATCGCGTTCTCCTTCGGCTTTTTCGCGATTGGCTATCTCGGCACTCAGTCGCTGATTGGCTGCAATAAGCGCTTCCTGCGCTTGCAGGCCCTCGACGATGCGCCCCCATTCGCGCAAGGCACGCTCGACTATCCGAGGCATGTCAGACAGGGTCGCCGCTGACTTGACTACATAGTCAAGCGCCCCAGCCTTTAGAGTCGCGACCTCCGCTCGCTCGTCCCCAGGGCTACTCATAATCACGATGGGAAAGGCGGTGCTTTCCTTGTCACCTGGTAATAGTTCTATCCCTTGACCATCGGGCAAAATTCTATTGATAATAGCCAGGTCAGGAATCGACATTTTCAAGCTGCTGCGTGCTTCCTCAAGACTATGTGCGCTGGTTATTTTTGCCTGCCAGGGTCCAGATTCAAGAGCCTCTCGAACAAGCGTGGCATCAGCCGCAGTGTCTTCAACTAGAAGGATTCGAACCGTATTTCTAAACATGATTTTACTAACCCCCTGAAGCCTACCAGTTATCCTGTAAAGCGCATGTTCAGTGATATTTGAAAAATATAAGCCAAATTCTCCCCATTTAATAGGCAAATCTTGAATCATCCCCGTAGGGGAGGCTTAAGTTCCGGCGGGTGCCAGGATAGTTATCGTGTTTAATCATATTTTGATGTGATGGATTGAACGTCCGATATGATGTGTTATTGAAAATTGAGGATCGCCAGGGGCCGAATGTTGGTCATTCTTACAGACCCTGTAAAGCGGCACACTTCGGCAGGGAGAGGTCATTGATCTCGAATATTGAGAATGCTGATATGTCCATAATCCCGCTTGATGCGTGTCTCTTAAGTTACAGGAAGTTACTTTATACTTTTTCAAACAATTGAAGCGACGACTCCAAACATTCTGCATCGAAGGCTACTTAAGCGAAATGCTCATCAGCAAGACGTCATCCTTAAAACCCTCAGCCGCATAAGACTCGGCCTGTTGCAGTATGGCCTTATTCAAGGCCTGGCCACTCAGATTGCGCTGCGCGCGAAAGCTGCCGGAGAGTCCTTCCACGCCGAAGGCTCGGCCCGCGACGTTGTCAACTTCGATCAGACCGTCGGAATAGATGAGAAAGCGATCCCCCGCACTGAGTCGCAGATATTCTGAACCACAGACAACCGGCATCGGATCCTCAATGCCGAGAAAGGTAGTGCCAGATGGCCATTCCCGGCACATATCTTGACCTTTTTCAAGTTGCAAAACCGGCGGATGGGCGGCGCCAGCGAGATTCATGCAGCCAGACTCGAAATCGAACAGCAAGGCATAAAAGGTCGCATACATGCCGGTACTCGCCAGACGTTTGCACAGGTAGGCATTCAGGCCAGCAACCAGCTCACAGGGGAGCAGATCGGCGCGGGCATGGGTGAGGACATAGGAATTGATCCGCGAAGCAAAGAGGGCGGCCGCGACATCATGACCGACCGCATCGCAGATACAGGTCAAGATATGATTTTTGCCCAGGGGGAGGATGCTGCAGAAGTCGCCACCGATAGCCCGCAGGGGACGCAGGGTCGTGGCAATGCTCAGTCGTTCATCTTCATAGTCGTCGGGCAGGAAGGCGTAGTGAACCTGAGCAGCCATCTGTAAGTCTTCCGACATGCTTCCCTCCTGAGGTTAGGATTGGCCTACCCCCGGATTATATCATGCGGAATGTCAAGGTGCAGGGAGGCTGAAGCACTGTCATTTGCTGAAAGGGATGCGGGGGCTTTTCAAAGCGAAACAATGAGCCCCGAAGGGTTAGGCTCGCAGCGCAATCCTCTGGGGTTGGCGGCGCGCCCCTTTTGCAGGCACTGGTGCGACACTGGTTCAGTGCCTATCCGCCGGTATCGGGTTTATTGATGCGGCCCTACTTCGCTAAGGGGCGCTAACCGGAATATCGACAAGGTCGATGCAAAAGGTGCTGCCACCCCCGGGAGTCTCATCGACCCGGGCACGACCATCAAAAAGTCCGGCAATTTTCTGGACCGTAGCCAAACCGATCCCGGTTCCCGGTTTATCTTGTTCGGTTGTCCCCCGGAAGAAGACCTCAAAAATATGTTCTCGCTCACTCGCTGGGATGCCGGGCCCCTGATCACGCACGTAGAGGCTCACCCGCTCCTCGCTGCGGTCCCCCCACACCTCAATAACGTCCCCTGTTTTAGATCCGTATTTCAGCGCGTTTAGAATGAGATTGTCAAAGACCTGCACCAAAAGTGTTTTCGGTACGCGCACAGTCGGCAAGTCGCCTACGTTGACCGAAACCCCCGCGAGGGAGAGCTGTGTCGCAAGCCTTCTGACCACCGCCTGGGCAACCTCGGTAGCGTCAAGCGGCACAGCTGGTCTATCGACATGCCCTGCGACGGCCAGGGCGAGCAGATCTTTCATCAATTGCAACATCTCTTCGCCCGAAGAGATAATTTCATCCAGACTCTCAAGTGCCCGCTCATCCAGTTGCCCCTGGTATTTAGCGCGTAAGAATTCGGCGTGGCCGAGAATGGGAGTCAGCGGGGTGCGCAGGTCGTGGGCTACGGTGCGGGCAAAGGCATCCAACTCGCGATTGGCTTTTTTCAGAGCGTTTTCAGCCTGCTTATGCGCGGTAATATCTCGGGAAATCCCGACGATTCCTGCCTCTTCACCATCGGGCCCATAAAAAGGGGCTCTTTTGGTCTCCAGCAGAACCCTGCCGCCGGACGGCGATGGGACCCATTCCTCAGTACAGTGCTCACGGCCGGAAATTAAAATCTGCCTGTCAGCCTCCTGAATCGCTTTTGCCAGATCATGATCAAAAAAATCAAAATCGGTTTTCCCGATCGATTCAGTTTCCCTTAAACCGACAAACCTCTCTGAAGCCTTGTTGCACTCTCGATAAACACCGTTTCGATCTTTGACATAGATGAGGTCGCCGACTGAATCAATGATACTGCGTAACAGGCCTCTATCTGGGGAAAGGTTATTTTCGGTCTGTTCCTGTCCAGCATAATGGAAAAAGCGGGCTTGCTTAGGAGGTGAGCCCTTTTTGTTCTGACTTCTCAGGGCTTCGAGCTCAAGCTTCAATTCCTGATTTTGCAGATCCAGGTCGGTCTGGCGA
>JAAXQG010000311.1 GCA_012974445.1 Desulfuromonadales bacterium
GTTTGATACTGATCAGCCATCATAATGACCGGCCAGCGACTTCCCCAGCAGAAAGGACCTTCCCGGCTCCACACTGAGGCGCCCTCGCATGGCCTCGCGCCCCAGCAGCATCCGGAAACTCATGTTTTCCCGGTTGGTCAGGGTAAACTCAGCCAGCCAGCTCTCAGAGCCCAGGCAGAGACGGGATCGGATGATGTAGCGCCATTCGCTGTGCCCCCCCGAATCCTTCACCCTGCGGCGGTCCAGCACCTCGGCCACGCAGTCGATCTCCACATCAATGCGGCGCTGCAACGGGTGCATGGAGAAGGCGACCATCAGCTTGCCGTCCTGCTCGAAGGTCTTGAGCCGGAAGGCATGAAGCGCCGAAGTCCTGGCCCCGGTATCCACCTTGGCCTTGATCGCCGGGATCCCCAGCTCGGGCAAAGAGACCCATTCGCGCCAGCCCACCGGCTGGATCCTGTGTGAGAGGGACGCATCAGCCATATTTTTGCTCCTTTCAGACCAGCTCACCGATAAAGAGGCTGCCGTTATGTACCAGCAGGAAAGAGGGCAACTCAGACACAAGTTCCTGAAGACGTTTCGCATAGGCCTCCTCCCCACCCGCCTCCGGGGTCGCAAGCCCCAGCAGCATCAGGTCGCCGTTGCGCTGAAGCCCCCCCACCAGACGTGAATGCTGCGCCTGCTGCCCTCCCGGGGCACCTTCGGGGTGCGGGTCTGCCCGATGATCAGTGACTGATTGAGCTGTTTCAGCGGCCGGATAGCACCGCCATCGTCGGGGAGCCCCACCACTGCCCTTGCTCAGCAGCAGCCTCAGGACTCTTGACCACTCAACAGGGAAAGTTCAGGATCCGGCACCGGGATACTGATCCGCAACAGGCCCCGGTCCAGATCGACCAGAACCTCCTCAGGGGACAGCCCCGGCGGCAGGCAAAACGCCCGACGAAAGGGACCACGACAACGACCCGAACGAAGCAGGGTGCTCCCCGACAAGGGGGGGATGTCGCGCTGTCCCTGTACCAGCAGCGTCCCTTCTTCAATACTCAGATCAATGTCAGCAAGATCAAAACCCGCCAGCTCCATCTCGATCACGACCATGTCGCCCTGTTGAAAAAGATCGGTGAGGGGCTCCCAGCGTTCCGTCTCAGCATCGGACCCGAGAGTTGCACCCTGCCTCGAACTCAGAGCCCTCACCATCTGCCCTTGCTTATCGACAAGGTCCTTCCATATATCCAGAGCGTCCATAGAATCTCTCCTCGTAGGTCAAGTGGATCTCCCGCCAGGGAGCCTGCACAGATGATATACTTTTTGTGCATCTTTGGGGAAGGAGACGCAAGACCATGACACACAAAATTCTGGTAGCAGTCGATGAATCCGAGGCCTCTGAGCATGCCTTCGAGTACGCCGTACGGGTTGCCCGAGACCTGAAGAACTCAAGGCTTACCCTCTTTCATGTCGGACCGGCCATCCCGGCTGAAATTCTGGAATACGACAAGCTCCCGGGAGAAGGCAGCTGGGAAGAGAAGCTTGAGGAGCACCGCATGGCGGTCGATGATTACGAACGCCGAGAGCGTATCGACGAAGAAGGCCACTTTACCCAGCTGCGTAGCCGGGCCCGAAAACTCGGTATAGCTGATACGCAGATCGACGCCGATGTGTGTGCAGACATGAATGGCATCAGCAACGAAATCCTTCTCAAGGCACAACAGGGCGGCTATGAAGCTATCTGCCTGGGGCGAAATCAACGTGGTGCTCTCAAGGGGCTTATCACAGCACACATCACAGACGAGGTTCTGCGACGGGCCGGGGGGAGGGCCGTTTGGATTATCGAATAAAAGTGAAGCCGCGGTGAGAAAGCTAACATGAAATAAACCTCGGCCAAAGCATTAAAGAACTTGCATAAATTTACATCTATGTATAAATTCATCCGGATGCAAAACTCCCGGAGGGTATTCCATGTTCAATGATATTCCAGCCTATTTCAAAACTTGGGGCGATAGTGAAGAAGCGATCATCAAAGGCGTCGAGACCATGGCCTCCTCAGGGGAGACTTGGATCTATCGTGAGGCCTTCCGCTATCTGATCGGGCACGACGTTCAGGACCTGGTCGCCGAAAAATACTGGCGAGAAGCGCTGGTTTCCTGGAACAATCCGGGAATCCGAAAATCTGGAAGGCAGCAGCTGCGTGCAGCCCTGCTCGACTATCTCTACCACGTGGTCGGAGAGCGTTTCGGTTCCCCCCGCGACGGCCGCACCGGGCTGTTCACCCAGTCCTTCTTCAAAAACTATATCGAGCATTTTCTGGCCTATCTGAAACTCCAACCCAAGCCCTCCGCCTCAATCCTGAGCATCGGAGTGGACGGACTAGCCAGCTACGCTCACAGAAACGGTGCCACCGAAGCAGACCGCGCCCTGAGACAGATTGCCGAGGTGCTCAGATCCTTATCTCGTGAGCAGGACATCATCAGCCGACATCAGGGGGGATTCGCCGTTTTCATGCCCGGCGTCGACATCGATCAGGCCATGAGCTGTGCAGAAGAAATCAGAAAAGCAACAGACCGCTTGCCCTGTCGAGGCCCCCGGGAGATTCTCTCCTGTGAATTGAGTCTGAGCATCGGACTGTCAAGCCTTCCGAATCACGGTCTCAGCGGCACCGAGCTGCTTCGCAGCGCCCGCGAGGGGATGGAACTGGCACGAAAACAGAAAAACTGTGTCCAGACCACCTCGGCCCGTCTTAACCGCCGACTTCATAAGCGCCATGCCATCTCAAGCGTACTTGACTACAGCCCCCGTTGCGAAAAAGAGTACAATCACGCCATTGCCTACGACATCAGCGACCGGGGCGCCTCCTTCGGTTGCGAACTGGATCTGATCCCTGGCTCCAGCCTTCTGATGCGCTTTCGCAAGCCCTTCTGGCCACAGGACCTGATTACCCCCGCCACCATCATCCGCTCCGGACGCCACAAGTCCAGTGAAGTTTACCGGCTCTGCGTCCAGTTCGATAAACCGCTATATAATTTTTGTGATCGCCTGGCCAGCATCGCCGCCTGAGCCATCAGGGGGCATGCCCAAGGCGCGCAGCATCCTGCCTCGATCATCGCCCTGGCTGAGCAGAGGGAGCAAAAACTTCATCCAGACTCTTACCCTCGCGCTGCCCCCCCTGTCTCTTATACACATCT
>JAAXQG010000160.1 GCA_012974445.1 Desulfuromonadales bacterium
AGATGTGTATAAGAGACAGGCCTCAAGAAGATGCAAAGGCCCAAGACCTGTAATCTGAGCCGTGGTATGCGGTTGTTCAAAAGAGACGCCAACGAAGCTCTGAGCGGCAAGGTTGTAGACTTCATCCGGTTGGAGTTTTTCGATCAGACGAATGCTTCCACCAGGGTCGGTTAGGTCATACTCAACCAGCTCAAGGTCAGGATGCTCTGCCACACCAAGCTCTTCAAGCCGCCAGAAATTCACAGAGCAAGTCCGCCGGTAAGTCCCAAAAACCCGGTATCCCTTCTCCAGCAGAAATTTCGTCAGATAGGCACCATCTTGCCCTGTAACTCCAGTAACGATCGCTCGACGCAAAACACCACCTCCTATCGATAAAAAAATTCAGGCCCTGATCAACTCAATAAGCTCTTCAGTTTTCTGCTGCATCAACGCCCTGTCTCCCCGCGACTCAAGATTCAGACGAAGCAAAGCTTCGGTATTGGAGCTGCGCAGATTGAACCGCCAATCACGAAATTCCATACTCAAGCCGTCGGTGCGATCTATAGCACAGGTATCTCCACGATAATGTTCCTCCACGCGGGTAACAACATCCCCGGGAGAGTCCACACGGAAATTGATTTCACCGCTGGCGGGGAAGAGGGCAATACGCTCTCCCACCAACTGCGAGAGAGATAGATTTTTTGTACTCATCAATGAAAGCACCAGCAGCCAGGGGATCATCCCGCTGTCACAGTAGGCAAAATCCCTGAAGTAATGATGCGCACTCATTTCTCCACCATAAATGGCGTCCTCGTGGCGCATCCGCTCCTTAATAAAGGCATGCCCCGTCTTACTGAGCACCGGCGTCCCGCCATGAGCGCTGACACGATCGATGGTATTCCAGGTCAGGCGCGGGTCATGGATAATTCTCCCACCAGGCGATTGCTCCAGCAGCATTTCGGCCAGCAGCGCTACAAGGTAGTAGCCTTCGATAAATGTGCCGTTTTCGTCAAAGAAGAAACAGCGGTCAAAGTCCCCGTCCCAGGCAATTCCCAAATCCGCGCCATGGCGTACAACAGCTTCCTGCGTTGCGCCCCTGTTCTCTGGAAGCAGGGGGTTGGGAATCCCATTAGGAAAGTTGCCATCAGGCTGGTGATTGATTTTTATCATCTCGAAGGGAAGCAGGGGCTCCAGCCGATCAATCACCGGCCCCGCACAACCGTTGCCTGCATTGACCACAACCCGCAGGGGCTTAAGTGCATGGTGGTCCACATAACCGAGCAGATGATCGATATACGCCTGCTTCAGATCAAGGGGCCTGAGACTCCCCGCTTTCTTCACGGCAGGAAAATCGCTTCGAGCCACCCGGTCGCGCAGCTCATCAAGACCACTGTCACCACTGACGGGCCTGGCCCCTTCGCGCACCAGCTTCATTCCGTTGTAGTCGAGGGGATTGTGGCTTGCCGTCACCATGATCCCCCCTCCAAAACCCGCATGAAAGGTGGCGAAATAAATCTCCTCGGTACCGCACAGCCCGACATCAAAGACATCCACGCCACCGTCAGTCAGCCCACGCGCCAGGGCACGGCAAAGTCCCTCACTTGAATGACGTACATCCCGACCGACCACCACCTGAGCAGCCCGGAACTGTTCCGCATAGGCCCTTCCAATGCCGTAGGCCAGGGTCTCATTGAGTTCCTCGCCCAGTCGTCCGCGAATATCGTAGGCCTTGAAGCAACTCAGGTTCATGGGTTCATTCCCTGCCATAGTCATCATCAAACCGGACAATGTCGTCTTCTCCAAGGTAGCTACCCGACTGAACCTCGATAAGCTCCAGGGGAATCATCCCCGGATTTTCAAGACGGTGGGGCACCCCGAGAGGAATATAGGTTGACTGATTTTCCGACAACGTCCTGACATCCTCCCCGCAGGTCACCCGGGCGGTCCCCTTGACCACAATCCAGTGCTCCGCTCTGTGATGGTGCATCTGGGAAGAAAGCGAAGCGCCGGGGTTTACCGTAATACGCTTCACTTGAAAGCGCTCAGCGCTGTCCACAGTTTCATAGAATCCCCAGGGGCGATTCACCCGACGATGCTGCAAGACTTCCTGGCGACCCTGCCGGGAAAGGCGGGCCACGATTTTTTTCACATCCTGCACACGATCCCTGTGAGCCACCAGCACCGCATCGGCCGTCTCCACAATCACATGATCGGTAACGCCCAGCGCCGCCACGAGACGACTCTCGCTCTGGAGGTAACAGCCGCTGCAATCCTCAGCCAGGACATCCCCTTTCAGCAGATTGTCCTGCTCATCCTTCGCGCCGGTCTCCCACAGGGCTGCCCATGAGCCCACATCGTTCCACCCTGCATCAAGAGGAACAATTACGGCCCTTGAGGTTTTCTCCATGACGGCATAGTCCACCGAGATGCTGGGGCACCTGGAGAACTCCGCCTCATCAACCCGAAGAAAATCTCTGTCCTGCTCCTGTCGATTCATCGCCGCTTCAGCATGCGTCAGCACATCCGGGCAAAGGCTTTCCAGCTCCTTCAGGAAAATCGACGCCCTGAACATGAACATACCACTGTTCCAGTAGTACTGACCGGAGTCCACATAACGCTGGGCCACCTCTGCCTCCGGTTTTTCGACGAAACTATCCACCACAAACCCTGTGGAGAGCTTTGCCCCCGCTCGGATATAGCCGAACCCCGTTTCCGCATGGGTGGGGACAATCCCGAAGGTAACAAGCCTCCCCTCCTCGGCGAGAAGACGACCTTGCGCCATAGCCTCCTGAAAAGCAGCCACATCACGCACCAGATGATCCGCCGGCAGAACCAGGAGTATCGGATCCTGCCCGGAGCGGCATGCATGGAGCGCGGCCAGAGCCACCGCAGGCGCCGTATTTTTCCCCGTTGGCTCCAGGATAATGGTTCCTCCCGACCCGGCAGCCCGAATCTGCTCAGCCACCACAAACCGGTGAGCCTCATTACAGACAGCCACAGGGGGCAACAGCTCATCAACCCCCTCCATGCGCAGAAGGGTGCCCTGGAGCAGGGTAACCGGGCTTTCGCCCAGACGAAGAAACTGCTTGGGATACAGCTCCCGGGAAAGGGGCCACAATCTGGTACCAGAGCCGCCACAGAGAATTACCGGAGAAATCATTT
>JAAXQG010000323.1 GCA_012974445.1 Desulfuromonadales bacterium
AAGCTCCCGGTGCGCCCCAGCGTCGCCGGAGCCTGCGCCATCCTGGGTCTCGACCCCCTCTTTGTGGCCAACGAGGGCAAGCTGCTGGCCGTTGTCGCCCCGGAGGCCGCGCAGCCTCTTCTGGAGCTGATACGAACCTTCGAGGCGGGACGCGAGGCGGCCATCATCGGTGAGATCACCGTTGCCGACGAGGTAGGACGGGTCTTTGTCGCCACCGCCATCGGTGGTCGCCGCGCGCTGGAGATGCTCTCGGGAGAGCAACTGCCGCGCATCTGCTGAGGGTTAGTTGATGAGAACGGCCCTCCCTGGCCGTTCTCATGCCCGGGTGGTAAAAACGCGGTTTTCGGAACCTTACAAAATCATTCCTATGATTTTGGTCGCCCTTCCCTGGGCTCCAGCGCTCTGCGCTCTGGCATGAAAAGCCCCTTCCCCCTGTGAGCAACGAGACCGCCCAGGCCACATATCCCCGCTGTCATTTCAGCTACTTTGGCGCTATATTGGAGCCTGCCTATTTTTCCAGGAGCTGCGCTGCGCCATGCATGATACCCCGGCAATCCTCATCGTCGACGACACCCCCTCCAACCTGTACACCATGCGGGAAGTTCTCCAGCACTATCTCTGCCCCTGCTACATCGTCGAAGCTTCCAGCGCCCGACAGGGGCTGGAGCTCACCCGAAGCATGGAGATGGACTGCATTCTGGTCGATCTGCAGATGCCGGAAATGGATGGCATTGCCATGTGCCGCCAGCTCAAGCAAAATCCCCAGAGCGCCCGGAGCCCCGTAATTCTCATGTCGGCCCACCAGTCTACGGCGTCGATGAGGGCCGAGGCTCTGGACGCCGGTGCTGACGACTTTATCAACCGCCCCATAGACAGCGTGGAATTCGTCGCCCGGGTGCGCACCGCGCTTCGCTTGAAGAAAATGGGCGACGAACTCCTCCAGCTCAACAACGCCCTGCAGGGCAAGGCCAGCTCAGCATCGGCTACCCTGCGGGAATATCTGCGCGCCGTTGAAAGCTCCGAGGATCTTATCGCCACTGTCGGGGAGGACTTTCGGCTCAAAATCGTCAATAACGCATTTTTGCGTTTTCACAATTTCAGACGCCGCAAGGTCATCGGACAGAGCATCGCCGACATCTGGGGGAAGGATTTCTTCGAGGCGCAAATCCTTCCCTGGATGAGCCGATGCTTTCTGGGGGAGCAGGTTCAGTTCGAGGCCCGCAGAACCCACCCGCTTCGAGGCGAAGTCGTGCTGCATGTGCGCTACAGTCCGATTATGGGCGCGGGCAAAACGGTTCAGGGGGTCGTGATCATCGCGCGAGACATCACGGAGCAGAATCGCGCCCGGCAGGAACTGGACCGCCAGCGTCAGTTCAATCTCGCGATACTGGATCATATCGATGAGGGCATCGTCGCCTGCGACATGAGCGGGACGCTGAGTCTCTTCAATCAAGCCGCCCGGCGCTTGCACGGCCGCCCCTTTGAACCCTTAAACCCTGAGCAGTGGGCACAGCACTACCGGCTGTTTCACAATGACGAACGCACGCTGATGACGAAGGAGGCAAACCCGCTCTTCCGAGCCCTGGAGGGAGAACCCATTGACCACGAAGAGATGGTCATCCTCCCGAAAGGTCAGCAGCCCCGACATGTACAGGCCAGCGGCGGTCCCCTCTTCGACAGCGACGGCACCCCTCTGGGCGCGTTGATTTCGCTGCTGGACCTCTCGGATCGCAGGGCGGCACAGCAGGAGAGTGCCACACGCGAAGCCCAGTATCACGCCCTCTTTCAGAACAATCACTCGGTAATGCTGCTCATCGATCCGGACTCGGGGGAGATTCTGGATGCCAATGAGGCTGCAGCCCGCTTTTACGGCTACCCGCAGGCTCAGCTCAAGACCCTGAAAATCACTAGTTTGAACACACTCTCCCCCGAGGAGCTGTGGCGAGCTCTCAACTCAGCGCAAAACAGAGCAGAGGAAGCATCCTTTCGCTTTCAACATCTGCTTGCCGACGGTTCGATGCGGGATGTTGAGGTCTTCAGCGGCCCCATCAACTATCAGGGTCGTATCGTGCTCTATTCCATCGTGCACGACATCACCGAGCGGCTCAGGGGCGAGAAACAGATGCTGGAAGCCACAAAAGCGGCGGAAGAAGCCAGCCTGGCCAAGAGCAGCTTTCTGGCGAACATGAGCCACGAACTGCGTACCCCCATGAACGGCATCCTGGGCATGACCGAGCTGGTTTTGGAATCCCGACTGAATGCGGAGCAGCGCGAGTGTCTCGGCATGGCCCGGGACTCTGCCCACACCCTGCTGGCCTTGCTCAACGACCTGCTGGACCTCTCGCGGATCGAGGCAAGGCAGTTGGAGTTGCGTCAGGCTCCTGTGGAGCTGAATAAATTACTGAACCAGATCACAAAAAGTTTCTCCCTCCAGGCCCGGCAGAAGGGACTGATCATTCACAGCAACCTCTGCCCGAAAATTCCCCTCAGCATTCTGGGGGATGAGACCCGGTTGGGGCAGATACTGATCAACCTGCTGGGTAATGCCATCAAGTTTACCCATCAGGGACGCATCGATCTGCAGGTAAAATGTTCGAGGACGCAAAGAGGCGAGGAAATTCTTTTTTCGGTGGAGGATACGGGGATCGGAATCGAAGAACTGGCCCTGGAGAGGATATTTGACCGCTTCGCCCAGGCCGACGCATCAATCACCCGGCAATTCGGAGGCAGCGGACTGGGACTTGCGATCTCAAAAGAACTGGTCCAGCTGATGGACGGAAGGATCTGGGCACAGAGCCGCATCAGGGAAGGCAGCAGCTTCCACTTCAGCTTCCCCTTGAGAGACGCCCATGAAACCACGGCAGGGCCTGATCCAGACTCGGATCGGCAAGAAGAATCGACGCATCGGGCGGGGATAAAGATACTGGTTGCTGAAGACCATGAGATCAATCAGCGACTGGCGCGAAAGATTCTGGAGCGCGGAGGGCACCGAGTAACCCTTACCGGCAACGGAGCCCTAGCGCTTAAGTCTCTGAGCGAGGAGAAATACGATCTGGTTCTGATGGACATTCAGATGCCGGTGATGAACGGGCTGGAAGCCGCGGCCTCCATCCGGCGCGGAACCGTATCCAAAGAAGCAACGAACATCCCCATTGTTGCCATGACAGCCCATGCCTCGGAGGAGGATCGCTCAAATTGCTTCCGGGCCGGAATGAATGATTACCTGAGCAAACCCTTTACCCCCCGGGAACTGCTCAATGCGGTGGAGCGCGCCATAATAGCCCCGCAACCTCTGCAACCTCAGGGGTAGCGCAGCGCCCTTGGGTCCAGCAGCCCGGCCTGTTCAAGGGCCTGCTCAAGCTTGGACCTGTCGATAGGCTTGACGATGTAGGATTCGCACCCCTGTCTGTACGCCCCCACCACATTTGCTGGATCGTCCAGAGCCGTTGTCATGATGATCTTGACGCAGGCAGATCCGTAAAGTCCCCTTTTCTTCTGATCTTCATCCATCGCGGCAAGGACTTCATGCCCGCTCATTTCAGGCATCATAATATCGAGCAAAATCAAATCATAAGGATGCCCCTCGGCCCAGGCCATTGCATAGGCATGCATGGCTTCGCTGCCATCGGAGGCCGTATGGACGCTGCCATAAGGGGCCATGAGTTTCTGCAGCAGCATCCGGCTGACAAAGTCGTCTTCTACGATCAAAATTTTCATAGTTACTCCTGCTGACCCCAGTAACTCAAGTCAGGTTGAGGATTTCCTGAGCGATTTTATCCAACGGCAGCACCCGGTCCACACCGCCAAGTTTGATCGCCTCCTTGGGCATGCCGAAGACCACGCAGCTGGCTTCATTCTGAGCGATGTTGATGCCCCCCGCCTCCTTAATCTCCAGCATTCCCCGGGCACCATCGTCGCCCATACCGGTGAGGATCACGCCGACGCAATTGCGCCCGGCATAGGTGGCGGCGCTGCGAAAAAGAACATCCACCGACGGCCTGTGACGGGATACCAGGGGGCCGCCCTTGATCTCGACATAATAGCGGGCGCCGCTTCGCTTGAGCAGCGCATGGTGATTGCCTGGCGCAATCAGCGCCCTGCCCCGGATCAGGGTGTCGTTGTTCTGCGCCTCCTTGACGGAGATATGACAGAGACTGTCTAGACGCTGGGCAAAGGCTGCGGTGAAATTCTCGGGCATGTGCTGCACTACCAGGATCCCGGGGGCATCTGAGGGGAGGGCTTCGAGCAGCACCCGCAGCGCCTCGGTCCCCCCCGTGGAGGCCCCCACCACAACTACCTTCTCCGTCGTCTCGATCATGGCCCTGGAGCTGGGCCTGGTCAAGACGGCATCGGCGGTGAGCTTGGGGGCAACATCGAATTTCCTGAGAGGCACGGCCTTGACCCGCACCCCGGCGGCAGCCTTGACCACATCGCAGATGCGCACCCGGGCCTCCTCCAGAAACTGCCGGGTTCCCACAACAGGCTTGCGGATGATCTCGACCGCCCCGTATTCCAGCGCCTTGAGTGCCGACTGAGATCCCTCCGGAGTCAGACTCGAGCACATGACCACCGGGATGGGATGCTGATGCATGAGCTTGCGCAGGAAGGTGAGCCCGTCCATGCGGGGCATCTCCACATCGAGGGTAATCACGTCGGGGACCTGCTGGCTGATGCGCTGGGCCGCAACGTAAGGGTCGCTGGCAGGAAGCATCACCTCGATCTCGGGGTCACTGGAGAGAATGCTCGCCAGGGTCTGACGCACCACGGCCGAATCATCGACAATCAGAACTCGAATTCTTCTCTCCAAGGCTAGAGTTCCCCCCGCACAGCGTGGCGCTGAGGGCGCTTGACCGCCTCGAGAAGAGCATCGGGGTCCTTCCTGCCGGCCTCCGTGGACCGGGCACCCAGCAGCTTGATGAACACATCGCCGGTGTGGCTGTAGAGCAGCAATTTACGCCCTCTGCCACCACCGACGTCGCAGGCGACCAGATTGAGCCCCTGCTCCTCGATCAGGGTGCGGGCCATGATGATATTCTGATTGCCCACCGAGCCCCTGCCGCCTACGGTGCTTTGGAATGAAAACATGTCTGAGCCTCCAAAGAGCTTGGCCTCCAGCTGATCGGCCCGGAGGCCCCGCTGACGCATCTGCTCGACCATGTGCCTTATGGAACAGTCCACGAAACGGTAGCTGCTGTTCGGGCAGGTGCCCGAAGGCAACAGGGCATGACAGATCGAACTCAGACCACGCTGGGGCGCATGAAGAACCAGCGAGACGCAGGAGCCCAGCACCGTGGAAACCAGGGTGGGATGATCGGCCGTGCAGAGTTCCGCAGGCTTGAGGTAGCGGTAATCAAAATTCTGATTCACGCATCCCTCCGGTAGATGGTCGGCCCCACCTGAGTCAGGGGGAGAGTGAAGCCGTGCAGGGATTCGGAATGCCCCAGAAAAAGCAGCCCCCCCGGCCGCAGATGTCTGCAGAACTTAGCAACCACGTCGCACTGGGTCTCCCGGTTAAAATAGATCAGCACATTTCGGCAAAAAACGATGTCCATTTTTTCACGTAATCCGTAATCGCTGTCCATGAAGTTGAGCCTTGTGAAGCTGACCGCCTTGCGCTGGGGGCGGGTAATCCGTACCAGCTGCCTGCTCGGCTCCTTGCTTCGCAGCAGGTAACGCTTGCGCAGATCAAGAGCCACGGGCGCAATGCTTTGCTCGCTGTAGACAGCGCGTCTGGCCTGTGCCAGCACCTGGGTGCAGATGTCCGTGGCGAAGATCTGGTACGGGAGCGGGGTGGCACTTTGGCGCCCGAACTCGCTCAGCACCATGGAGAGGGTATAGGGCTCCTCTCCGGTGGAGCAGCCCGCACTCCAGACCCGCAAGGGACGCTCCCCGAGTTCTCGGGCCATCTGCGGCAGTGCCTTCTGACTCAGAAAGTTGAAATGTTCCGGCTCTCGAAAAAAATCGGTCTTGTTGGTAGTGACTTCGTCGATGAGGTGTACCAGCTCATCCTCGGCGTTATTCTGGTCAAAAAAATAATTGCAATAGGCCGAGAAGCTCTCCAGGCCAAGGGCCCGGGTTCTCTTGCGCAACCTGCCTTCCAGCATGGTTTTCTTAGCGGGGGAGATCTTGATCCCCACCTGTTCGAGGATGAACTGACTCAGGCGCTGAAAATCTCGGATCGAGAGGGACAAGGCGCAGTCTCCTGGCAAAGCCCTTCAGGGTTCGAGTCCCTGAAGGGCTGATTGCACATCAGTATTTGATGAACTCGTCATCGAGGGCATCACCGTCATCGGAGAGATCGAGTTTGACCCCTGCGCTGCGCTTGAGCCCCGGAGTGGATGAAGGAGCTTTTGCAGGAGGAGGCAGCTTCACCGAAGTCCGTGACGGACGGGGTGCTCCCGCAGATGAGGCCAGAAAAGGGGCAGCGCCCCGGCCCTGTCCGCCGTCAAGCACGAAGAAGGCCACTGTCTGCTGAAGGTGCTCCGCCTGGGACGAGAGTTCCTCGGCGGTGGAGGCCATTTGCTCCGAAGCCGTGGCGTTTTGCTGGATAACCTGATCAAGCTGCATGATTGCGCTGTTGATCTGCTCGGCTCCGGTGTCCTGCTCGCGGCTTGCGGCGGTAATCTCCTGCACCAGATCAGCGGTTTTCTGAATATCGGGGATCATCAGGCCCAGCATCTGACCTGCTTTCTCGGCGATCTCCACGCTGCTGGAAGAAAGCGTGCCGATCTCTCCGGCGGCCGCCTGGCTGCGCTCGGCCAGTTTGCGGACCTCGGAGGCGACCACGGCGAAGCCTTTACCGTGTTCACCGGCCCGGGCGGCTTCGATGGCGGCATTGAGGGCGAGCAGGTTGGTCTGGCGGGCGATCTCCTCGATGATGGAGATCTTGCTTGCAATCTCCTTCATGGCCGTCACGGTTAGACTCACCGAGTCTCCACCCTGCTGAGCATTCACGGAGGATTGCAGGGCAATCTTCTCCGTCTGCATGGCGTTATCGGCATTCTGGCGAATATTGGCGCTCATCTGCTCCATGGAAGAGGAGGCTTCTTCGGCCGCAGCGGCCTGTTCGGTAGCGCCCTGGGACATCTCTTCGGAGCTGGCGCTGAGCTGCTGACTTCCGGAGGCCACGTTGTTGGAGGCGGACTTGACGTTGGAGATCACCTCGCCGAGCTTGCTCCTCATATCGGCAAGGGCAGAGGCGAGAATCCCCAGTTCATCCTTCTGGTCAACATCAATATTTTGGGAGAGATCTCCCCTGGCCATGGCTTTTGCCAGCTCAACCCCTTTGGCCAGAGGAGCAGTGATTCCTTTGGTAATAACGAAACCGAGAAAAATCCCCAGCAAAATAGAGACCGAAGAAACACCGAGAATCACCGTGCTGGCCCTGGAGCTGGCACGGTGCCCATTGACTATGGCTTCAGACATTTCGGTCGTCAACAGCCCCTCAATCTTCTTCAGAAGCTCGGCGGCCTCTTCCCCGGCGGCATCCATGCGCTTCATGTTTTTAAGAGATTCGGCCAGAAGCAGCACCATGGTCTTACGCTTTACGATCATCTCGGTGGCACCCGCATGAAATTCCTCATGCCCGGCGCGCAGAGCCTCCACATCCTTGCGCAGCCCCTCATACTCGAGCCTAGAGATTTTCAGGCCATCCACGCTGCCACCGTCAAGAAGAGCGCTGGTAAGCTGATCAAAGGAGTTCAGCGTAGAAAGATAACTTTTCTCGGCATCAAGAATCGACTTCAGTTCATCCTGTTGGGCAATTTCTTCCAGAATCACACGACTGCCCAAAATGACTTTTTCGATCTCCATGATCGCATCGATATGGGGGATTTCCGTATCAAATACTCGGGCTAATTCATCGAGAGTGCGGGAAGATTTCCGGTCTTTTTCCACCTGCTGCTTGAGGTGCAATTCTGCGGTTTCAGCAACCCGGGTGACCTGGTCAAAGGCATCTTCCATGGCTCTCATTGCAAGAGTTGACTCGCGTTTTGCCTCAATCAGCTCATGCCCGAGTTCCATGACAGAGGCAGCTGCCTGCTGAAATTTATCATTATGAATCGCATCGGCCTTATCCACCAGGGTCGAGAGCGCAGCGTTGTCGGTCTTAATGACAACCATACCGTCATCAAGGCTCGCCCCTTTCAGGACGGCAGTGGCATAGCGATCAAAATCAACGATGGATTCCCTATAGGTCGCCTCAATACGCTCAAGAGCCGATTCGTCATCCGTCGAAAGCACTGAGGTTGCAACCTTGAACTCCTGCATGGCATTTCGAGTGCCCATAAGAGAAATTTTCATCTCATTGGCCATCTCGACCAGTGGTGCTTCCTCGTCACCAACGACGAAGAGCGAATGGGTCAGGGTCCGGATACCGTCGTAACCAAAGTAGGAGACCAGAGTCATGAGCAGCAGCAGACTTCCGAAGCCTACGGCCAGTTTTTTTCCAAGTTTAAGATCTTTCCAACGCATCGCATTGCTCCTGACAGGGTATGAATAATGACCATCAATAAAAAAACCTATAGGGACTGACTCACAGAATCGGTTGCTGCCAAATCCGCTGAAGCGGAGGCGATGGCCAGCTCTTCTGCGGAAAAAACACGATCAGTATCCAAAATAATAATGAATTCATCGCCCTTTTTTCCCATCCCCTGGATAAACTCGATATTGAGGCGGGTTCCGATGCGAGGAGGAGGCTCGATCTGGCTTGAATCCAGCTCCAGAACCTCCTGAACCGAATCAGCCAGGGCGCCGACCACAGCCGTCTCGCCTTCGAGCACCACTTCCATGATGATAATGCAGGTATTTACCGTCTGCTTCGTCGGCTCCATGCCGAATTTGAGCCGCATGTCCACGACAGGGACCACGCTGCCACGCAGATTAATCACACCACGCATGAAGTCCGGGGTTCGCGGCACCTTGGTGATATTCACATAATCAAGGACTTCCCGGACCTTGGTGATATCCTGAGCAAAGACCTCGTCATCCAGAATAAAGGTCAGATACTGCCTGGTTGCATTGTCGGTATGTTCCATGTTCTTTCCTCCGCAGATGAACTCTGCAAATCAAATTTTCAAACGACGGCCTGCTCCTCCACGGTTCTCACGAGATTCGGGACATCCAGTATCAGGGCGACATCCCCATCGCCCAGTACCGTTGCCCCGGAGACCCCTTCGACGTCTCTGTAGATTCGCCCCAGAGACTTGATCACCGTCTGATGTTCTCCGATGACATGATCGACCACAAATCCGACACGCAAGTCGTTGACCCGGGTGATAACGATCTGCTCTATGGAAGGCAGCTCCCCCTGGATATCAAAGTGCTTCCGAAGAGAGATGTAGGGCACCAGCTGACCGCGGACGGGTATCAGATCCCGGCCATGGGCAGCGTCGATATCCTCGCGGGTCAGCTCGATACATTCCTCCACCGAAGACAGAGGCAGCACGTAATGGTCTCCGGCGACATAGACAAGCAGACTTTCCACGATGGCCAGAGTCAGTGGCATTTTGACCCGGATGCAGGTCCCCTTGCCAATATCGCTCTCGATGGCGATGGTGCCCCGGAGCGCGTCGATGGCTCTCTTTACCACGTCCATTCCGACACCGCGCCCCGAGACGCTGGTGACGGCCTGGGCGGTGGAGAATCCCGGGGCAAAAATCAGCTCGTGAATCTCCCGGTCGCTCAGCTTCGCCTCCGGTGCGATCAGCCCCCGATCCACGGCCTTTGCCAGCAGGGCCCCGCGGTCGAGTCCCTTGCCGTCATCGCGGATTTCAATCACCACGCTGTCACCGGAATGAGATGCGGAAAGATGCACCGTCCCCTGACGGGACTTGCCCATGGCCTGACGCTGCTCGGGCATTTCGATGCCGTGATCGATGGAGTTTCGAATGAGATGAATGAGGGGATCGTTGAGTTTTTCGATGACCGTCTTGTCCAACTCGGTATCGGCGCCGCTGGTGCTGAGCTCGATATCCTTGCCCAGCTCCTGAGACAGGTCGCGCACCAGACGCTTGAACTTGCTGAATGTGCTTCCGATGGGGAGCATACGCATGGTCAGCGAACTGTCGCGCAGTTCGTTGGTGAGATGCTCGAGGTCTTCGGCGATGGAGATAAGCTGGGCATCCCCCCGGGAAAGAGCACTCTGGCTGAGCCGCGCCTGTACAATAACCAGTTCCCCCACCATGTTGACCAGGGCGTCGAGACGCTCGGCCGAAACCCTGATATTGGAGCTGGCCTCCTGGGTTTTGCGCTGCATCTGAACTTTCTGGAGGTGTTCCTGCTCCTGCAGCGCCGACTCTACCTTACCCGGACTGACTGCGCGACTTTCAACCAACAGCTCTCCGATAGGCTTTTTGTCGGCAAAAAGCTCAGCAATCTGTGCGTCGGTGACATCCCCCCTCGCAATCAGAATCTCCCCCAGACGACGATGCACTTCTTCGTCGTCCTGGCTGCCATCGCGGTCGATACATTCGATCTTCAGGTCGACCTCGTCCTCCACGAAGATAAAGACGTCCCGAACGGCCTCAACCCCTTTTTCGGTGGTCAGAATCAGATCCCAGAAAATGTAACAATTCTCCGGCTCAAGATCTTCCAGGGGGGGGATTTCATCGGTCTGGGCAATCACCCGGCAAGTTCCGAGTTCAAAGATCTCCTCGAGCAGACAGAGTGGATCGGTGCCGCGAAGTATGATATCCGAAGCCAGACGCATGCGAATACGAAAGGTTTCCTCAAAACTCCCACCCCTGCCGGATTGCTCGGCGGGAGATGAAAGCTGCACTCCCCCCTGAACGGGAGTCAGCCTCCGAAAGGCGGCAACCAGATCTCTGCCCTGTCCGGCAACGCTGTCGTCCAGTGGACCTTCGTGATCAAGAAGAATACGGATATGATCTCTGGCTCGCAGAGAGAGGGTAACGAGCTCCTTGCTTGCAGACATCTCCCCGTTGCGAACCAGGTCAAAAATCGTCTCTACCTCGTGGGTAAAGGCGGCGACCTCATCAAAACCGAACATAGCCCCGGAGCCCTTGATGGTATGCATGGCTCGAAAAACCTTGCCGATAACATCCAGATCTCCGGGACTCTCCTCGAGCTCCAGCAGAGAATCTTCCAGCTCACTCAGCAGCTCGTAGGCTTCTTCTCGAAAAGCTTCTTTGGCTTGATCAATCATAGAAATAGATCCTGTCCCCCTTCGGTCTTTGAGCTTGCGACCGATTCGACCCCAAAACACCCCAGGCTATGGCGCAGAGCAGCGCTGAGACTTAAGCGCTCCAAAGACACTTAACATTCGCAGGGCACTGGCTACAGCCCTGATTCCTGACAAAGCCTGCAAGAGCGAAAATCCCTTGAACGCTCGCGGAAGGGGGGTTGCTGAAACTGAGTTTTTTTTGATTCAAAATACAGCTACGGTGGGCACTACAGAGAAGTTGAAGAAAATAGCTGTCAATTGTCTCGGCAGCTCCGAGATCAACAAGGATCTCCTGCGACTCTTCCAGAACCTTGAGAAAGGTCTGACGGACTGCCAGAACATCGGCTACCGTCAACTCGCCACTGAGTCTGACAATGGCTTCACCCTTTGCTCCCTCATCCAGCACCAACTCCATCTTCGCCTCCTTCACCCGGGAAAAACCGGAGGGGATGTTAACGCATGACCTTCTTGACGACTCCCAGCAGCTGCTGGGGATCAAAAGGCTTTACCAACCATCCGGTGGCACCGACCGCTTTGCCCTTGGCCTTGAATGCGGGGTCGGCCTCGGTGGTCAACATAATCAACGGAGTAAAACGGTACTGGGCCTTGGCACGAAGATTTTTTATCAGGGTCAGACCGTCCATGTTAGGCATGTTCAGATCGGTAAGGACCATGTCGTAAGCCTTGGTCGAAGCCATACCCAGAGCAGCCTGACCGTCGGGGGCAACATCCACATCGTACCCGGCTCCTTTTAGAGCAAATGAAACCATCTGCAGGATAGAGCGTGAATCATCAACTGCCAGTATTGTTTTCGCCATAACAATGATCTCCTGAATAACTAGGGTTGATCTCTATAGCCGCCCGTCGGCGAGCCCGGATTCATCAAAAAAGTTCTACGGTGCCCGTTTCCATGCTCTTCTGGGATACCGGATTGTGGCGAACCTGCTCAACTAACCCCGAAGCGTTGCGCAGCCCTCCCCTGAACTGCTCCAAACGAGATTGCCAGTCTGACTGGCCGCCTTGGTCGTAGGCCACTTGAGTCTGAAAACTCAAGGTGCCGAGATTGGAAACAACCGACTGCATGAGTTCAGCCCGTCGGTCCAGATGGCCCAGAATCTGGGTTACCATGTCGTGAAACTGCAGTGAGGTAACGGCCACACGGACTTCCTGCTCTACCTGCTGGGAAACATGAGAAATTCCAGATGCTGACTGTTCGATATTACTGTTAAGTTTCTGCGTCTTGGACAAGACCGCATCAGCCTTTGTCTTTGAATCACTAGCTACGCTCAGCCCCTTTTTAGAGAGCTCGTTGATATTGACGGTCACCGCATCCAGAGCATGGGTGATTTCCTCAACGGAAGCCATGACCTGGTCGCTGAAGGCGTTGGATCGAACCGAGAGCGTCCGGACCTCAGCAGCGACAACGGCAAATCCTTTGCCCGAATTACCAGCCCGTGCAGCCTCCACAGCGGCATTGATCGCAAGCAGGTTGGTCTGGTCCGCAATTTTTTTAACCTCTTCGAGGGTTTTACGAACATCCTGAAAACGTGCCTGAGTTTGGGTCATTCGAGCCGAAATCTCCTTGGCCCCCTCACTGTTATCCAGAACGACCTGAACAAAGGAACGCAGCAATCCATCGACCTCTTTAAGAAAGGCATCCAGGCTCACCTGCCCTGAACCGGCCCCGTGCTCACTGCTTTGGGTCAGCTCGAGAGCCAACTTCTGCTGTGAACGGGTGCAGTCCTCAAGACGGGTAAAACAGCTCACCAGTTTTTCGATGGCATCGTCAAGTAACACACGAGCCTGATGCCCTTCGTCCCGGATACTCCCGATTTGCGCGCCGGATGCTTCGGCCAGATTCTCGAACAGGTTCTGGGTCTCCTCGGTCAACGCACTGAATTCCCGTGCGAGCACTTCCTCGCCAATGGATTCACTGCCTGCCCCGATCCGCAGGGTTAATCCTCCCCAGCAGCCCCCCAGAACCAGTGCCAGCATGGCTCCTGGCCATCCGCCCCCCAATAAAAACTGCACCAGCGCCACAACAACCGTCAGAACGGACCCTGATATCAGAAGGGTCCGTGAAGAAAACCCCGAAGCCTTTGCCTGTGCCATCTCAACCTCCATGGATATTCTGCATCGGTTTCAAAACATAAAAAGGCACCCGCCCCTGACAAGAGATGAGTGCCATTCAAACGACGGAGTTTCCGCCTGAGATCATGTAGCCCCAACCATCTCTCGAAACCCGACTATCCATTCAGTCTGGACTCGTGGCTTTGCGTCACCGGATTGCTCCGGTTTTGCCCTTTGAGAATGCAGTTATGAGCACCTGCCTACTTCAGGGGGGCCAAAATGCCTCCCCCTTTTGCTCTGACTCTAAATAAGATCAGCTAACATTTCAAGTTTTTTATTACCTGAAGACATATTCAGCACTTTGAATAAAATACGTGATTCCAGGATGTTAGACCGAAATTAAAAGCTCCTATCTAAAAAGGGGGGAATGTAGAACGAGAAAGGAATAAAACTTAATGAGCGGATGCGCCGATCATGAAATCAACGCAGAGCTTTGGAGATTCGAGAAATCACCGCAAGAATGAGTCCCAGCGAAATGAACGCCCCGGGTGGGAGAATCATCAGCAGCAAGGGCTGATACCCGGCCCCGAACAGAGAGATGCCGAAGAGCTGGCCGGCGCCGAAGATCTCCCGCACCGCCCCCAGGATGAAGAGGGCAAGGGTGAATCCCAGCCCCATCCCGGCTCCGTCGAAAAAGGAAGCCAGCGCTGAGCGCTTGGAGGCGAAGGCCTCGGCCCTGCCCAGGATGAGGCAGTTGACCACGATCAGGGGGATAAAGATACCCAGCGCCTTGTGCAGATCGTAGAGATAGGCCTCCATCCCAAGCTGAACCAGAGTCACGAAGGTTGCGATAATCACGATGAAAGCCGGGATTCTGACCCCCGAAGGGATGAGCTTGCGCAGCAAGGAGACCACCAGATTTGCGCAGACCAGCACAAATGTGGTCGCCAGCCCCATTCCCAGGGCGTTCTCGGCGCTGGTCGTAACCGCCAGCATGGGACACAAGCCGAGCAGCAGCTTGAAGACG
>JAAXQG010000155.1 GCA_012974445.1 Desulfuromonadales bacterium
CCGTCAGATGTGTATAAGAGACAGTTCAAACACCAACCCGGCTGCCTTTGCCATCAGCCATGAGATGACGGAATTGGGGTTTAACTACCGTCTGAGTGATTTGCAATGTGCCCTTGGGGCGAGCCAATTGGACCGCCTTCCTCTTTGGATTAAAAAACGGCAGCAGATTGCGGTGGCCTACGATGCCGCGTTTCGCAATACGACGATCCGTCCCCTCAATCTGCGTCCAGGAGTCTCCCATGGCTATCATCTTTACGTCGTGCGTGTTCCTGAGCGCGACCGGGTATTCGATCTGATGCGTCAATCGGGGATCGGAGTGAATCTCCATTATGTCCCGGTCTATTTGCACCCGTTTTATCGCCGTCATCTGGGAACGGAAGAAGGGCTTTGCCCGGTAGCCGAACAGGCGTATGGGGAGATTCTATCCCTGCCCATTTACCCGGCGATGGAACAGGGCGATATCGATCGCGTCATAGGTGTGTTGCAATCTCTTGACAGCTAGGAAGAAGAGCATGTCCCTTTCACCGGTAAACTTTATTGCTGAAGTCTCCAGCAATCATTATCGCGATATCGAACGCTGCTTCCGCTTTATTGATACGTCCGCTGAAATTGGCTGCAGCGCCGTAAAATTTCAGTTGTTTAAAGTCGATGAACTCTTCGCTCCGCAGGTCCTGGCCAAAAGCGCAAAGCTCCGGGCACGCAAGGACTGGGAGTTGCCCGTCAGCTTTCTCCCCGATCTGGCTGCGCGGTGTCGGGAACGACGCATCTCCTTTTCATGCACCCCCTTTTATCTCAAGGCCGTGGAGGAACTCTTTCCCCACGTTGACTTCTATAAGATCGCTTCTTATGAACTTCTTTGGGACGATTTGCTTCGGGAGTGTGCCCGTACAAAAAAACCGATTCTTCTCTCGACGGGAATGGCGACGCTGGATGAAATTTCCCAGGCCGTGGAGACTCTGCGTCATAACGGCTGCGAAGATTTAACCCTGTTTCATTGCATCTCCGGCTATCCCGCTCCTGCCATAGAATGCAATCTGGCCGCCCTGGCGACCTTGCGAGAGCGTTTCGCCTGTCAGGTCGGGTGGTCAGATCACAGTGTTTGTCCTGGGGTCATTCAGCGGGCGATTCATCGGTGGGGTGCCGGTACGGTCGAGTTTCACCTTGATCTGGAAGGCAAGGGCGAAGAGTTTTCGGCGGGGCACTGCTGGCTTCCGGAGCAGATTAAACCCGTTATTGAGGATGTTGTGACGGCTTTGAGCGCGGACGGTACGGGA
Organism: Desulfuromonadales bacterium; assembly: GCA_012974445.1. Taxonomy (GTDB): domain Bacteria; phylum Desulfobacterota; class Desulfuromonadia; order Desulfuromonadales; family JAAXQG01; genus JAAXQG01. Next base: position 1,275 of record JAAXQG010000155.1, read on the forward strand.
GAGAAGGTCCCTTCGCCTGCCGAACTACCGGATCTTGAATGGAGGGCAGACCCGAGTGACGGGCTCCGTCCCTTCCTCTCGGTGAGGAACACTTGGAATGGCTGACGTGAAGGTCGCAGCGGTTATTCAGGCCCGCATGGGCTCTACGCGTCTACCCGGTAAAGTGCTGATGCCGGTTGCGGGCAAGCCGTTGCTGGAGCATATTATTGACCGCCTTCGCCTCAGCCGCACTGTCGATACCATTGTCATTGCCACGTCAGATCGGTCCTGCGATGATCCGTTGGTGACTTTCGCCGAGGGGCAGGGTGTTGAGCTGGTTCGGGGGGCCGAGAACAATGTCCTCCAGCGCTTCGGTCTTGCTGCGGAGGCCGTCGGGGCCGATGTCATCGTGCGCGTTACAGGCGATTCCCCCTTGATCGATCCGGCAACACTGGACCTCATGGTTGATACCCTTCTGCGGGAAAATGCGGAGTACTGTGCCGCCCAAGAAGGGGTGAATTCGGTACACGAAGGGTTTTGCGTCTGTACACGAGTCGCCTTGAATCGTCTCCTGCACGAAGCTGCTAACGACCCGGTCGCGATCGAGCATGTTACGGCGTATTTCGTCGCTCAGCCTGATGAATTCCGAGTTGTTCGTATTCCTATCGATGCTGAGCACCGCTATAAGGGGGCTCGATTGTCGATAGATACGCCAGCCGATGTGAAATTTATCGAGGCGGTTTATCGGCATCTTGGTGTTCCCGCCGGCGAGGCAGATGTTGCAGATGTTGTGCGCTTATTGAACTCTCATCCTGAGCTTCTTGATCTGAACGGGCACGTTTATCAAAAGAAGGCGACCGACGTCAGCCGCAAGGTTCTGTTTCGGTGCGATGGAGATCGTCTCACCGGCTTAGGGCATGTTGTCCGCTGCCTTGCTCTGGCTCATGAACTTCGTGAAAAACATGGCTGTGGGGTCATCTTTGCCATGGCAATGGGTGAGTCTGGCTTCGCTCTGGTGCAAGAAGCAGGCTTTCCTGTGGAGCAGCGCGGTGAAAGAGAAGAAGCCACCTGGCTTGAAACTCTAATCACGGAATATCGCCCAAATATTCTGGTTCTTGATGTGCGCAATGATCTCGGCTCCGAACACATCGGAAGGTGGCGTAGACGGGGTCTTCTGGTCGTGAGCATTGATGATCCTACCCCCAGGCGTCTTGAGGCGGATCTCCTTTTTTATCCTCCGATTCCGCAAATTTCTCAACACGACTGGAACGGTTTTGGGGGGGAACTTTGTGTTGGTTGGGAGTGGGTTCTGTTGCGTCAGCAATTTTCCCTTCCATTTGTTTCCCCCTCCAATCCCTGTCCACGGGTGTTGGTTTCCATGGGGGGAAGCGATCCGGAGAATTTCACTTTAAGAGCACTTTCTGCGCTGGACAGCCTGGAAGATAAATTTGAGACATTGGTCGTTGTGGGCTCAGGTTTTGCTCATGAGTCAGAGCTTGAGCGCTTCATGATAAAGGCACGTCGATCATACCGTGTTGAACGAAATGTTTGCGACATGGCCTCTCTCATGAACGGATCTGACCTGGCAATCGCGTCTTTTGGAGTGACGGCATACGAACTGGCCGCTATGGGTGTTCCGGCAGTCTATATTTGTTTAAGTCAGGATCACGCCCTTTCCGCTTCAAAGTTTGTTGAGGATAAAATGGCCTTGAATTGCGGGGTTCTCGATGATTGCCGAGTAGAGCGGGTCTCAAAAATGGTACATCAACTTCTGGCCAACCCAGAGCTTCGACATGCGATGGGGCAACGTGCTAGTGTTGCTGTCGATGGTCGTGGAGCAGCGCGGATAGCCTCCAAGATCATGGAAGTGATGAAAGAGAAAGGTTGCCAT
>JAAXQG010000175.1 GCA_012974445.1 Desulfuromonadales bacterium
CAAATACCATGCTGGCTGCCTTTGACTTTACATCTCGTTCATCCCCTTTATCCCTGTTAAATATTTTTTCGTTTGAAACATCTTTTCGGGATTGAGGGTTTCGAACACCAGCGGAAGATTCGTGCTAGTCAGAAAAGAGAAAGGCCTGGCAAATTGCCGGGCCTTTCCTTTTTTACAAGCTGATTCCCCCCCGCAAAAGGGGGGAGGTTGCTAGATGACGCCCATGGCTACCATGGCGCGGGCCACCCGGATGAAGCCGGTGATGTTGGCACCGTTGACGTAGTTGCCGGGGGTGCCGTACTCCTCGGCGGTCTCGTAGCAGCTCTGATGGATGTTGCGCATGATCTGCTGCAGACGCTCCTCGGTGTGCTCGAAGCTCCAGGAGTCGCGGCAGGCGTTCTGCTGCATCTCCAGAGCACTGGTGGCCACTCCACCGGCGTTGGCCGCCTTGCCGGGGCCGTAAGCGATGCCGGCATCGATGAAGACCTTGACGCCCTCGGGAGTCGTGGGCATGTTGGCCCCTTCGCCGACGGCGATGCAGCCGTTTTTCACCAGCAGCGCAGCATCCTTGCCGTTGATCTCGTTCTGGGTGGCCGAAGGCATGGCCACCTGGCAGGGAACTTCCCAGATGTTTCCGCCTGCGATGTACTTGGCGTGCTTGCGATACTCGACATAATCCTTGATACGACGGCGCTCAACTTCCTTGAGCTGCTGGATGAGATCGAGATCCAGTCCCTGCTCGTCGTAGATGTAGCCGGCCGAGTCGGAACAGGCTACGACCTTGCCGCCGAGCTGGTTGATCTTCTCGATGGTGTAGATGGCCACGTTGCCGCTGCCGGAGACGACACAGGTCTTGCCTTCGAAGGAATCCTTGCGGACCTTGAGCATCTCGTCCACGAAGAAGGCCGCGCCGTAACCCGTCGCTTCGGTGCGCACCAGAGAGCCGCCCCAGCTGAGCCCCTTGCCGGTGAGCACGCCCGCTTCCCACCTGTTGGTGATGCGCTTGTACTGGCCGAACATGTAGCCGATCTCCCGACCGCCCACGCCGATGTCTCCTGCGGGTACGTCCGTGTGCTCGCCGATGTGACGATAGAGCTCGGTCATGAAGCTCTGGCAGAAGCGCATGATCTCGCTGTCGGAGCGCCCCTTGGGATCGAAGTCGGAGCCTCCCTTGCCGCCGCCGATGGGCAGACCGGTCAGGGCATTCTTGAAAATCTGCTCGAAGCCCAGAAACTTGATGATCCCCAGATAGACGGAGGGGTGAAAACGCAATCCGCCCTTGTAGGGACCCAGGGCGCTGTTGAATTCGACCCGGAAGCCGCGGTTGATCTGCACGACACCCTTGTCGTCCTGCCAGGGTACACGGAAGATGATCTGGCGCTCAGGCTCGCAGATACGCTCGATGATCTTGTGGTCGGCGAACTCGGGATGCTTGACCAGAACGGGGCCGAGAGATTCGAGAACCTCGCGAACAGACTGGTGGAACTCGGCCTCACCCGGGTTGCGGGCCAGAACCTCTTGAAAGATCGGAGCGACTTTTTCATCAATCATTGACATCGGATAACCTCCAGAAATGATAAGTAAAACAAAGTGCCCACAAAACAGGCACAGACAGTAAAATCAGCCCCTGGCCTTCGGGGGCGATTCAAGGACAGAGCATCAGCCATGCCAAGAATTGCCTCTCATTGACTCAGACAGGACTAAAAATCCAGCGAATGCCTATTTAATCAACTCAAAGTCAAGCATTATTTGCAGTCATTTATTAACTTTCGCACCAAATACAAACATTCAAGACCTTAAAGGAGCAATCCGTGCCATGAAGCCCCCCTTCCCCTCACCCAGGAAACCGGCTTCACAGGGTCACGGCGAGCGAAAAAGCGCCGAACGAGTAACCCGAAAACTCAACTGTGTTAATGCCAGTGCTTCGGAGATACACAGTTCCACTCTCGCTTCCATGATATATAAACGATCTGGCCAGCACGAATCTTCGCGATAAAGATGCTGGCACCACCGCGTCAAACTAAATAGTGGAACCTAAATGACATATCCACAGGGATAAAGGAGATAAGCTGGATGAGAAATCAAAGGCATCCAGCCTGATCTTGGACCGAATTTACCCCCTTAATTCCCTTCATCACTGTTCAATGCTTTTCGACTGAAGATTCTTTCAATGTTCACGGTGCGCGGCACCAGCGGAAGTTCGATGCGAATCAAGAAAAACGATACCGCTGGACAAACACCCCATGAAACTATTGACCCGAAAGATAAAAATAACGCAATGTTCCAACGCTATGGTTTTAACCTGTTGATTTACAGACAGAAACTTCGCTCGCTCACACCCCGAAAGCCCGCAACACCCGGAAGGATCCCCATGTCCGTCACACTGGTCACCGGCGGCACCGGCTACATAGGTTCTCACTGCATCGTCGAGCTGCTTCAGGCAGGCCACTAGGTCATCGCCGTCGACAATCTCAGCAACAGCTCCGAGGCAGTTCTTGAGCGCATTCAGCAGATCTGCGGCAAGACTCCGACTTTCATCAAGGCCGACATCCGCGACCGCGAGGCCCTGGACAATATCTTCGCCAAGCACCGCCCATCTTCCGTCATCCACTTCGCCGGACTCAAGTCCGTGGGCGAATCGGTGGAGAAGCCGCTCTGCTACTATCAGAACAACATCTCCGGCACCTGCTGCCTTCTGGAGGCCATGGCGGCTGCAGGTTTGAAAAATCTTATCTTCAGCTCTTCGGCCACCGTCTATGGCGACCTGAAGCAGCTACCCATAGGCGAGTCCGCCCCTTAGGCGCAACCAACCCCTACGGGCGAAGCAAACTCTTTGTCGAAGAGATGCTGCGAGATTTCTTTTGTGTCAGGTCCCGGATGGTTAGTCGTGACAATTAATTCTGAGGCATTTTGGTTACTGTCAAGGCGCGCCGACGCGGGCCTAACCTGAGCTAAGCCCAGGAGGCGGAACGTAGACAGCTCCCAAAAGGGGGATAATTAGAAGACAGGATTAGCCGCACGGGCTCTAGCAGGTGGGCCTTGCCTACCTCTGTGACTGCAATAGACGTAAAAATGCCCCCACTTTCCAGGAAAGGGAGGGCATTTTTTGTTTTCAACTGGCGATGCGGGTTTCAACCATGGCTGAAAGGGCCTGGGCGAGCT
>JAAXQG010000037.1 GCA_012974445.1 Desulfuromonadales bacterium
AAGCCGAACCAGTTGAGATCACCCAGCTCAGCGCCCCGCTCGGCCAGGATCTTAAGCATGTTGACCGGTACGGCGTTATCGGTGAGCTGGATATAGCGGACCTTATGCAGAGCGGCCAGCTGGCGCATCAGATCGGGCAGTTCGGACGGACTGGTGGCGGTATAGGGGTGGACCGGCGAAGCCGCTTCGGGACAGAAGAGGCAGCGCTGCCAATAACAGCCACGCGATGCGGAGAGGGGCAAGATCGGTTGCGGCGAGAAGTAGTCGCTGAGCTTGGCGAAACTGAAGTCGGGCATAAAACCGATCTGGGTCGCATCGGCAAGCGTGTAAGTAGCTGCGGCCTCGCCCTTGGCCAGTGCGGTCAGGGGCGTTTCACCGGGACCGAAGATCAGTCGGTCGAAAGGCGGCAGCCGCAAATCAAGCCGCGCCAGGGGCTCGCGCCAGGAGGAGATCAGACCGCCACCGGCAACCAGCAGCGTATCGGGCAGGGCGCGGCGCAACAGTCCAGCCAGTTCGAAAGCGGGGAGCGCCTGATGCAGATAGTTGATCGAGATGGCAATAAGCCGCGGGCGGGTCGCGATGATGCCTGGCAGCAGTTGCTGAGCGAAATAATCTGCGAACAGGCTGCGCACCGCCCCGGAGGCGATGCGCGCCAGATCCTGCGGGTCAAAGGGTGACAGTTGCGTATTCGCATAATCCCCCAGTGTCAGCCGCTCTGCGCCGTCCGGGCTGTTCCACACCCCCAGTAGCCGATTGAGATAACGCACCGCCGTGTTGTAGCGCGCGAAGTTCTGTCCGGCCGCCGCCGAGCGCAACAGCCGCAACGAGGCGCTGCGGTGTTTCAAGGCCCGCTGCAGGCTGGTATCTATTGGGCTGCCGGCCCGCTGTGCGAGACGCTCGCCGTCCAGCAGATAGAGGTAGGCATCCAGATTGGCATCAAGCGCCTCGGCTGCGAGCCCCTCTTTCCTTAGATGGGCCAGCAGCACCGCCAGGGCAAGTGGTGGCTCAGCGGGTTTGAGGGCCGGCGGTTGAAGCAGCAGGATGTCGCTCATCGGAATGTCTCGGTGCGGGTCAGCATAGCCGCAGAATAGACCATTCCTGTACATAGGGCGAGACTTGATGAATAGAGCAGCAAATTGAACAAAAGAACGGCCAGCACGATTTTCCGAGCTGGCCGTTTCGGTGTTTGAGATGTGATGAATTACAAGACATCTCCGAATGGGCCATGAGTGAATAGTAAATTGGGGAAGTACATTTTAAGAGATTTAAAAAATGGAGCGCCGGTGACGGCGCTCCATTGCATAGGAGACAACTGGCAATCAATGCCAGTCGGTACTGGGCTCTTCGTATCCAAGCGCCTTACTGTCAAAGGTTTTGTACTTTACATTGGGGTTTGAGACACAACCAACGACGAAACTGGACAGAATGAGAGCAAGTAAGAGCAGAGTGATTTTTTTCATTTTTTATCTCCTTGATATTGTTTGTGTTCTACGGATTAATTTAAATACATCTTCTAATTTTTGTGATCAGAACCACCCCCTTTCAACGTGAAATGGAGGGATAACCACATTCTCTTCAGAGCGACTCTCTAGTCGCCTTAGATTCTCTCCCTGGTCCTGATACGCAAGGCCTGTTCGATCCTGTAGACGTAAATTTTCCCGTCTACACGTAAACCATTGTGCGCTTCGCGCTAGATGGTTACGTCGATCACTTCGACCAAATCGTCCTGGTAACAAGTTGCTATTCGGACAACGGGGACATTCCCGGGGAAAGCGTTGAAGAGGCCCTTTTCGCCTCCTATGGCTTTTGCGCGACCGAAGCCACGCTGGCGAAAAGGTGCACGGTCATCAACAGCGCAAGGCTGCAAATTCAGGGGATAACTGTGCTGCTTAAAAACCTCTATAAACTAGAGACTTAAATGGCTTTTGACACAAGTCATCGCATCCTGAAGAACAACAGAGTCCAACAGCCGATTTTTAGAGCGTTTGTTTTTTGGGATTGGGGGCGAGCTGGCTTAAATCAGAAGAACGATGGTGCGCAGGGAGGCGAGAGTCTGGTTGGGATGAATCGAAGCAGGGACGTCAAGAACGACGGGAACCTGGTGCAGAGCGATGGAAGGCAGGGAAACAAGAGACGGCGGCGGAAGGCTGATAAGATGTTCGTCGTCTATTGTGCGAGACGTAGATACGGTGGAGCTATAAAAGTCGACGCAGGAATTACAACAGTCACCGGCCTGTACTTTTGCAAGTAGGCCCTCCCCAGGAAGAACCCAAACCGGGGCTTCGCTGCTGGCTAACTCATCACATCGATCCTCAGCCGAAACCCTGACATCGAAGTGTCCGTCATCTCCGACACACCATAGGGTGGCGTTGAAGCTGGCGGTGAAAACGCAAAGCAGCAACGCAAGGCATGTAATGAATTTGAGGTGCAGAGGTTTTTTCAAGCGTCAGGTCCTTTTGAAGACAACTCGCGCCAACATAACGGATTCGATATTCTGTTACAACCCCCATTCAGGTATGGGGCGCGGACTTAACTTATGCTGGGAAAATCGAAAGGCCCGCCCTATTTTCAGTCAGGCTTCTTCATCATCGGATTTAGTGATTTCTAAGACATGGAACCCTCCCCTTTGCCTCAACCCTCGGCGGTCAGGGGCAGGACGAACTTCTCAGGCAGCCTTGTGGGTCTGCGATCGCTTCCCAGCACCAGATGGGTCGTGCTGCCCTGAGCCAGCAGGACATCCTGCTGGTTGATCGCCCTGTAGGCGAAGCGGATCATCTTGCTGCCAAGCTTCTCGATTGTCGTCTCGACGCGCACCCGATCCTCGTAGTAGGCGGGGGCCTTGTACTGCATCTGGGCATCGACCACGACGATGAAAAATCCCGCCTTCTCGAAATCGGTATAGTTCAGCCCACACTGACGCAGATGCTCGGAGCGCCCCTCTTCGAACCAGATGAGATAGTTGGAATGATGAACGATGCCCTGGGCATCGGTTTCGGCATATCGGACCCGTATTTCGGTGCTGGTGGTTTTCATGTGGCCTCGCATTGGATGATGGGATTTCATTCAGGAAAAAGTCAGTAGTGTGCGGATAGAGACTTGCCGAGGGTCGATAAGCTTCCCCCCTGCGAAGTAGGGGGGACTGAGGGGGGTCGAA
>JAAXQG010000015.1 GCA_012974445.1 Desulfuromonadales bacterium
CGGTTTCGATGGAAAAGCAGCCATGTTCACCACCAGAGGGGATGCCGTAGGGCTCATCGAAGCGGGGCTGCCCCCGGGTTTTCATCCTCGCCGCAAGGCAATAGCGGCCGCCCTGACTGAGATAGAGACGAAAGAGTCCATCCTCACCGGTCACCGGGGCGTTAAAATCAGGGGGGCGATTACGGTGCTCATCCCCGTAGCCCAGAGCAAAGGCCCCGGCCACCGGAACACCCCGGGCATCGACGATACGCCCCTGGAAACCCGTATCCCCCGAGCTCAGACTTCCCGCCCGCAGAACCCGGCCGGCACTCAGAGGCTGGAGCAGAATATCGGCTCTGGAACTGAATCCGGCTACTACGGCAACGGGATTGCGAGCATAAATGGCCCAGGCATCGCCGCTGCGGGGGGGGCCGCTGTCTGCCCCGTTCTGACGCTGACGGGCCACCAGATGGTAATTCCCCTCGACCAGATCGAGAAAGTATTGCCCTGCCTCATCGGAGAGGGCCTCGAAGTCAGCGGGTCCCCGCATCGCGGTGCGCGCGCTACGATAGGCATAGACATAGGCGCCGGAGATGGGCTCTGACTGGAGGGTGCGCAGGGTGCCAGCGATCCCCGTGGGCCCGGAAATCCTTAGGGCCTCAGGGTGCAGAGCAGGTACGCAGGCGCAGAGCAACGAAAGCACAAGCCCCGGCAGAAGGACCAAACGCAAAGCCCTCCGGGCTTTTTCAGCGCAGCGGGACAATTTCCCCCTTATCCACGGTGAGCAAAAAGAGATCCTTCTCAGCGTCACCGAAAGGACCGAAGGAGGTCAGGCCGGTAACTCCTGGCCAGCCATGCAGAGCGGACATGGCCTGAGCCAGATCGCTGCGGGTGTTAATTTCTGGGTTTTCCAGCAATTGCAGCAGCATCAAGGCGTTGTCAAAGGCCTGAGCCTCAAGAATCGTCGGCTCCTGCGCGTAAGCTTCCCGATAGGCGGTAACAAAGCTCTGCACCTCTTCGGAGCGACTCTGCGGGAAAAAACCGTCGACGAAAATTGCCCCCTCCACGTACTGGCGACCCAAACGGACAAGCTCGGGGGAGTTCCAAACATTGATCCCCAGCAGAGGCAGCCCCTTGATGCCGTAATAAGCCAGCTGCGGAGCGATGACCCCGGCCCGTTCCGCATAGTCGGGGATGAACAGAGCATCAAAATCGGTAGGGGGAAATTCGATCTCATCGGGGAGGAACAGGTCTGCGATCAGCTCCTCTTCGGTCATGGCCTGGGTGCGACGCGAATCCATCTCCAGCGGCGCATCGACGCGGCGTCCCCGCAGCAGGTTGATCTGCCTGCGGAAATCGGTGGCATCCTCGGCATAGCTCTGCCGGGCAATCACCAGTCCACCCAGACGCCGGACCTCCTGAGCAAAGAGGCTGGTCAACTCACGACCCAGCTTGTTCTGCGGATAGAGCACGGCGAAGGAGGTCAGCCCCCGCTCAACTACCGCATAGCGGGCCAGTGCCCTGGCCTGCTGACGGTGAGTGATGAAGTTGCGAAAAACATAGTCCCCCGTCTGGGGAAGACCCACCTTCTGAGAAAGTGAGAGCAGGGGTACCCCCTGCTGCTGGGCGAGCTGCGCCACAGCGCTGGAAACGGCGCCGGTCAGGGGCCCGGCAATGGCCATCACCCGATCGCCCTGAGCAAGGCCCTGGAAAGCCTGGATGGATTTTTCAGCATCGGCGCCCCCGTCACGAAAAAGCAACTCGGCATTTGACCCGGAGAGGCGATGGCGCTCCAGAGCCAGCTCCATTCCCCGGCGAACCAGGCTACCGAAAGGAGCGTAGCGACCCGAGAGGGGAAGAACAGCGCCGATGGCGTCCCTGCGCAACCAGGTCACGCCGACCAGCTCATCGAGCAAAGCGACGGCTTCGCCCCGGAAGGCGAAATCCAGAGGACTGGCGACAATGGTCTCCACCAAGCGCTGCGCCTCGATGCTGCGCCCCTGCTTGCTGAGCCGAAGAGCCCGCTCCAGTTGCAGCTGCAACCCCAGGGCCCCTTTATCATAGAGATAGGCGGCCAGGGAAAGCTCCTCATTACTCATAGCCGAAGCGCTGCCTCTGGCCAGGGTCGCGCTTCGGTGGCCTAAAGGGCTGATGAGTTCAAGGGCATGAAGAAACGTCAGAGCCCTCAGATTTTCGCTCAGCTGGGAGTGGGCATCGGCCAGCCAGTGCAGACGAAGTACCCGGTCATCCCCCTCCAGCGCCTCGTCCTCCAGCTCCAGCAGGAGCTGGACGCCTTCGGTTGCGAATCCCATTTCAATCAGGGAGGCGGCGCGCAGCAGTTGAAGCGGGGCAGAACCCTGGGCGATCAGCCCCAGGTAATCAAGGGCGGACTGAGGGTCCCCATCCTCCAGACTGATGCGCGAGAGATAGATAAGGGCCTGATCGCTGAGCTGGGATGCGGGATAACGCTCGGAGAAATCCATGAACAGATCACGGGCCTCGGAAAACCGGGACTGATCCCAGAGCCTGAGTGCATCATTGAACCTCTGCTGCTCGACCACAGGCACAGGCGTAACACCCCCGTCCTGCGCCACGGCCCCCGTAACGATACAGAGCAGTACAAGCACAGCCATCATTGCCAAGCCCAAGCTTCTCATGGTCTCTCCCCGGTGCGCCATCGTCTTATTCGAACAGATCCTTGACCTTGTCAAAAAAGCCTTTGTTGTTGGGATGAATCTCTTCACCCCCCATGGCCGCAAATTCTTCCAGAATCTCTTTTTGTCGAGCGCTCATCTTGGTTGGAGTCTCCACCCGCAGCACAACCAGGTGGGCCCCTCTGCCATAACCCTGCAGTGAAGGGATCCCCTTATCAGCCAGGCGCAGTACCTTGCCCGACTGGGTTCCTGCAGGAACCTTGATCCGGGTCTTGCCGTCCAGCGTGGGCACCTCAAGCTCACACCCCAGAGCCGCCTGAGGAAAAGAGATGGGAACCTCACAGATCACATCCTGCCCCTCACGCTGGAAAAGGGAGTGTTCCTTGACGGTGATGACCACATAGAGATCGCCGGAAGGCCCCCCTCCTGTGCCCGTATCCCCCTCAGCCGTGAGCTTCAGACGACTGCCCGTCTCAACCCCTGCGGGAATACGAATACTGAGGGTCTTGCGACTGCGGATACGTCCATGGCCCGTGCACTTGGGGCAGGGATCAGAAATTACCTTGCCCTTGCCGCCGCACTTGGGGCAGGGGCGGGTCAGGGAGAAGAAACCCTGCTGAACCCTTACCTGCCCGGCGCCGCGGCAGGTGCTGCAGGTGGTGGGACTGGTCCCCTTCTTGGCGCCGCTGCCTCCACAGCCATCGCAGTCCTGATGGCGAGGCACCTGGATCTTCGATTCCAACCCGAAGGCGGCCTCTTCGAACTCGATGGTGAGATTGTAGCGCAGATCATCGCCGCGCTGCCCACCACCGCTCCCCCTGCGGCCTCCGCCGCCGAAGATGTCGCCGAAGATGTCGCCGAAGATGTCCTCAAAGGGACTCCCCCCGCCACCGAAGCCTTCGGAGGTAAACCCGCCACCGGCGGCCGCATGGCCGAACTGGTCGTAGTTGGCCCGCTTCTGGGAATCCGAAAGTACGGAATAGGCCTCGGAGAAATCCTTGAACTTCTCCTCAGCCTCCTTGTCCCCGGGATTCTTATCCGGGTGGTACTTGATCGCCAGACGCCGGTAGGCTTTCTTGATCTCCGCCTCACTGGCGTTTTTATTGACTCCCAGAACCTCGTAATAGTCTCGCTTGGCCAAGGTTAATCCTTTACGTATCGAATAGAGTCCGGGAAATGCGGCGGCAGGAGGTCCCCAGATCGGGAAGCTCCTGCCGTCGTCATCACTATCGGAATTTTAGCAATTTACTTCTTTTTATCTTCGTCGACTTCTTCAAACTCGGCATCCACCACACCATCGTCAGCGGGCTTGGCATCTTCGCCCTCGGCAGCGCCCTCTTCTTGGGCCTTGGCGTACATGACCTCGGCCAGCTTGTGGGACGCCTTGGCCAGCACTTCGGTGGCCGCATTGATCTCCTCGGCGCTGTCTCCCTCCATGGCGGTGCGCAGGGCGGCCAGAGCCTCCTCGATCCCCTTGCGGGTCTCTTCATCGACCTTGTCGCCGTGCTCCTTCAAGGAGTTCTCGGTGGTGTAGGCCAGGCCGTCGGCCTGGTTTTTCGCCTCGATGAGCTCGCGCTTCTTCTTGTCCTCATCCGCATGGGACTCGGCATCCTTGACCATGCGGTCGATTTCGTCGTCGGAGAGCCCGGAAGAGGCGGTGATGCGGATGGACTGCTCCTTGCCGGTGCCCAGATCCTTGGCGCTGACGTGGAGAATGCCGTTGGCGTCGATGTCGAAGGTGACCTCGATCTGGGGCACTCCGCGGGGAGCGGAAGGGATATCGTTGAGCTCGAAGCGACCGATGGTCTTGTTGTCGGTGGCCATCTCGCGCTCACCCTGAAGAACATGAACCGAAACGGCAGGCTGGTTGTCCGCCGCGGTAGAGAAGGTCTGGCTCTTCTTGCAGGGGATGGTGGTGTTCTTTTCGATGAGCTTGGTCATGATGCCGCCCAGTGTCTCGATCCCCAGGGAAAGAGGGGTCACGTCGAGCAGCAGAACGTCCTTGACCTCTCCCTTGAGAACTCCGCCCTGGATGGCGGCGCCGATGGCGACGACCTCATCGGGATTAACCCCCTTGCTGGGAGTCTTGCCGAAGATCTCCTGAACCTTGGCCTGAACGGCGGGCATACGGATCATACCACCGACCAGGATGACCTCGTCGATCTCGGAAGCGGAAAAACCGGAGTCCTTCAGAGCCATCTTGCAGGGCTGAACCAGTCTGGCGATGAGATCGGCGCAGATGGACTCAAGCTTGGCACGAGAAAGCTTGAGGTTGAGGTGCTTGGGGCCACTCTGGTCGGCAGTGATGAAGGGCAGGTTGATGTCGGTCTCCATGGAGGAGGAGAGCTCGCACTTGGCCTTCTCTGCAGCTTCCTTCAGACGCTGCAGCGCCATCTTGTCGCTGCGCAGGTCGATGCCCTGGTCCTTCTTGAACTCGGCGGCCACATAGTCAATGATGAGCTGGTCGAAGTCTTCGCCGCCCAGGAAGGTGTCCCCATTGGTGGACTTGACTTCAAAAACGCCGTCGCCCAGCTCCAGAATGGAAACATCGAAGGTTCCCCCTCCCAGGTCGAAGACCGCGATTTTATGATCGTGCTTCTTATCCATACCGTAGGCCAGGGCCGCGGCGGTGGGCTCGTTGACCAGGCGCAGGACGTTGAGACCGGCGATCTTCCCTGCGTCCTTGGTGGCCTGGCGCTGGGAGTCGTTGAAGTAGGCCGGGACGGTGATGACCGCGTCAGTGACGGTCTCTCCCAGATAGTCTTCGGCAGTCTGCTTCATCTTCTGCAGCACGATGGCCGAAATCTCGGGGGCGCTGTAGGTGTTGCCGCGGGATTCAACCCAGGCATCGCCGTTGTCGGCCTTGATGATCTTGAAGGGGCTGATGCTGATGTCCTTCTTCACCGCCTCGGAATCGAACTTGCGTCCGATGAGGCGTTTGATGGCGAAGAGGGTGTTTTCCGGATTGGTGACGGCCTGACGCTTGGCCTGCTGCCCCACCAGACGCTCGCCGCTCTCGGAAAAAGCGATCATAGAAGGAGTCGTGCGGGCCCCTTCGGAGTTTGCGATGACGACGGACTCGCCGCCTTCCATGACGGCCACGCAGGAATTGGTGGTACCAAGGTCGATACCGATAACTTTACTCATGATTGTTGATCCTCTCTAGTCTTATGGTTTTACAGTTCGTTTGATCTGTTATTTATCTGATTCGCCACCCTGAGCTGCGGGGGCCTTGGAAACCATGACCAGTGCAGGTCGCAGAAGACGATCGTTGAGCAGATAACCCTTCTGCATCTCCTGTGCGACGCTGTTGGGCGCGTGCTCCGGCGTCTCTAACTGCCCCATGGCCTCGTGCTTCGAGGGATCAAAAGGCTCCCCCAGGCTTGCGAAGGCCTTGACTCCGAACTTTTCCAGTACCTTGCCGAACTGGCTCAGGGTCATCTCCACCCCCTCAAGAAGTCCGCCCTGGCTCGCCTCACCGGCGCGAGCATGTTCCACCGCCCGCTCCAGATTATCGATGGCCGGAATGATCTCGCGAAGGATATTTTCATTGGCATATTTGGCCAGTTCCTCACGCTCACGCTGGGAGCGCTTGCGAAAGTTATCCATATCGGCCACAGCCCTCAGATACAGATCCCTGTTCTGACTGGCTTCCTGCCGACTGGCTTCCAGCTCGAGTTCAAGAGCTGAACTCTCTTCAGGCTCTACCACTTCAGGATCCTGAGCTGCACCTTCAGGCCCTACTACTTCCGGCTCCTGAACTGCACCTTCAGGCTCAACCGCTGCTGATTCCTGCTCTGTCTTCTTCTTAGCCACGTAACTCATTCCTTTATGTCTTTAACCTTAAAAAGAGTTCCCGGTTCAAAAAAAGGGAACGACTACGACTTGTAATCAAGCACCCGGCTGAGCAGCCGAGCCGTATAATCCACGATAGGGATCACCTGGGAGTAAGGCATACGCATGGGCCCTATGACGCCAAGAACACCTAGGGACCCCTGGGGGGTGCTGTAGGTCGAGGTCACCAGACTGCATCCCTCCAAGGCGTTATTGCGCGTCTCGGTGCCGATGAAAATCTGGATTCCCTGAGCCTTCTGGCTCAGGTCAAGCAGATCGACGATCTTGTGCTTCTGCTCAAAAGCCCGAAACAGATTACGCATCTGATCCACATCGCAGAACTCGGGCTGATCCAGCATCTGACTGGCCCCCTCGATGAAGAGTTCACCGTGATCGCCGTCATCGCTGCTGAAGGCAACATCGGTCAACCTCATGGCCCGCCGCAGGAGACAGTTGTAGAGATCCTTTTCCTTGGCCATCTCCTCAATCAGTCGCGCCTGGGCCTGCGCAATACTCAGCCCGGACAGGGACTGGTTAAGATAGTTACTGATCTGCTCCAGCTCCGACTTGGAATAGTCCTCTTCCGTTTCTATGAGACGATTCTGGACCTGCCCCGAGTCCGAGACAAAAATGGCCAGAATACGACGGTTCGAGAGCTTGACGAAATCGATCTGCCGGAAATGGGTTTCCGCCACCCTGGGAGCCAGTACCACTCCCGTATAGTGCGACATAGCCGAGAGGGTCTTGCCTGCATCGCGCAGCAACTCCTCCAGTCGTCGCCCCTTGAGGTTATGCTGCTGCTCCACCCTCAGGCGCTCAGAATCAGAAAACTCACGTACCCTCAACAGGCTGTCCACGTAGAAACGAAACCCCTTGCCCGTGGGAACACGCCCCGCCGAGGTATGAGGAGAGCTGAGATAGCCCATCTCCTCAAGATCGGCCATGACGTTGCGCACCGTTGCAGGAGAGATCCCGAGGCTATGGCGCCGGGTCACCGAACGAGACCCCACCGGCTCGGCCGAATCGATATAATCTTCGATAATGGCCTCAAGAATTCTGCGATTGCGATCGCTGATTTCTGAACTCATAGCTTCTTTCGCTTCCGGAGAGCTCGCCCTATGATCTGGCCTCCTGCCTGGACTTTAGCACTCGGGTCCACTGAGTGCTAACCGGCGGTAAAAATAACAACGGCCCCGGGGGTTGTCAAGGGAAATGGCGACAAAAACAGCCCTGTTTTTCTACAGAAATGCGCTGATCAGATGGTCGTAAAGAAGCCAGCCCTCAGGGCTGAAATGCCAGCGCTCTTCGTCACAGCGCAGATAGGTAGCGAGCCCCCGGGCCTCACCCCCGAAGACCTCGTCCAGCCCGATCCCGAAGCGGCGGGCAAAGTCTTGCTTGCACACCCCTTGCTCGGTACGAAGCCCCAAATAGAGGGTCTCGGACATGGCCCCCTTGCGGCCAAAGACCTCCAGAGAGTAGGCAGGATCGACTCCGGCCTCCAGAGACCGGGCGTAAGCCGCCAGATCCGGCGCGACCTCAAGCCGCTCCCCCCAGCCCCGCTCCAAAAAGCTGTGGGCCCCGGCGCCCACGGCCAGACAGTTCCTACGGTGCCAGTAACCGAGATTGTGGCGACACTCAAATCCGGGACGAGCAAAATTGGAGATCTCGTAATGCCCATAGCCCCCCGCCTTCAGCAGATGGCTCAGTAGCAGATACTGCTGGGCATAAGCCTCTTCGCCGGGCAGCTCAAAGGCTCCCCGCTCCCGCCTCTCCCACAGGGGCGTACCCTCTTCAACGCTCAGGCCATAGAGCGAGAGATGTTCCGGCCCCAGCGACAGATACTGGTGCACTTCGTCCTCGATCTGTGCTGCGTCCTGCCCGGGCTGCGCGAAGATAAAATCCAGACTCAGATTTTCAAACCCCGCCCTGCGAACCAGATCCACGGCCCCAAGGGCCTCGCTGCGGTCGTGCCCTCGCCCCAGCCAGCGCAGGCGCCTATCACAGAGGGACTGAACCCCCAGAGACATTCGATTGACTCCGGCAGCGCGATACCCCTGAAGCTTCTCCAGGCTCAGGGTCCCGGGATTGGCTTCCATGCTGATTTCAACATCTGCAGGAAAGGTCCCCAGACGCCCCGCAGCCTCGAGTATACGCCCCAGCTGTGAAGGCTCGAGAAGCGAAGGGGTGCCTCCGCCCAAAAAAACGGTTTTTACAACGATATCGGAAGGTTGGCTCAAGGCTAGAGAATCAAGGTGGCGACAGAGATTGACCACATAGTCCTCCAGCTCCATCGGTGAAGTCACCAGGGAGAAGAAGTCGCAATAAGCGCACTTACTCTGACAGAAGGGAACATGGATATAAAGAGAGGTGGAGGATGTCATCGCGTAACCAAATCAAATAACGTCTTTAAATAACGTCTTTCTATTCACAAACAGGCAGAAGTTGCGCTATTATCGGCCGCCTCAGTTTCACGAAGTCTGAAATAATTTCAAAATGCCCGCCATGGTTGCCGGGTGTCACCTTACAATGCCGTATGCAAAAAATGGGAGGAGAATTCACTCGTGTCAAAACTTAACCTTCTTGCTCTGAGCCTTTTTACCGTTCTGGGCTCCGCCGGCAGCGCCTTCGCTGCAGGCGCCATCCATCTCGATGGCGCCACCGTCTCTCTTGTCTGGATGATTCCCTTTGCAGGCGTCCTGCTGTCCATCGCCCTGATGCCGCTGCTGGCTCCGCATTTCTGGCACCACCATTACGGAAAGGTCTCCCTTTTCTGGGGGCTCTCCTTTCTCGTTCCCTTCGCTCTGGTCTACGGCGGGAAGATGACCCTCTTCTACCTGCTGGAAGTCTACCTCGGCGAATTTATCCCCTTTATCGTGCTGCTGCTGGCCCTTTTTACCGTCTCGGGGGGCATCCGGCTGACCGGACGCCTGCGGGGCACCCCCCTGGTCAACACCGGCGTGCTGCTGCTGGGTACCCTGCTGGCCTCCTGGACGGGAACCACCGGAGCGGCCATGCTGCTGATCCGCCCCATCATCCGGGCCAACGAATGGCGGACCCACAAGGTACACACCATCGTCTTTTTCATCTTCCTGGTGGCCAACGTAGGCGGCTCCCTGACCCCCCTGGGAGACCCTCCGCTGTTTCTCGGCTTCCTCAAAGGGGTCAGCTTTTTCTGGACCACCAAACACATGCTGCTGCCCATGCTCTTCGTCGCGGGACTGCTGCTGGTAACCTACTTCCTGCTCGACAGCTATTTTTTCAAGAAGGAGTCTGCAGAACCTGTCGATGACGGCAGCGGCGAGAAACTGGGACTCGATGGCCTCTGGAACATCCCCCTGCTGCTGGGGATCATCGGCGCCGTAGTTGTCTCGGGCATCTGGCACTCCGACATCAAAAACCCCGCCGACGTCCTCTTTGGCGCCTTCGGCACCCCGCTGGTCACCAAGGGCGTGGGGCTGCAGGTCGTGCTGCTGCTGCTCATTACCTTCATCAGCCTTAAAATCACCCCTAAAGAGACCCGCGCGGGCAACGGCTTCACCTGGGAGCCCATCCTCGAGGTGGCCAAGCTCTTCGCCACCATCTTCATCACCATGGTCCCGGCCATCGCCACCCTCAAGGCGGGCTCGGCGGGCAAACTGGCCCCCATCGTCAACAGCGTCACCAACGCCGCAGGCGAACCGGTCAACGTCATGTACTTCTGGGCCACCGGCGTGCTCTCGAGCTTTCTGGATAATGCCCCGACCTACGTCGTCTTCTTCTCCACCGCCATGGCCAAGCATGCCGGAGACAACGTCGGAGTACTCATGGAGCAGTTCCCCCAGACCCTGCTGGCCATCTCCTGCGGTGCGGTCTTCATGGGAGCCAACACCTACATCGGTAACGCCCCCAACTTCATGGTCAAGGCCATCGCCGAAGAGAACAAGATCAAGATGCCCAGCTTTTTCGGGTACATGGCCTGGTCGGTTGTTATACTTGTTCCGATCCTTCTGCTGACCACCTGGGTCTTTTTCTAAGCCTTCGGATACAGGGAGATTGAAATGCTGACTATCAAAAAGATTCTCTACCCCATCGACCTCGACACTCCGGGGGAAAATATCGTCCGCCAGGCCGTATCCATCGCCAGGCAGTTCGGAGCGCAACTCCACTTCCTCTATGTGAACCATCCCCAGGCCGGCTACCGCACCCCTTACAACAACGAGGACGAAGTCGCACTGGCGGTACGGGGCAATATCAGCTGGGATGAGCTGAGCGACGTCGTGGTGCACTACGCGACCTCCAAAGGGGAGCTCGAAGACGAGGTAAATAACTACTGCGAAGCGCAAAAGATCGACCTCATCCTCATCAGTCACAAACACCACAGCAAGCTCTATCTGAAACTCTTCGATACGGCTCAGGAGTGCATCGTCAACCGGGCGGATATCCCCGTCATGGTCCTGCCCCTCTCCAAGGATACTGCGCCCTGATGAGCAAAACAGTACGAGCCGCAGCCATACAGTTCAATATCGCCCTGGGCGAGGTGGATCAGAACCTCGCCCAGGCAAGCTCCGCCATCGAAGGGCTGGCCGGTCAGGGGGTACAGCTGGCCGTACTGCCCGAGATGTGGAGCAGCGGCTACAGCTACAAACGCCTCGCGCAGCTGGCGCTGGAGACACCCCGGGTGCTGGAGCGGCTTTGCGAACTCTCCCGAGAGCACGAGATGGTGCTGGTGGGGAGCCTTCCTGAAAAAGAGGGGGACTGCATCTACAACTGTGCCACGGTGATCGAGGCAGGAAAGATCCGGGGCAGCTATCGCAAGCTGCATCTTTTCTCCACCATGGGCGAAGACCGCTTCCTCTGCCCCGGGGACAGGACGTTGACGGTTCAGACCTCCCTGGGGAAGCTGGGCGTGGCCATCTGCTACGACCTGCGCTTTCCGGAACTCTTCCGGCGCCTGGCCCTGGACGGCGCCGAGATAATCTGCATTCCCGCTGAGTGGCCCAAACCCCGGCAAGAACACTGGCGCACCCTGCTCAAGGCAAGGGCCATCGAAAACCAGCTCTTCGTGGTTTCCTCCAACTGCTGCGGCATCCAGGGCAAGCTCGACTTCTTCGGCATGAGCCAGATCATCTCCCCCCGAGGGGAAGTGCTGGCCGAAGCCGGCGAGCAGAACGCAGAAATCGTCGCCGATCTGCACTTCGAAGAGATGGCGGACTGCCGGGAGAAAATCCCCTGCTTCAAGGATCGCCGCCCCCAGATTTACGGCGACCTCACTTAAACGGAAAAAGGCTGCCCAAGGGCAGCCTTTTTATTTTCCTACCCCCTGCGTTCAGGGGTCCAGCTGCATGGCCCGGGCCCCCTTGCGCAGCGCCTCGGGAATTTCCTCCAGCGAATCCGCGAAGATGATCTGCCCGCTCTCATCGGCGTAGATGTACCGCAGAGCCTCCTTGACCTCTTTCGCCGGAGCCTCGCTCACCACCTGTTCGATCAGCACCTCGATTTCCTTCGTTACCGGCTTATCAAGCGACTTCACCACCGGCTTATCCCCGGGAAGAGAAAAGAGCCGGGCCCGAAAATCCAGATAAAATCCCTGAACCTGCCCGAAGAGACCTTGCGTTTTTTCCATCCGCAGCATCGCCTGATCCAGCGCCAACCAGATGCCCAGAAAAACTAGCGTCCAGATGAATCCTTTTGCCATTTTTTTCATAGTTTTTCAGTGTCCGTGACTGTGGCTCCCATGACCATGGGAGCAGAGACTAGAGCGCTTGCGGTGACGCAGCTGTTGAATTACCGGCCCGCTCAGGCAGCTTGAGCACTCCCCCTGAAGGGTGCTGTGATTAATATGATAATCATGCTCCAGCATCTGCTCGATCTCTCCAACGATCTCCCCCTGCCTCAGACGAGAGTCGGGCTCGATATCGATATGGGCCGACAGGGCCGTGATGTGCGAGCAGATGGACCAGACATGCAGATGGTGCATGCCGTTAACCCCTGCCACGGCCCGCACCTTGGCGACCAGTTCTTCCAGGTTCACATGACGCGGGACCCCTTCAAGCAGGATGTGCCCTGCCTCGCGAAGAACCCGTACGGCACCCCAGACAATGATCAGGGCGATGGCCGCAGAGACCAGCGCATCGACCACATACCATCCGGTGTAGAGCATGATAATGCCGCCGATAATAACACCGACGGAGGCGATGGCGTCACCCAAAACATGCAGAAAGGCGCTTCGAACATTGAGATCGTCTTTTGAATGGCTGTGTAAGCCTTTAGCAGCCAACAGATTGGCAACGAGCCCCACCGTGGCAATGATAAGCATCTCCTTGCTTCTGACCGCTTCGGGGCTCTGAATACGCTCCCAGACTTCCAGAAGAATCCCCCCCGAGATCAGGAAGAGGGTCACCCCATTGATCAGTGCGGCGAAGATCTCCGCCCGATGCCAGCCATAGGTACGGCGGTCGGTTGCGGGAAAATTCGCCAGGATGATCGCCGCTGCCGACAGAACCAGAGCCAGCAGATCCATGAAAACATGGGAAGCATCGGAGAGCAGAGCCAGCGAATTGGTCCAGAAGCCCCCGGCCACCTCGGCAATCAGGGTCACCGCGGTCAGAACAATGGCGAAACGAAAACCCCGACCGATACTCTTGTCCAGCTGCAGATGCTCGGTATCCAACTCCACCTCCCTGCAAGAAACTGCCGTCATTATTGCCCTGAAGCATTTTCTTAATCTTATCGCGGCAGATGAAAGTTGTCCTGTTCGTCCCCTCCCCTCTGTGATAAGTTCGGCGGGATTCGATTCAAGGAGGAAATTCTCATGTCAAAAACTCACTTCGACGTCATCATCATCGGGGGCGGCCCAGCAGGACTCACCGCCGGACTCTACTGCTCGCGCGCCAACCTCGACACCCTACTCATCGAACGGATGATCCTGGGCGGACAGGTCATGACCACCACCAAAGTGGAAAACTATCCCGGCTTCCCCGGCGGCATCGACGGCCCCGACCTGATGGCCCGCATTCAGGAACACAGCCAGGAATACGGCCTCCAGATCCAGTACGGAGAGGTCGAGGGACTGATCGACAAGGGGGACCACAAGATTCTCCGCGTGGACGGCAAAGATTACTGCGCCCGCGCGGTCATCGTCGCCTGCGGCGCCGAACCCAGAAAACTCGGGATTCCCGGCGAAATAGAGCTTACAGGCCGAGGCGTCTCCTATTGCGCCACCTGCGACGGCGCCTTCTTCCGCAACGTGCCCGTGGCCATCGCCGGCGGAGGCGATACGGCCTGCGAGGAGGCCCTGTTTCTGACCCGCTTCGCCAGCACCGTCTACATCATTCACCGCCGTGACTCCCTGCGGGCCACCAAAATCCTGCAGGACCGTATCGCCGAAAACGAAAAGATCGAGATCATCTGGAACAGCACCGTGGAGCGCGCCGAGGGCGATGCCCGCGGCCTCAAGGCCGTGGAACTCAAAGACACCCTGACCGGTGAGAAGCGCTCTCTGGAGCTCGAAGGGCTCTTTGTCGCCGTAGGCGTCACCCCCAAGACCGAGTTTCTCGCCGACATCCTCGAACGAGACGCTGAAGGCTACGTCATCGGCACCGAAGAGTGCCTCAGCTCCATGCCCGGCGTCTTCGTCGCCGGAGACGTGCGCAAAAAGCTGCTCAAGCAGAT
>JAAXQG010000083.1 GCA_012974445.1 Desulfuromonadales bacterium
GACGCCGTGGAGCAGTTTGCCATCGACGACGATCGCAGCCCCGCCGAGATGGCCGAGATGCTTTCCAGCCGGGGCTACGATCCCGTCTGGAAGGATTGGGACGAAGCCTTCCTGAGTGCGGGCAACCAGCCCTGAGGCTTCCCCCGATGACCTGCTCTGCGGACAACGGATATAGTCCTCCTCCCTCCCCCTTGACGGGGGAGGGCCGGGGTGAGGGAGATACGCGTATCGTCGATTTCCACCTTTACCTGATCACCGACCGCATGAGTCTGCCTGCGGGGCGCGAGCTGCTCCCCACCCTTGAGACTGCCCTTGCGGCGGGAGTGCGCGCCATTCAGCTGCGGGAAAAGGATCTGCCCGCTTCCAAGCTGCTGCACCTTGCGCTGGAACTTCGAGAACTGACTCGGCGCTACGGCGCCCGGCTGCTCATCAATGACCGCATCGATGTCGCTCTGGCCGTCGATGCCTGCGGCGTCCATCTGGGTGGGCACAGCCTGCCTGCGTCCATCGCCCGCAAAATTCTCGGTCCTGAAAAACTCATCGGCGTCTCTACCCACAGCCTTGATGAAATCCAGTGCGCAGCCGAGCAAGGTGCCGACTTCGTCACCTTCGGCCCAGTCTACGCCACCGCCTCCAAACTCCCCTTCGGAGATCCCGTCGGCCTGAACGCCCTTCAACACGCCTGCGCCACCTCCCCCCTACCCCTCTTCGCCCTGGGGGGAGTGACGGCCGAACGCCTGGGCGAAATCCGCGCAGCAGGCTGCAAGCGCGTGGCCTGCATCGGAGCGATCCAGAATGGCGATTCGGTAAATGAAGTAACCGAAAAGCTAATCAGTTCACTCCATGAATAGCAAATGGGCAAGCCGACTGGCTTGCCCATTTGCTATTCATCCGTTTTCAATCGATGTTAGATGGAGGTATCCTCTAAAATGACCTCTTCAGCGATGGGTGCTGAGACTCTAAAGGTTTGCACAGCACTTTCTTTTTGATTACCAGCATTGTCTTCAGCGACAACTTTCCAAAAATAGGTCCTTCCAACCTCAAACGCCCCTCCAGTCTGTCTGACATTTCCACTAGGGAGGACTTCAACAGTGCTCCTATTATCTCCCCTATCCGGATTTTCACCCACTGAGACTTCGCCGGAGCTTCCTACACTATCTCCCGGACTCTCTTCCACAGGAGGAATCCAACCAGGGATATCAACCACCTGCCCTTGAACCGAGTCGCCACTCCCACCACCACAGGCTGCTATCTGGGAGATACTCAGCAGAAAAACAACTAAAATAAGAGACTTTTTGGTATTTCTTAGAATGAATGGGAGCCCCAACATCGCAAATGTAACAGTGAGCCCACCGCTAGCCGTCGAAGAGAACAACTTGGGCAACCGCAGGGGATCAGAAAAGGTCGCACTTTCGGAATAAACAACTTCATAAGTGAGTGGGTCACCCTCGGGGTCGGTTGCAGCTTGCCATTCAAATGCAACAGCGACAGTCAATACAGAGTCCCCTTCCACCAACTCAACAACAGAGTCCCCTTCCACCAACTCAACAACAGAGTCCCCTTCCACCAACTCAACGACAACAGTCGCTTCATCCATCGGTTCTACAAGAACGGGGGCCCCTGGAGGGAGGTTGAACCCTGAGCTCAAAGCGACCAAGGGGGTGACGTCGATCACCCGAAGGCCTGCATAATCATCAGTCACAAATGCGTAACCACCTTGCACCACAACATCTCGGGCAGCTCCGCGGGTATTGTAATAACCCACTTCAAATGGATTGAAGGGACTGGAAAAATCAACAACTTTCAGGCCAGCTTCGCCACAGGCAACATAGGCGAGATAGTCTGCCACATCGATATTTAGAACATTGCAACCCAGGTCAAGCCAGGCCGTCTCGACAGGATTTAAAAGGTCCGCAACATTAATTATCCCCAGACCGTTTCTCTCTCCTGCAACAATCAGATAGTCACCTACCTGTTCCAAATCAAGAGCGGAAAAACTGCCAAAACGACTAATCTCCCGAGGAGACAAAGAGTCCCCAATCTCGACAATGGCCAGCCCTTTCATCGAGTCTGAATTCCCTACAATCGCGTGGTCACCAACGATGGCTAATCCTCTGGAGTTTGCGGTGAGTTCAAGAAACTGCATTTCTTCCGGTGTTGCAGGGTCCTGTATATTTACAATCGCAAAGTATCGGCCTTCCACGAGATAGGCCAAGTCATCAACAATTCTTAAATTGGGGTTGCTAAACCTAGAACTTTGAAAAAGTCCGGTCCACTGGGGGCTGGTGGGGTCTGACATGTTCCATATGGCCATCCCGCCAGGATCCAACAGTCCCGCCCCTCCCGTTCCGAAATAGAGATAGCCGTTATCGTAAACAAGTGGGGAAGAAGATGACACAAGGTTTTCATATTGCCCTACTATTTCAAGTGATTCAGGGTTCGCTGGATTAAGCACCTCAATGCCTTGAAACTCATCACCGTTAAGGATATAATGGTCCGCCAGAAGGTACAAATACCCACCTCCCGCCACAATCGAGGTATATGTACTTTCGAGCTCGTCATAATACTCTACTTCAACCAGCTCAACACTCTCAGCGAACGCATCCGGAGCAGGGAAAAGCAGCGAGGCCGCCAAGCCTAAATAAACTAAAAACCTCATACTCACCTCCTAAAAATCAATCCCGAGAAGCAACCCAACCTGATGCGCCTGATAATCCACCTTGAAGCGGTTACCAACACTGTCTTCGACTTCAGGATTAACGGTGCCGTGATATTTGTAACCGAAATCGAGAAAGAGCATCTCGCCAAAGTAATAGCTGTAACCAGCTCCAACCTGGTAGGCAAAAACAAGGTCCGTATCGTCAGCCAAGCTGATCCCGCCGACCTTGACGTCATTCAGGCCGACAAGCGACGCTCCACCGCCGAACAGGAGGTAAGGGCGGCCACCCCAGCGCTTGTATTCCCTGATGCTGTTGAACATAAGGCTGTAGGCTGTCATATCACCGGAACCGCTCAGCTGTCCGGTAGAGCTGCTAACCCTGTCTCTTATACACATCT
>JAAXQG010000228.1 GCA_012974445.1 Desulfuromonadales bacterium
GATCTGCTCGCCGGTCATGTTGAATCCGAGGTAGATGACTTCCACAGGCTGCGCGCCATCCAGCAGGGCCCGGTTCAGCGCCAGCGCCGAGGCGTCGTGCCCGTCAAAGGCCGCCACCGCCGTGATTATCCGAATAGGGCGCGCTTTCATGGCATTGTGTTTCTCCCTTCAAGGGATGTCTGCGTAGCCCACCTTTTTGGGCCAATTTAATATTTCAAACCGGTGGGCGGTGCCCACCCTGGCCTTCATCCGACTTGCAACCGATAACAGTATCTACGGCCTCTAAAAAGGTAGGGGCGCCGCTTGCTGCGCCCTGGTCTTGCCCTCCTCCCCTGAGCCGGTAATTACTGACATGAAACAGGACCCGGTGTTTTGCAGCTCATCGCGTATGTGCCAAAAAAGGGCGCGGCAAGCAGCGCCCCTACAGGTGGCGAAAATGGTGCACTTGCAAATTTAATTCGCCTTCTTTTCATCCGACTTGCAACCAATAACAGTATCTACAGGTCCTGATGGTGCGGGTGATGTCTATCCACCAAGTTCCCGCATCTTCAACGGTAACTGTAACTGCGGTAGCGCATGGCCTGGAGCACCCGCTGTCGGGCGATGCGTTCGGCGGCCTCGCGGGGCAGAATCTGCTCTCTCGCGGCCATCTCCAGAATTCGGGTCGTATTCGCACGGATCTTCTCGCTGATGGCCGCGAAGGCTTCCGCCTCGCTTCGGCGGGCGTACTCCATGGCGGCCATGATCAACCCCCCCGCATTGGCGATGAAGTCCGGCACGGGTCGCCGGGATGTTGGCCCCCTGGAGGATGAGACGGGCACGGATGCTCCGGGCGTTGCGCTCGTCGATGACATCGGGCGTCGCGGCGGGGATGAGGATGTCGCAGTCCAGCCCGAAGAGGTCTTCTCCCCTGATTGGCAGGGTGTCAACGCAACTGCTCAGCGTACCTTCACTCTGTTTTGCGGCGATGAGGCGATCCAGATTCAGTCCCCGGGGGTTGTGTACGGCGCTGCCTGAGTCGCTGGCGCCGATCAGCACCGCGCCCTTGTCGACGAGGAAACGGGCTGCGGCCTTGCCGACGCTGCCCATCCCCTGAATGACCACCCGGGCACCTTCGACCTTCATTCCGGCATGGCCGCAGGCGATCTCGGCGCACTCGGCCAGCCCGAAGCCGGTGGCCCCCAGTTTGTCCAGGGGCAGTCCCCCGATTTCCTCGGGAAGTCCGGCGACCCGCCCGATCTCATCCTGAATCCAGGCCATGGCCGCCTCGTTACACCCCATGTCGGGTGCGGGAATGTAGTCTGTGAGGTTGCCGATCATTCGGGCGAAAGTCCTGAAAATCAGTTCGATGTTTGGATCCTTCGGGTCGGCGACGATGCCGCTCTTTCCTCCCCCCAGGGGCAGATCGGCGACGGCGCTCTTGAAGGTCATGGTCCGGGCCAGACGGTAGACTTCCCCCACATTCACCTCGGTAGAGACGCGCACACCGCCCAACGCGGGTCCACGAGCCGTGTTGTCGATCACCACCACCGCCCGGAAGGGGATCTGGGGGGCGTAGAGCTGAATGATTTTGGCGGGACCTATGTCATCGAAGGAAATCTCCATACCCCTCAGTATAGCCGAATACGAGTAGCTCGCCGGGCAGGGCTGAGCTCTGTGCGGGATTACTCTGCAGCGGCATGGCTCGGTTGCAATCAGGGGGGGATGATCTAATGTTTACTTTGTCTTGGACGTTTTGCTCTCGGGTAACCAGGTTGAGAATTCTGAGAGTCGGGGCGCTGTTGTTCCATGGATATCTGGTTATGGGGGACGCGTTCTGGCAACACATCTTCAGGAAAGAGAGGAAAACATGCCCCTGCTTATCTTTCTGCTTTTTCTTATGTTTGCTCCGACAGCGGCATTGGCCGATTGGGATTTTTCCCGGCACAGTATCCCCCTGAATGAAATCCAGTCCGGAGGCCCGACCCGGGACGGCATCCCATCGCTGACGAACCCCCGGTATATGTCCGCCCGGGGCGCCGATTTCATGCGGGAGGACGAGCAGGTGCTCGGTGTTTACCTGGGCGGCGTAGCCAGAGCCTACCCGACGCGTATTCTCTCCTGGCATGAACTGGTCAATGAGAGTTTCGGCGATCTGCCGGTTCTGGTGAGCTGGTGACCGCTTTCCTTTGCGGGAGTCGTGTACTCCCGGAGAGTTGAGCAAAAGGAGCTGACTTTCGGGGTGTCGGGCCTTTTGTATAAGGCCAACGTGCTTATGTACGATCGCCAGTCCGAATCGCTCTGGTCGCAGGTCCGTCGTGAGGCTGTCGGCGGCCCCATGACCGGTGCGCGCCTTGAGGTGCTGGAATCGACCCTGACGACATGGGGGAAGTGGAAAAAGAAGTATCCGCAGACCCAGGTTCTCTCACTGGAGACAGGTTATCAGCGTGACTATACTCGTGATCCCTACGAGAGTTACTACGAGAGCCGGAAGGGCTTTTTTTCCTTCTTCAAAGCTGATCCCTCCGAGGAGGAAAAGGCGCTTGTGGCCGGAATCGTACTGGACGGCGAGGCCCGTGCCTATCCCCTGGAACTGTTGCGGAAAAAGGGGGGACTTACCGATACGCTGGAAGAAGCCAGGCTGGCCATCAGCTTTGATGCACAGACTGACCGGATCAGCATCCGGGACGCTGAAGGGCAGACAGTCCCCCATGTGATCCTGTACTGGTTCGTCTGGAAAGGGATGTACCCGGAATCAACGATCTTTAAACCCTGAGGCTCCAGTGCCGATGATTTGGATTATGCGTTACCCCCCCTTGAAAGCTAAGGAGTAGCCGTGCAGGAAATCGACGTGGCGGGACATGTACAAAAACTGCTTTTTCCCAAGAGTTCTCCGGTTTGCGACTGGAGCTGTGTCGGGGTCAAAAACCGCATGGCCGAGGGATTGGGAGGGGACTATTTCGATTTTTTGAGCCTGCCCGACGGTTGCCAGGCACTCTTTATTGGAGATGTGACCGGGCATGGTCTTTCGGCGGCCGTCGTGATGACCCTCGTCTACGGATACATCCACCGCTCGGCTGAATCAATCTGCGCCCCGACAGAAGTCGTTGCCTGGGTTAACCGTTTTCTGCTCTCTTTTGCGGACCGCTCCGAAGAGTTTGATCACTATTTTTCATCCACGCTCTTTCTCGGCTTCATTCAGCCGGAAAGCCTGATGATGGCCTATGTCAATGCGGGGCATCCCGCTCCCCTGATCCGCAGAGGGGACAGGCTCTACAGCCTGCCGACAACCGCGCCCCCGGTCGGATTTTTTGCCGATCCCGAAATCGGGATGGGGACCTTCCAGTTCGAAAAGCAAGACCGAATCCTGCTTTATACCGACGGCATCACGGAGTCCGCAGGCAAGCTCGGCGGCATGTACGGGTTTGACCGTCTGGAGCATCTGCTGAAAACCACGGACTCGGATCATATGGAGTTTCTGGACCGGCTTTTTCAGGACCTGAAGGACTTTACAGGTGAGGCTCCCCCAGAGGACGACTGTACGGCCATCGTCATTGATTTCCACAACCGACTGCCCGGTCTGAGCTGATATCCAAGGCAGCTCAGTTGCCCATTGCGAACATGGTACCATTCCTGCTAGGTTAATTATTTACGGTTAACTGTTTGAGCTTCAATAATTGACACACGCAAAACTCACACCCGACTTGCATGCTTAAATCGTTTACTTTCGACACCTCCCGCAGAGGTGATCGAACTTCTATCTGTGAGA
>JAAXQG010000239.1 GCA_012974445.1 Desulfuromonadales bacterium
CAGATTACTCGACATTATGGTTCCTCCTTGCCTAAAGGTCCCTCAAAGAAAGAACCCCCAAAGGCTCGCGAAGCCTTTGAGGGCTCTCAAAGCGATCAAAAACTATCGGGAAACCCTTGGTGCTCCATAGTAAATATAGAAGAGATCACCACGACCGTCAATAAAAGGCCGTCCAGACCAACAGAGTGAATTCGATACGTTTAATCATTTGGAAAATAAGGACGGGGGAATAGAGGGACAGCGTCTATTTTCTTGATGCACAGGTGTTGAATTGGTGGCGCAGCCCGCTCCTGTCACTCCAGGGCTCAGAGTCTGACAAGTTGTCCATCCGATGAGGGAGGGGCCGGTCTTAGACTTTGCGGATGAAGTCGCGGATGGCGGTATTAACCCGGTCTGGCGATTCGAGGGGAAGCATGTGCCCGGCCTTCTGGACCAGCATCAAGGTAGATCCCGGTATCTCTTGCTGCAGCCGCTTCGAGTAACGCGCCGGCGTGATATGGTCCTCGTCCCCGCAAAGGATCAGGGTTGGTAAATTGAGCCCTTTGAGCCTGCCCCTGAAGTCAAAGTGGCGGCAAGCGGTGAAATCGCCCAAGACTGTCTCGTACCTACACCGTCGGACATCGGCTCCGGCGATGGCCAGCGCATCCTTCGTGACCACATGCGAAAAGAACATCCCCTTGAATTTATGAGGCACCGCGGCGGCAGCCCACAGAAATATGTCTGGTGTCATCGCCAGTTTGTCAAGGTAGGCCGCCGAAGCGATGAGAATCAAGCCTTTCAGCAGCTCCGGATGCGTAAGCGCGATTTGGAGTGCAACGGCCCCTCCCATTGAGTGTCCTGCCAAAAAGGCCTTTCGGTTTCCGATTCGCTGCAGCACGCCCAACACCGTCGCGGCATACCGCTCGACCGAGGGGTCGTCCACCGGTTCAGAGCCGCCATGGCCCGGGAGATCCGGGGCCACCACCTCGAAATCACGTGACAGATAGTCCACCTGATACCGCCACGAGTCGGCGCTGCACCCACTGCCATGGACCAGGACAAGTCGCTGACGCCAAAGGGGCCATCGCCTGCCCGCCTTGGCATAGGCAACGGCCAGTTCATCTATCGAGCAGAGTTCCCGATGTAGTCGCTCCGGTTGCTGGTTCAGCATAGGATGTAGTTAATGCAACACCCGTGCCCGTATCACCCCCCCTTTGCCGCAGACCAAATCTCTCTTCCGCTTCACTTTGCCGAAGGCCATCAAAAAGATTCCTGACCCTTGACACCCCCTTCCCCGTAAACGATACTGAAGGCCTTGCTCCAAACGCCTTCTCATATACCGTACGGGAGGGCGTTTTACTTTTTTGAAAGGAGCAACGCTAAGAACCGTAAGGAGGTGAAGTCGCGCCGGTGGAGCAAGCGAAGCGGGACAGGCGAACCCATGTCCGGTGGGTAGTTGGGGGGCGTGCGGCGGGACGCATTAGCGCCATTCACGAGGCCACCATCATCGATATCAGCCTGGGCGGGGCCTTGATCGAACATACAAGCATGGTTTCGGTCGGGACCACGTCGCCCCTCATCCTGACAATCCACGGGCGCGAAGTTATCCTCAAGTGCCAAGTAGTCCGATCAGCGGTCCACCGTTTTGAGGTACGGCCCGACGGCGAGCGAGAGCTCATCTGTCGCACAGGAGTGGAGTTTCTGGACATCTCGGAGGACGCCCAGCATCTGCTCGGTGAATACATTACGTCCCTTCACGAGGAAAACTAACCCGGCAAATCCTGCCTGCTCCTTTCCCCTGCTGAAGCCCTATCCACAAAATGTATAGGGGTCGGAGGCGGCCTCATTACCGAACCGTTACGGTACAGTAATTGCAATATATTAGGTCGATACAGAGCGCCGCCCCGCAAGCTGATGAAGCCAAGAATCACAAGCGCGGTGGCGTGTAGGTTAGCGTCGATGCGTGAGAGCCCAATGGTGTTAACCGCAAGCAGAATCGTAAGGGCAATCTTGATCTCCGCGATGGTTCTTTCCCTCGCAGCGTGTAGCTTCGCAGAGAGCAAGGACGCGGCAGAGCAATCGGCAAATGTGCTGTATCACACCGTCGCGACAGGAGACATGGACGCGGTCATGGATCTCTATTCAGATCGGTTCTACCAGGAGACCAGCAGAGAAGAATGGGATCGGATTCTACACGGCGTCCACGATAGGCTGGGTGACTATCAGGGCCACGAACTGGTCAATTGGAAGATTTGGACGGGGGTAAGTACCGAAGTCACTGGCACACCTACCACCCTGGTTTATAATGTTCAGTATTCCAAGTATGACGCCACGGAACAGCTCGTCTTCTTGGCAACCAATCAACCAAAACTCGTTGGGCATCATTTCAATTCCAAGGGGTTGCTGTTAGACTGATGTACTAGACCTAAGCCCCACCATGGCTGCTCTACTCCATCGTCGTCAGACGGAACCACACCCCCAGATCTTTCCTACCCCCCTGCCGATGCACCGAGCAACATTAGTCATCACGCTAATAATGGTCGTTGCAGCAATTAATACTGTCTCAGCCCAGGAGCAAACAGACGAAGGAAGATCGAGGGAATCACACATCATTCGCCTGCAGCCCAGTGCATTTGCTCAACTCCCGACTCAGATTGTTCGGCCGTTGCAAGAGCAAGGCTGCACTATCCCACAAAGCTTCGTAGATCCACAACCTCACAATGTTGTGCAGGGAGAGCTTCGAAGAAAGGGTCAGATGGATTGGGCGGTTCTTTGTTCAAGAGATGGTCATTCTTCTATTCTCGTGTTTGGGAATAGTTCCCCGACCAGGATTACTGAAATATCCAGACGATCAGATGGGATCTTTGTGCAAGGCATCGGCGGTGGGAAGCTTGGATATTCTCGGCGCATCGGGATTGTCGGGAAGCAGTTTATCATTGAACACTATAGGGCCTACGGGGGTCCTGAACCTCCCAGAATTTATCATCAGGGTATCGACGACGCCTTCCTCGAGAAGGCTTCGGTGGTCCACTACTACCACGGGGGTCGGTGGCTTGAATTGACCGGCGCGGACTAATCGCACGCCATGGCAGGCGGAGGTGAAAATGCTTCACCAAAGAATTCCAAAGA
>JAAXQG010000244.1 GCA_012974445.1 Desulfuromonadales bacterium
GAGTTAACCAGGGGAGAACGAAGGCTGGGCTTCAGCTGGCGCGATTTGGATGACAACATGTTCCGCAGCGGCCTGCAGCGCACCGCACTACCGGCTGGAACCGCCTCTACGAAGGTCAATAGCGAGGGAAGACATCAAATAAAGGAGGATAAAATGAAGAAGTACATGAAGCCGAAAGTGGTGGGCAGCAGCAACGTCCATCCCTGCTGAGTCAGAAGCATGAAGGGCCGGGGAATTCCCCGGCCCTTCATGCTTTGAGGCCCTCCCAGAGGGGGGACGCGCTTGACTTGCGGGAATAACTTGCCAAGCTGACTGTCACGGCAGAAAGGGGGCGGGTATGCCACGTCGGGCAAGGATTGATGCACCGGGGATTTTGCATCATGTCATGGTCCGGGGGATCGAGCGGCGCAGGATCGTCAAGGATGACAGGGACCGCAGTGATTTTGTTTCCCGAATGCAACGCCTGGCGGTGGAGACCGATACCGCCATCTATGCCTGGGCTCTGCTTTCCAATCATGCTCATTTGCTGCTGCGCAGCAGCAATTACGGGCTACCGCGCTTCATGGGACGACTTCTTACCGGGTACGTCGTCACCTTCAACAGGCGGCATCATCGCTGCGGGCATCTGTTTCAAAATCGATACAAGTCTATTGTCTGCGAGGACGAGCTCTACTTTTGCGAACTTGTTCGCTATATCCACCTTAATCCCTTGCGGGCGAATCTGGTGTCCGATCTTGCGGAGTTGGAGAGCTTCCCCTGGTGTGGGCACGCCGTGCTGTTGGGTAAAAAAATCCTCGAATGCCAAGATCTGGATGCAGTTCTTTCCCGTTTCGGAAGCAAGGTGGGGGCTCAGCATGCGTACCGACAGTTTGTGGCAGATGGGGTAGAGCAGGGGCGAAGGCCGGAGTTTTCGGGGTCTGGTGTGGAGGAGACGGACGGAAGTCAGGGGGCTTCCGACAGGCGGATTCTCGGCAGCTCTGATTTTACAGAACATATCCTGATGGAAACCAGTGGCTCGAATGAGACCCGTCCAAGAGGTCCATTGAGTGGGGTAGACCTGGGTCAGCTTGTTCGGCAGATGTGCGATCTGGCACAAATCAGTGTCGAGGAAATCCGCTCAGGCAGTCGTAGGGCAAAGGTGACGGAGCTCAGGGCGAAAATAGTTCTGGAGCTGGTCAAGGTACGGGGTGTCTCCCAGACGGAAACTGCCCGCCAACTCGGTGTTTCGCTCTCAGCTGTTTCCAAGCTGGTGCGAAAAGCCGAGGGGCAAGTTGCGTAAGTTAAGAACGTCCCCCCCCCCAAGGGATCGCAGCCTTTGTCGCCAGCAAAAGTATGGTTTGCGTCTGTTAGCGCGAGTCGATAATATGGCTGGATTCATTGATGAACTCATAATCTGTCTTCTTTTATCCCCTCTGGTGCTATCCCGATCTTTGGTCGATCCGGATTCTCTCACCTTCGAGGAGGGGCAGGGAAGAATTCGATTCGTCCATTCTGTGTTGGGGCCGTTGTTCAGGCTAAGTTTGATGGAGGTTGTATGGCCGTGAAATCCCTGAGAAGACCCCTTGGTGTTCTGCTCCTTTTGACCCTGCTCTGGGGCTGTGCTCTGAAGACTCCCTTTGAAAGGGACGCGCAGGCTCCGCAAGTCGCGCAAGGGGTTCAGATTCCAAAAAGGGACATGATTTTCGAGTATCGACTTGCCCTTGAGGCGGGAGCCAACCTGGCGGGGACCGGGGATACGCCCCTGTCCAGGCTGGTCGAAGAACTGGGAGATGCCGGGAGCTGGACCCGGCTGGCTCGGCTGCACCAGAGGGGCGGTGCCGTCCCTCAGAGCGACGTCGATGCCCTGCGGTACTATCGAATGGCGGCGGAGGCGGGGTCGATCGAGGCGCTGGCGGCTCTGGGGTCGATTTATGGATCGGGGCGGGGAATTGCCGCCAGCCCGAGGGAGAGTCTGAGGTTTTTTGTGCGGGCCGCGAAAAAAGGGCACATCCCCTCGATGCTCAAGCTGGCCGATTATCATGCGCGGCAGCCTGAGTCTGGAGCAAAGCAGCGAGCCCTCGATTATTACGACCGGGCGGCGAAGGCCGGCGATCTCTCGACCCAGCTGCGTCTGGCCAGGATTTATGAGCGGGGATGGGATGCGGATGTGCCCAAGGATCTTCCCAGGGCGATGAACTATTACGGCATGGCCGCCGAGCAGGGAGACCGGGCGCTGCAAAAACGTCTGGCGCGGATCTTTGATGAGGGGCGGGGCGTCCCCCGGAATATGGGACAGGCCCTTCGGTACCACCGTCTGGCCGCCAAGGGGGGGGACCCGGAGTCGATGGTTCGCGTGGCCTCTATTCTGGATGGCGGGGAAGCTGTGGTGCGCGACCCCGCCAAGGCCGCGCACTGGTATCTCAAGGCCGCAGCCCATGGAGATATCTTCTCACAGATACGTCTGGGGCAGATGTTTGAGGCCGGAGACGGGGTGCCCCGGGATTTGGCCCGGGCGATAAAATGGTACGAAGGCGCCGCGAACAGGGGGGCTAGCGAGGCTCAGTACAGCCTTGGTCGGATTTTCGACGGGGGTGACGAATCGGGGCCTGATTCCGCCAGGGCCGTACCCTGGTACAGGAAAGCGGCCATGCAGGGCGTGGGGGCGGCCCAGTTCAGGCTGGCCGAAATCTTCGAACAGGGACAGAACTACTCAGACGCTGTGTCCTGGTATCATAGGGCGGCGTTGGGGGGAGACACCGAAGCGCAGCTGCGACTGGCCCGGCTGCACGACGAGGGACGTTACATCGCCACCAACTATGTGAAGGCCCGGCGCTGGTATGCCAAGCTGGCCGGGAAGGGCAATGCCTTCGCCCAGTTACGCCTGGGACACATGTATGACCGGGGGCTGGGGGGCGGGCAGGATCAACCCAGGGCATTGAAGTGGTACCTGCAGGCCGCCGAACAGGGGGAGATCGGCGCCCTGGCCCGGCTGGCACAGATGCATGAGCGTGGAATCGCGATGCCCGAGGATGCGGTTCTGGCTCGCAGCTGGTACCTTCGGGCGGCCGAATTGGGGGACCGTGACTCCCAGGCCAGGCTGGCTTACCTGCTGGAGCAGGGTGAGGG
>JAAXQG010000165.1 GCA_012974445.1 Desulfuromonadales bacterium
GCTCTGTCTCAAGGAAAAAGAACCCTTAACACAGGGATGATGGGAATGGATTGAACCCGTCAATTTGTGTCTTCCAGCTTTCATGGCCAACCTCGCACCCTAGCCCTGACTCATACATAGATATCTTGAACCCTTCAGATTAACTGTAAAAATTATATACCTTCAGCGCTCTGAGTTCAGCGCCGGCACCGTAGGTAAAGGAAATTACCGTAACCCTGGTTGCAGCACTTAAGTCCCTGATTTTAAAGGAAAGAATCGCGCTGCCACGGTTACGGGTTCCGCAGGTTTCCTTTGGCAGAAATGCTGTCCACCTTGAATCTGCAATAGCCTAGCAATTACGGAAGCTTAGCTATTGAGTCAATTGGAATGATTGTTGAGTATCTGAGAGGCATGCCCGATAGAGGGCGTTTCTTCAACGGATGCTTCGGAATAGAGATTCCGCTGTCCCTCGAAAAACAATATGGGGAGGTAGCATATGAAACTTAAATTCGTGTTGATACTTCTTATGGCAGCCATTATGAGTCCGGGACTCGAATCGAACGTATACGGCGATGATGCAAGGCTGGGAAGCACGATCCCTGGCCTGACCGATAGTCGATTTGACGGCGGGGATAGTAGGGGAGCCTTCTTTGACAGAAGGAATATCGTCAGAGACCGCAGGCCTTTCATCGGACGTCCGTTTATCAGGCGCCCCTTCATAGACCGACCGTTCATCCGGCGTCCGTTCATCCGGCGTCCATTCGTGCGGTTCCCGTTCATCAGGCGTCCCATCATCATCATTGATGACGATTTTGATGACGACAATCGTTTCTTCTTTGACGACTGATGTTCCATGCCGGTCACTGGTACCTTAAAACTGTCCCATTGGGCGACCGCCGGATCGGATGATCGGTGCGGCGGCCAACGCAAAGGGGTATAGATATGAGTCTCAAATACTTGTTCCTGATGTTAATTACGCTTCTCTTCCTTGGACTCACGTCGGTTGCTTTTGCCGGTAACGATTCCAGGGCTCGATTTAACGACGACTTCTTCGAAAAATGCGACGACGATGACAGCCGATTCGTCAGAGACAGAAGACCCTTCATCCGCAGAGATATCCGAAGAGATATTTTTGATGATGACGACTTCGTCATAAGAAGATTTGAATGCGATGATGATGACTTCGAACGGCGCCGTTTTGTCAACCGTTTCGACCGGGATCGCTTTGACAGGCGACCCTTCGGTAACCGTTTCGACCGGGATTGATTCGATCAGATTGTCGCACCGATGAATTCATCGGTTTTCAAAAGGGGCTTATGCCCCTTTTGCCTTTTAAAATGCATAGAAGCAGATAAGCTTTCGGGAAACACTTGGTTCGAAAGAATTCGGAATGATTTGTTTTTTTATCAGAAACTTCCTTTTCCTGCTGCTCTTCTGCTTGCTCTCCAGCGGCTGCCAATCCAGCCTCGGCCATCTGAGGCGGGTCGAGAGTTCTGCTTTGGAGGCGATCGAACAGAAACAGCTGGAGGCCCTTGGCAGGACCGAGTCCTTCAGTATCCTGAAGTCCCGTCAGACGCTGCGCCAAAGGCTGCTGCTCGAGATGGGGCTGCCCTACGCGAGCGCCGATTCTCTGAGTATTCAGAACGATCTGCTCGAAGAGGAGAGCATGGATCTTCCTGGTCCCCCTTGGCCCCGAGGAGAGTCCTTCAGACTCTCGCTGGAGGATGCTCTGCAGGCAGGGGCCGCAGGAAGTAGGGAATATCAGGCGGCTAAGGAGGAGGTCTTCCGCAGCGCCCTGGACTATCTGCTCGAAAAGAACGCATTTCAGAAGAGTTACACCGGAAGGTTAAACAGTCTTCTCAGCTTAGAGCGCAGCGACGGAGCTTCGGTAACGGGCAGCGAAACCAGCCTGGGCGCCGGGGTCAGCCGCCGACTGAAGGCCGGGGCCTTGCTGACCACCCAGCTCGGTCTCGATCTGGTCAGGCTCCTGACTCCGGGGACGAGCTCCAGTCTTGGACTATTTGCCGATGCCAGCATCAACATCCCCCTGTTGAGAGGTGCCGGCCGGGATATCGCTACCGAAGTCCTCACTCAGGCCGAGCGAAACCTGCTCTATGCCATCTGGAGCTTCGAAAGGTTCAAGGCGAGCTTCTCCGTGGGTATTGCCCGGGACTATCTCGATGTTCTCGAGAGTTTGGACCGTCAGGAAAACGCCCAGTCAAGCTACCGCTCCCTGGTCAGGGCGGGACGAAGAGCCCAGCGTCTCTTCGAGGCCGGACGGCTCGAGGGTATTCAGGTGGACCAGGCGGTTCAGGACGAACTGCGGGCAAGAAACGTCTGGATCGGAGCACGGCAAGACTATCAGAGAGCCCTGGATGGCTTCAAAAATCTCCTCGGCCTTCCCACCGACGCACGAATTGAACTGGATCGGAACAACCTGGATAGACTGCTCATCTCAGCCCAGGATCTTCTGTCTGACGAACCTGCAACGGCAAGAGGGAGCATGCCGCTCAAGGCGTCAGATCCCGTCCAGTTAGAGGAACCTTCACTGCCGCAGGCAGGTTCCTTTGAGACGGATCCCGAGCTTGTCATCCGCACGGCGCTGGATCGGCGACTGGATCTGCGGGTGCTTCAGGGCAGGGTTTACGACAGCAGGCGAAAGGTGGCCGTTTCAGCCGACAACCTGGGAGCCGATCTCGCTCTGGTGGGCAGCGCCCGAATTGGAGAGGGAAGGTCTCTTTCCGGCGCCGACCTGGATAATGCCCGATTCCAGCCGTCTCGAGGAAATTACAGCGCCGCCCTGGAATTGAGGCTCCCCTTTGAACGAACCGCCGAGGCACTGGCTTACCGTGAAAGCCTCATCGACTACGAGCTGGCTGTACGCAACTTTCAGCGGCTTGAGGATCAGATCAAGGCGGAGGTTCGGGAGGCACTTCGCAATCTGCTGGAGTTTCGAGAAAGCATTCGGATTCAGGACCAGGCCGTGAAGCTGGCCAGACGCAGGGTTGAGAGCACCGAACTCTTCCTTCAGGCGGGAAGGGCGCAGATGCGGGATCTGCTGGATGCGCAGGAGGACCTGAGCACAGCCCGTAATGCCTTCTCGGCAGCGCTGGTGGATTACCACAATGCCGAACTGTTCCTGCAGCGGGACATGGGGACCCTCATGGTGAATGAATCCGGCCTCTGGAGGGAGCCCGCTTCGGAAGGTGAGGCCGATGAACAATCCCTGTAATAGACGCTCCTTTCTCATTTTGTCGCTCAGCTTGATGCTGCTCTATGGGCTGGCCCTGATTCTAGGCGCCTGCTCCGGGGACAGGACGGAGAACGCCGTCCCCCTATTCGAAGCCCGACGAGGCCCCCTGCTCATCGACGTGGTGGAATCCGGAACGATCCAGGCGCGCGACCAACTTGTGCTTAAAAATGAACTTGAGGGGCGTACGACCATTCTCTACCTCATCGAAGAGGGGACGGAGGTCCGTAAGGGGACGCTTCTGGTGGAACTGGATGCCAGCCGATTGAGAGATGAACGCCTGGATCAGCAGATCCGAGTACAGAACATCGAGGCGGAATTCATCGTGGCCCGAGAAGACCTGGAAGTGGTTCGCAATCAGGCCGAAAGCGATCAGGAAAAGGCTGAGCTCAAGTCAAGGTTTGCCCGGGAAGACCTGATCAAATATACGGAAGGTGAGTTTCCGCAGACTCTCTTGGAGGCCGAGGCCAAGATCGTGCTCGCCGAAGAAGAACTTCGACTGGCCCAAGCCGACCTCCGGTGGTCCGAGGTACTGGCGATGGAAGAGTACATCGCCCAGACAGAGCTGCAGGCCGATCAGCTGGCGGCGAAAAAGGCCGCTCTGGATCTTGACCTGTCCCTTAGCGCCCGGAATCTGTTGCTGAAATATGACAACGAGCGACGCTTGACCGAGCTGCACTCCGAGGTGAAACAGACCGCAATGGAGTTGGAGCGCTCCCGGCGCAAAGGGGCGGCTGACCTGATCCAGGCTGAAGCCAGGCTCCAGGCCAGAGAGTCGGAACTGGCCCGGGAGAGGCAAAAACTCGTCAAGCTCGAAAAACAGATCCAGCGGGCTAAAATCCTCGCCCCGGAAGATGGATTGGTGGTTTACGCCACCACAGGTCGGGGAACCTGGAGGGGCAACCAGGAGCCCCTCACCGAGGGGAAGGAAGTGCGGGAGCGCGAGGAACTTATTCTGCTGCCCAGCCCCGATGCCTTCATCTCCGAGATCAAGATTCATGAGTCAAGCCTGGTCAATGTCCGCCTCGGGCAGAAGGTGAGGATCAGCATCGAAGCCCTGCCAACACGGGAATTCGAAGGCGTTGTGGCCAGCATTTCTCCGCTGCCTGATGCCACCAGCGTCTGGTTCAACCCCGATCTCAAGGTCTACAACACGGAGATCCACGTCATCGGAGATGTCCGGGGGCTTAAGACGGGCATGAGCTGTACGGCTGCCATTGAGGTCGAGTTCATCGAGAACGCCGTCTACGTGCCGATTCAGTCGCTGGTGAAAGTCCATGGGAAGCAGACCCTCTTTGTCCTGTACGGCGACGAAGTGGTGCCCAGAAGCATTCAGGCGGGACAGGATAATGGCCGCATGGTGCATATCGCTGCGGGACTCGAGGCCGGTGAAATGGTGCTACTCGCTCCGCCTCTGGATCGCAGCGAACAGTCACCGCCTTCGGAAGTGAAGAATCGCCCCACAGATCAGAGATCCGGGGAGACGAAGCATTGAGCGCCCACCGTAAAGAGCCGACCATCAGGCTGGAGTACCTCTCCAAAGCTTACAGGTCTGGAGAGGGCAAGATTCTGGCGCTGGACAAACTGTCCTTAACCATCGAGGAGGGTGACTTCTGTGCAGTCATGGGCCCCAGCGGATCGGGCAAAAGCACCCTGTTGAACCTCATCGGCTGTCTCGACCGTCCCACTTCCGGGCGTTATCTGCTCAAGGGAGGGGAGGTGGCCAGACTTTCGGATGATGATTTGAGCCAGGTTCGTCTTCGCAACATCGGTTTCATTTTTCAGGGTTTCAATCTTATCCCCCAGTTGAGTGTTCAGGAGAATATCGAACTTCCCCTCTACTATCTGGAAACAGAGCCCAGGGCTGCCGCTGCCAGAGCGAAGGATCTGGCACAGATGGTCGGTCTCTCGGAGCGTCTTGCTCACCGCCCCTCCCAGCTATCAGGCGGGGAGCAGCAGCGTGTGGCCATCGCCCGTGCTCTTGCCGCAGAACCGGACATTCTGCTTGCCGATGAACCCACGGGGAATCTCGATACAGGCACGGGCGAGCGGATCATGGAGTTGCTCCTGGAGCAGAATCGTCGTGGCAAGACGATTATTATGGTCACCCACGAGACGGACATTGCCGCCTACGCTCAGTACCGGCTGCAGATGCGAGACGGGAAAATCGAGCGATGGGAGGGGCGGTAATGAAGAGGGCCAGCCGTCTGATTCGCAATCTGAGTCTGGGCCTAAAGCATGTACGCTTAAACGCCCTGAGATCGTTTTTGACTATGCTCGGCATGGTCTTCGGGGTAGGAAGCGTCGTGGCCATGCTCGCCGTGGGAGAGGGGGCCAGCCGCAAGGCTCTTGAGGAGATTCGCATGCTGGGCAGCTCAAATATCATCGTCGAATCCCTCAAACCGGCGGCTGATACGGCGGCCTCACAGCGTAGCCGTTTCGTCAATCAATATGGCCTCGAATACCAGGATGTCTTGCGGATCACGGAGGCCTTCTCTTCTGTTCGACAGGTGGTTCCGGTGAAAATAGTCCGCAATGTCGGCCGCATGGGGAGCAGGGAGTTGGAACTGAGATTGATGGGAACCACCCCGCAGTGGTTTGAACTGTTCCATCGTCCACTGCTTGCCGGACGTTTGCTGACCGAAAGGGACCTGGAGCAGGGAAGCAATGTTGCGGTGCTGACTGAGTTCGTCGCCAGAGCGCTGCTGTCCATGGAGGAGCCGCTGGGAGGGAACATCCGCATTGCCGGCAATGCCTTCAAGGTGGTGGGGATCCTTCGAAGCGAGGGGGAAGGGGGGCTCACTCCCGACAAGCCGAATGATGTCTATGTTCCGTTGAGCGTTGCTAGGGGGCGCTTTGGTGATCTCAGCGTCCGGAGGTCTGCCGGAGGGCGTGAGAGGGAGATGGTGGAGCTGCACCAGATCATCGTCCAGGTGGCCTCCACCGAAGAGGTACCCTCCGCTGCGCTGGGAATCGAGGCGATGCTGCGTCGCTTTCACCCCAAAGAGGATTATCGTGTCCGGGTGCCGCTGGCCTTGCTGCGTCAGGCACAGGAGACGAAAAGAACCTTCAATGTGGTTCTGGGTTCCATCGCCGGGGTCAGCCTTCTGGTGGGAGGAATTGGCATCATGAACATCATGCTCGCTTCGGTGACCGAACGGACCCGGGAAATCGGGATTCGACGAGCCATCGGTGCCACGCAGTCGCAGATCGTCGGACAGTTTCTCATCGAAACACTGGTACTTTCCACCACCGGAGGCTGCATCGGGATTCTGGTAGGGCTGTTGATTCCTCAGCTGATCAGTAGCTTCGCCGATATGCCAGTACTGGTCACGCCCTGGAGCCTCGTGCTCTCGCTGGGCATCAGCATGGCGGTGGGCATCGTCTTCGGCCTATATCCCGCCATAAAGGCGGCAAGGCTCGATCCGATTCAGGCGCTGCGGTACGAGTAGTCAGTCCCCGTCTTTCTCACTGGTTCGATAGGCGCAGTGCTCGGGAAGCCACTCCAGAGATCGAACCACTTCAGGGGTCAGCTGGATGCAATCTTCGTCCACGGCGAATCGTTTATGATAAACGCGACACTGCCGGGTAATGATATCGAGAAAACGACAGGGGACGGGAGTGGAGATGATTCGCCCCCGATCATCAATGCATTTCTCGAAACAGCAACCCCCGCAGCGGTGGCAGAGGTTTTCCCAGTCCACCGGTGGGGGCGACTGCATCTCTTTCTTCTTCATCCTCCGGCCAGCTTAACTTTGAAACCTCTGGCTACGAGCAGGCTCTGCAGCAGCTCGCGATGATCGCCCTGTATCTCGATGACCCCGTCGCAGACGGTCCCCCCGGTGCCGCATTTCTGTTTCAGCTCCTTGGCCAGGGCCTTGAGTTCGGTGCCGTCCAGCGCAACGCCGGTGACCAGGGTAACACCCTTGCCTTTGCGCCCCTTGGTCTCGCGACCGATGCGCACGATGCCGTCCTGCGGCGCAGAGTGTTTCGAAGGAGCGGCTTTGGTCTTTTTCGGGCAACGGCAAGCGGCAGCTGCCTTGCCGCATCGGGGGCACAGGCGACCTGTTTCAGAGCAGTAGACGGGAGTTGCTTCGATTCGCGACATGGAGTACCTCGTCAAAAGAGCAACGCCCCCCAGCGCGCAGGCGTTGGGGGGCGCGATTCATCAATCCGGGCGCCTCAGGCGCACTCGCTGTACCCGCAGGAGTGGCAGACGCAGCATCCGCCCTCGTGCTCCACGGGACCGCCGCACTCGGGGCAGGCTCCGCCGCTGCCGACGAACTGGGTGGGAGCCTCTCCGTCGGGAACCATGTGCAGCTGAATGGCTTTGGCTACCG
Organism: Desulfuromonadales bacterium; assembly: GCA_012974445.1. Classification (GTDB taxonomy): domain Bacteria; phylum Desulfobacterota; class Desulfuromonadia; order Desulfuromonadales; family JAAXQG01; genus JAAXQG01. Next base: position 7,570 of record JAAXQG010000165.1, read on the forward strand.
CATCGGCACAGGAAGTGACCCGGTTGGCGCCGAAGCCCGCAGGCTTGTGGCAGGTGATGCCGATGAGCTGCTTGATGGCCTGGCGCGCCTGCACACCGCTTCTCCAGGCCAGGGAGACCAGTCGCCCGATGGCTTCGCACTGGGATGCCGCGCACCCCCCTGCTTTGCCCATGGTGGTGAAGACCTCGAAGAGCCCGCTGGTGTCTTCGTTAATGGTGACATAGAGGGGGCCGCAGCCCGTCTCCATCTGGTAGGTCGCGCCGGTCAGGGTACGAGGGCGATCACGCTTGCGCCCCTGCTTCTTCGACTCCATGGGGATTACGGCCGAGGGCTGCTCCTCTTTCTTGCCTACCGAAAGAACCTGTATGTCGCGGGAGCCGTCCCGGTAGATGGTGACACCCTTGCACCCTTCGCGGTATGCGAGGCGGTAGACCTTGTCCACATCTTCGCGGGTGGCGTCGTTGCAGAAATTGACGGTCTTGCTCACCGCGTTGTCGGTGTAGCGCTGAAAGGCCGACTGCATCCGGATGTGATCTTCCGGGGTGATGTCGTGGGCGGTGACGAAGATCTGGCGCACATCCTCGGGGATTTCGAGCAGATCGACGATGGTGCCATGCTCGGCGATCTTCTTCATCAACTCGGCGGAGTAGAATCCGCGCTCGCGGGCCACCTGCTCGAAGAGAGGATGGACCTCGACCAGAATATCGTTATCCAGCACCTGGCGCACATAGGATACGGCGAACAGGGGCTCGATGCCGCTGGAGGAGCTGGCCAGGATGGAAATGGTTCCTGTGGGAGCAATGGTGGTGCTGGTGGCGTTACGCAGTTTGCGTGCCCCTTTTTTGTCAAAAATGCTCCCCTGGAAGTTGGGAAATTCGCCCCGCTCTTCGGCCAGCTCGAAGGACATCTCCCGTGATTTTTCGGTGATGAACTTCATCACCCGGCCGCCCAGCTCGGCGGCCTCGGCGGAGTTGTAGGCAACGCCGAGCATGATCAGCATGTCGGCCCAGCCCATGACGCCCAGCCCCACCTTGCGGTTGGCCTGGGTCATCTCCTCGATTGCAGGCAGGGGATACTTGTTGACCTGAATCACGTTGTCCAGAAAGCGCGAGGAAAGTCGCACGCACTGCTCGAGTTTCTCCCAGTTCACATCGCCGTCTGCGACCATGGTCGCCAGGTTGATGGAACCCAGATTGCAGGACTCATAGGGCAGCAGCGGCTGCTCTCCGCAGGGGTTGGTGCTCTCGATCTCGCCGATATGAGGGGTGGGGTTGTCGCGGTTCATGCGGTCGAGGAATATGATGCCGGGTTCGCCGTTGGTCCAGGCCATCTCCACGATGTGCTCGAACACCTTGGGAGCCGAGAGCTTTTTCACCACCTTGCCATCTCTGGGGTTGATGATGTCGTACTCCAGCCCCTTTTCCACGGCCTCCATGAAGGCCTCGGTCATGCCGACGGAGATATTGAAATTCGTCAGGACCGTCTGGTCCTTCTTGCACATGATGAAGTCCATGATGTCGGGGTGATCCACACGCATGATGCCCATGTTGGCGCCGCGCCTTGTACCGCCCTGCTTGATGGTTTCGGTGGCCACATCAAAGACGCGCATAAAGGAGAGGGGACCGGAGGAGACGCCGGTGGTGGACTGGACCAGATCGTTGGCCGGACGAATATTGGAGAAGGAAAAGCCGGTGCCGCCGCCGCTTTTGTGAATCAGTGCCGTATCGCGGATCGCCCCGAAGATGCTTTCCATAGAGTCTTCAATGGGGAGCACAAAGCAGGCCGAGAGCTGCCCCAGTTCCCGCCCGGCATTCATGAGGGTCGGGGAGTTGGGAAGAAACTCCAGAGAAGTCATGATGCGGTAAAAATCTTCTTCGAGCTGGGCAGGGTCGAGCCCCTTTTTAAAGGCGGTTTCTGCCTGGGCGATGGTTCTTGCTACACGGCGAAACATATCTTCGGGCGTCTCAAGGCATTCACCATTAGCATCGCGTCTGAGATATCGGCGCTCAAGTACGGTGAGAGCATTCTTGGAAAGGGGCAGGGCACAAGCTTCCCGGGCTTTGGTCGCTGGCATGATCGGGCTTCCTCCATTATTACTGAAATTGTCACAGATATTTAACACAGCATTTAGTTGTTGAGTGCCTATAAACCACAAGATAGGGTAGGTGTCAACAGACAGTTCAAGGCTCCAGCGACCCTGATCCATTAGCTAATAAGCTGGAAATTCAGGGGGTTCAGTCAATTTGCGGCGCAGGGCAATCCCTTCTTTTGCGGGGGTAGCGTTTTGAATTTACAGTTATGATAACCGCATGTTAGGTTTTGAAATTGATCTTTCCAGTCGAGGATTTTTATGAATGAAGATAAAATAAAACGTGAGCAGCTGGAAGAGGAGGTTCGGGGGCTTAAAAATGTGCTCGAAGTCGCCCAATCCGTTGTTTCATCCCTCGATCTCGATGAGGTTCTTCAAGACATCCTGAACCATGCCATGGACTTTGTCGGCGTTCCTGCAGGGACCATTGCTCTGTATGACAAAAAAACAAACCGGCTGACGCTTCATGCTCACAAGGGATTGAGCGAAGCCTTCGTCTCTCATGATCGCTGGAGCGTTAAAAAGGGAGGCCTTTCCCACAAGATGCTTCAGCAGGGGGGGCTCTTTATTATCGATGATACCCGGGATGCTGATTTCTTTAACAATCCCCTGGCCATCAGCGAGGGAATACGCTCCATTATCTGTATCCCCCTTATCCTCGGCAAGGACATCGTCGGCGCTCTTTATCTAGATGATTTTGTACCCCGTAATTTTTCAAAGCAAAATCTAGATACTCTCGAAATTTTCGGCTCTTTTGCTGCGTTGAGTATCAAGAACGCAAAGCTTCACGCCCAGACGCAGCAACTGGCGGTAACCGATGGCCTCACCGGACTCTATAATCATCGCCAGTTCAAGGAGTTTTTTTCCCGCGAACTCTCCCGGGCCCGACGCCACAAAAAACATCTCTCGGTGATCATGTTTGACATCGATGACTTCAAGAAGTTCAACGACACCTATGGTCATCCTCTGGGGGATCGGGTTCTTCAAATTGTCGCCGAACTGCTTCCCCAGATTCTGCGTCAGGGAGATATTCTCTGCCGCTACGGTGGAGAAGAGTTCATCGCTATCTTACCCGAGACCTGTATCGATAAAGCAGTGGCTGCGGCCGAACGGGTTCGAAGCGCTGTTGAAACAGATTCGATCAAGATGCTTAACGGCCAGACTCAGACCGGGATTACCGTCTCTATCGGTGTAGCCTCCTATCCTGCCGATGGTGATTCGGTGACCGATCTGCTCTCAAGCGTCGACAAGCTTCTTTATAAGGCCAAGGGATCCGGCAAAAACCGCGTCTATTCTAATTAATATCATTCGCTTTTGTTTCGGGGGGCTTTGAAGATGGGGTTCGTTTCGCGAGCCTTCGCTTTGCCCCCTTGAATCTTTCTTCTTTGTCTTTTCCTTGAGGACCTCCATGGCTGTCCATCGCATATTAATTGTCGATGACGAACCGGGAATGTGCCGGATGCTCTGCCGACTGCTCGAACGCGAGGGATACGAAGTTCTCAGTGCCGAATCGGCCGAGACCGCCATGCCGATCGTCGCCTCCCAGAATCTCTCCCTGATCATCTCTGATCTTCAGATGCCCGGGTTAGGGGGCCTTGGGCTTCTTAAGCAACTCAGCGAATTTGACCCATCTATTCCGGTTATTGTTATAACGGCTTATGGCACCGTGGAAAATGCCGTAGAAGCCCTTCGCGCCGGCGCTCGTGATTATCTCACCAAACCTTTCGAGTCGGACGAAATCATTCTGACCCTGCGGAAGGTTCTGGAGCGTGAACGCCTGGTCGAGGAGAATCGGTATCTCCATGAGGAACTGGAGGGGCGCTACGGTCATCAGCGTCTGGTGGGCGCCTCTACGGCGATTCAGGAGGTCCTTGATCTGGTTCGCAGTGCAGCTCCGAGTCGAACCAGCGTCCTGATTACCGGTGAGAGCGGTACGGGCAAGGAGTTGATCGCCCGATCGATCCATCAGCACTCCCCCCGTAAAGATCAGCCTTTTGTTGTGCTCAATTGCGCGGCGTTGAGCGAGGGGGTGCTGGAAAGCGAACTCTTCGGTCATGAGAAAGGTGCGTTTTCCGGGGCGCTGCAAACCCGCAAAGGGCGTTTCGAGCTGGCCGATGGAGGCACTCTGTTCATCGATGAACTGGCAGAGATGAGTCCAGCAGCTCAGGTGAAGCTGCTGCGGGTTCTGCAGGAACATGAGTTCGAAAGGGTGGGGGGCAACCGAACCATTCGCAGCGATGCTCGCATCGTGGCAGCCACCAACAAGAATCTGGAGCAGGAAGTCCGATCGGGAAATTTCCGTGAAGACCTCTATTATCGCCTCAATGTCATCAACATCCACTTGCCCCCCCTGAGGGAGAGACGCTCAGATATTGAAGCGCTGGCTGGCTTTTTTCTTCAGCAGTACAACCGCCAGGCTGGGAAAAATATCAGTTCCCTTGCTCCCAGGACTCTTCAGTGCCTTCTGGCCCACGACTGGCCCGGCAATGTGCGGGAGCTGCAGAACGTAATTGAGAGGGCTGTTGTGCTGGGGCGCTCCGAAACCCTGACTCCGAGGGATCTGCCGCCAGGGATGAGGGGCGATCTGGAACTATGTCTTCAGGTCCCCGAAAGAGGGACGAGCCTGACAGAAATCCTTGAGGAGCTTGAGCAGCAGATCATTCTTCAGACCCTGCGCAGGGAGGACGGGTCACAGACTCGCGCCGCCGACTCTCTGGGGATCAAGCGAACGACCCTGAGGTACAAGTTGGAAAAATATGGCCTGCTGGACAGAGTCTGAGGCCCTGTAACCGAATCATCATCTCCCGTCAAACTCCCACTGGTATGTAATTTGCTCTTTTAATTTCATCTCTTTTTCCTGTGCTTCTATACAGCTTATGGGAGTTTCCTTGGTTCTGAACCGATTTTCACCCCTCCTGCTTGCGTTGGTCGCCCTTGCCGGATGTCGAACCTACACTTCCGAGGTTCTCTACGCTCTGCCTCTGCAGGGCCCACCGACAGAGCAGCATTGGCAGCAGGCCATGCCTGTGGAGATGCATGTTACGGGAGGGCGTCCTCACCGCCCTGAGGCTCCCTTTTCCATGGACCAGGACATGGTGCATCTGAGCACCGCGTCCTGCCATCACGGGGAGGTCAAGGCGCAACCTGTCATTGTTGAGGTGCGGGCCTACTACAGCCCGCAGGATCTCTTCCTGAGGTTGCGATGGGAAGATCCAACCCGTGACGATGCGATGATGTCATGGATTTATCAGGGAGAGTTCTGGCAGAATAAAGGAGGGTTGGAAGATGGATTGGGCATCCTCTGGGCTCCGGCGGATCGCTACGATTCCTTCAACTGTGCCTACGCCTGCCACATGGAGGACTTCGGTGTGAGTCGCAGTGCCTTTCGCTCTCGAAACCTGATGCGTCTCAGCGATGAGGGCACATGGCTGGATCTCTGGAACTGGAAGGCCGATCGCACCGCAGGGTTGGGATTTGCGGATGATGGCTATCTAGATTCCCTGGGAACTCATCCTGACTACGAATCGGAGATTTTCCACCCCAATTCGGCTAATGCTCGTTCAACAGATGCCGGCGCGCCCTTTTCCCAGGGGGATCGCCCCCTCTATGTTCGAGGGGGAGCTGAGGCTGCCGGCACCGGACTGCTCGGAGTGCATGATGCGCCAGGATATCTCGTGGACCGTCCCGCTCAGGGGCGCGCTGATGTGCTCGCCTCATCGGTCTACGAAGATGGGGGATGGACTCTGACGCTGCGCCGCGCCCTGGATACCGGCGACCCGAGGGATATTGTCTTTACCCCCGGAGAAGCGCCCAATCAATTTGATCTCTCAGTTTTCGACAACAGTACCAACGCTCATTATATCGGTCAGGGAGGACGTAAACTTGCTCTCGTTCAGCTTGAAAAAATCTAGAAACCCTCTGAGGCACATGGCTCTAAGTGTCCTCTTTCTCTTGCTATTTGCCTTCATCCTTGTGGGCTGTGACAGTTCGCCGCAAACCGTGACAAACCAGCCCCAGGGGCCCGTAATATTAAAAGGACAGATACTGGTTCCGCTGGAGAAGACCTATCTCTATGTCTACAAGAAGGGGATGGATCTGTACGGACCGGCCCTTTACCTTTCCGAGCCCACCTCAGCCGACGGACGCTTCGAGCTGCCTCTGCCCCCCGGAGACTATATTGTTGCGGCCCGAAAACGGGTGAACGGCGAGACCTCGGGGCCGGTACTTACGGGAGATCATCGCAGTGAGTTCATGGAGATTCAGATCGG
>JAAXQG010000184.1 GCA_012974445.1 Desulfuromonadales bacterium
CTCCGATCAATGCCGATAAAAGAGCGATAGATCAGGTCCATAAGCGATTGCTGCTGCCGGTCGTCGAGGAGCTTTCCGTAGGGAGGCATGGAAGTGCCCGGCACCCCGCTGCGCAGGCTGCGGAAAATCTGTTCTTCTGATCGGGAGCGAAAATAGGAGGCGTTGCCCGCAAAGGCCCGGGGGAAATTGGCCAGATTCTCCTGAATCAATCCCCGCCCGTCTCCGTTAGCCGCATGACACCGCTGGCAGAGCATCATGTAGAGATGCTTCGCATCAGGCTGGGCCATGGGAGCGCCGGTCTCCTTCACCAGATAGTCAACCAGCGGAGCCTTCCAGCTCTCTGGAAGAGTCGCCGGCGGCATGTGAGAGCCCGGAATCAGGCTGGCCGGAGAATCGAGGAAGCGCTGGAGATAGTCCCGGCTGCGCATGGCGGAGACATGGGTCAGATCGGGGGCGATGCGGCCGTCTTCTTCCCGAAACTGGTGACAAGCAAGACAGCGAGCCTTGCTCAGGATCTCTTCCGGTGCAGGGGGAGTCTGCTCTTGCGTGGAGATGCGCCCCTTTCGCGTCTGCAGCTCCATGGGCGTCACATGATTGGGGCTGCCGACCTGGCTTTTAAGGTAGTAGCTGAGGTTGCGAGCCTGGGAGCTGGAAAGGGGATAACGGGGCATAATGCTTCCGGGGAGGTCGGCACCGGGATTACGGATGGCCTCCTCGATGCTATCGAGCCCGAGCTGATCCCCGATCCGGCTCAGATCGGGGCCGAAGCGCCCGCCGCTGGAGCCGTGATCGACGTTGTGACAGCTGTCGCAGGCCCTGGACTGAAACAGCTGGGCTCCGCGCCAGGCCTTCTTGGCCCCTTCCAGAGGCTGCGGGTCGTGGCAGCTGAAACAGCGCCCCTGCACATCACGGCCGGAAAGCACCGAGCGCCCACCCAGGCCGGGCACCCCATGGGAGAGGACGGGATCCAGCGCCATCCCCTCGCCCAAATGGCAGCCGGTGCAGCCCAGCACCTCGACACGATGGGGAGCAATATCCGGATGCTCCCCGGTAGTCCCGGCGGCCCCTCCCCCCGGGTGACAGGTCGTGCAGTGCTCCCGCACCGGCGCGCCGTTGAGATTAATTTCGATATCCGCAACGGCAACCCCGGCCGTTATCAGGCTGCGCCGGAAATCCTGTACAAAAGCCGTGAGTACCAGGACCAGACAGAGGGCAACGGAAATTTTCAGCCCGGGGCCGATCCAGCGCGGCGCTGGCGATTCAGGCTTCATGTCAGACTTCAGTTTGAGGCGGCGGTGAATTTAAGATTGGACAGAAGCTTCTCCATCTCGGAAGCATCAGCCGAATCCTTGAGCATATCGGTGTAATAGAGGAAGAACCAGCCTCCGGGAACATAGCCGATCACACAGTCTTCTTGCCAGGGGCCTCCTCGCCGGAGCGCAGAGGGCTGAAGTCGATGAGCAGGTAGGCTTCACTTTCGGGATTAAAGACGAAATACTCGTTGGAACCCAGCATCTGGCGCATGGCATCTTCGGCGCTCAGCCCCTTGGACGCGGCGCGCTCCAGCATGGCAGGCTCGGCATGCTCGGCCATCTGACGGACCAGAAAGGCCGGAGGAGCGTCGGTGGATTGCCAGCGTGCCGAAGGCAGATCAAAGGACACCTGAAGATCAGGAGCAAGCTGCAGGGGGGCCCCAAAAACAATAGAGGGTAGAAAGAGGAACAGGGCAAGAACGAAAAAATTCGCCTTCTTCATAACAAAATCTCCTTAAAGTGTAAAAACTGGTTACATGACGTCTAGCTAGCACAGATCGATCCCAATGCCTAACGGTTTGATATATATAGCAGTTATCGATATAAAGTGGCGCCAGAAATGTGCAAGTTGAGGGATATTGCGCAACGCGTTGTACAATATCAGACACCCCGCCAGCAGCTGCCTTACCCGCTCCAGCAGGTCAGCCCGTAGTGCCCTGCCCTGCCTCCCCGGAGCTGCCGAAACCAGCCTCTTGCGACAATAGACCGGGAACACCTCCCTCTTCAAGTATCTGAAAAATAGCCACAAAATCTCTTCGAAGCTGAAAATATGATAAAGTAAGTACACGAAGCGTTGCTTCGGGAAAGGAGGTCGCCATGGGTGACGTCGTTGTTCCTCTGGTGATTGCCACGGTGCTCTTTGCTTTTGTTTTTGCCACCTTCCTCATCTCCCTCGGCCTGACCATTTTCTATATCGAGCATCACGACAAAGCGCTTCACAAACCTCATGAGCCCAGCCATCACTTCTTTGGCGGAAACATTTTCGGGCACAAGAGCTGAGCATCCCTTCCCCGAGAGGGATCCAGACTTTCTGACATGAGAGTGCAGCCTGACCGATCGCCTCAAATGCGACCGCGGGCTGCTTTTTTTTTGTGCAGCATCAGCCATCAGTCAAGCCCTGAATCCTATAAGTGCCTGTTTTCATTGGGACCAAAAGATGGCACAGCCTTTGTTATAGTTGACAGCACTGCCAACGACGGCTCAACGCCCAGCCAATGGAGGCTCCACGATGCGCGCGCTCGCCCTGTTGATCATTCTCGCCTTTCCGACTCTTGGATTTACTGCCGAATCTCCGGACACCGGGGACACGGCCTGGATTCTGACCTCCACAGCCCTGGTTCTGCTCATGCTGCCCGGCCTGGCCCTCTTCTACGGGGGAATGGTCCGGGGTAAAAACGTACTGTCTACCTTCATGCATACCTTTGCGGCCATGGCGATCATCGGGGTGCAGTGGATCGCCTTCGGCTACTCCCTGACCTTCGGGGGCGAAGGGCCCTTTATCGGAGGACTGGATAATCTCTTTCTGGCGGGCATAACCCCCGAAAGCCTCACGGGAACCATTCCCACCTACGCCTTTGTGATGTTTCAGGGAATGTTCGCCATCATCGCGGCGGCACTCATCTCCGGGGCCATCGCCGAGCGGATGAAATTCTCCACCTACTGCGTCTTTATCTTTCTCTGGTCAACCCTGGTCTACAATCCCGTTGCCCACTGGGTCTGGGGCAGCGGCGGATGGCTGCTAGAGGACGGGGCCCTTGATTTCGCCGGCGGCACCGTAGTCCACCTGACCTCGGGCGTTTCGGCCCTGGTGCTGGCCCTGGTGATCGGCAAGCGCAAGGGCTTCCCCCATGAGCGCATGATTCCTCACAACCTCCCCTTCACCCTGCTGGGCGCGGGACTGCTCTGGTTCGGCTGGTTCGGCTTCAACGCCGGTAGCGCCCTCTCGGCTGGGGGCAGTGCTGCCCTGGCCTTCACCACAACGCAGAGCGCGGCGGCGGCCGGGGCGCTTTCCTGGATGATCGCCGAGTGGATTCATGCCGGAAAACCCAGCGCTCTGGGAGCCGCCTCGGGGGTGGTCGCAGGCCTCGTAGTCATCACTCCGGCGGCTGGCTTCGTCACACCGGGCTGGGCGCTGCTTATGGGGCTGACGGCAGGCCCCCTGTGCTACGGCGGCGTACTGCTCAAGCACCGGCTGGGCTACGACGACTCTCTGGATGCTTTCGGAGTTCACGGAATCGGGGGAACCTGGGGCGCCATCGCCACCGGAATCTTTGCCACCGTAGGCGCGACCAGCGTGCTGACCGGCAACTTTCATCAGCTCTGGATACAGCTCAAGGGAGTTCTGGCGGCCGGGGCCTACTCGGTCATCGTCACCCTGCTGCTGGCCTACGGCCTTAGAGCCATTATGGGACTGCGCGTCTCGGAAGAGGACGAGCGAAGAGGACTCGACCAGACGATCCACTCAGAGAGCGGCTACACCCTTTGAGAACTCAGCCTACACAGGATGTAACCTGACCACTCAAACTGAGTCAAATACATTTAAAACCGCTTCACAATTCCTGACGCGCTCCCGTCTCAATAGAGACGGGGGGCGTTCCTGCCCTTCAAACAGTGGAATATCCGCAACAAAACAAATTGGCACCACATTTGCTGTCATATCCATGACTACAAAAACTGAGTACCCGCTTTTCCCGCAACTGTTACGCCCGCAACGGAAGGAACAACCGATGTGCCGCATTGGAGCCATTAAGAGTCGCAACTACATCCATCCGAGCCAGGCCCTGATCCTGATGCAGTCCCAGCAGAAGGGACATGATAATTCTGGGTTTGCCATGGTCATGCAGGATCTGGGTGGGATTTTTGAACACCACAAGCACCTGCCCACCCTGTCCATGGCCGCTACCGACGAAGGGATCGCCATCGCCGAGAACATCCTGCATGCCGAGGGTTTCCAGCGGGTGCTCCAGTGGGTCCCTCAGGTCAACGACCAGCC
>JAAXQG010000032.1 GCA_012974445.1 Desulfuromonadales bacterium
CAGGGCAAGATCAGACTCAATTGTTCCCTTGAAAATGGACAGATTGCGGAAAATTTCCTAGGGATGGTCGTAACCGAACAGATAACCTGGGTGTGTCTGTACCTCGACTGTTCATCAACCCAAAGGGGGGAGGGCCACTGGCGGCCCTCCCCCCTTTTTCCGTCATGCTCAAAGGCTCAATTCACGGAGCCAGGGCGACGGCGATGGCCTGAATCTCCTCGGCACTGAGGCTGGAAAATCCGCTCATCATGGGAATCGAGGCGATGGCATCGGTAATTTCCTGAGCCGTTTTCCCTGTCTTGTCGGTTCCGCCGCTTCCGATGCCGTTGCCGAAGTGGCACATGTTGCAGTTGGCCAGAAAGAGGGCCGCCCCGTCGATGGCGGGTGCGGGATCTGGAGTGGGTAGCTGAGGCGCGGCGGGGGCTTCGGCGAAGTTGTTGAAGAGGTCGCCCTCATGTTTGAAAACGTTGTCTAGCCCCTTGTCAGCCTCCAGAGCCTGGGCATGGCAGCCGTTGCACATGCCCATCATGAGATCGGCTCCCCGGTCCATGATGTCCAGAGTGGCCGGGTCGAGCATGAACCACTCCCAGTTGCCGTTGTCGGGGTTGAAGGCGCCGCCGCGCTTGACCATGGCGGTGATTTCGGTGACCGCGCCGCCCTGGGTGATTTCCTTGACCAGCATGGTCCCCTTTGGGTATCCGCCCAGGGCCGCATCGGGATTGCCGAGGGGCGATCTGCTGTAGATGCGCCTCTGGGCCGTCGGGTCGTCTGCCTTGTGGGCCATGCCAAGCAGGGCGTTGGCGCCGCTGACATCGGCGATTTGGGTCCAGGTTGCATAGTCGGCGAAGTCAGATGCGGCCGCAGCGACCTCGAGGGGATGGGCGAAGACATAATCGTCGCCGTCGCTCGAGAGGCCGGCGTTGTCGTGGCAGCCGTTACACATGCCCCCCATGACGTTCTCGCCTCCCCGGTCGACGATCTGGGTCAGATCGGGAGAGAGGATGAACCACTCCCAGCCGCCGAAGTCGGCATTGAAGTCCCCTCCGCGCTTCACCATGGCCATCAGCCCGCCGGCGGAGGCATAGGATTTAACGCCGTTCTCCCAGGTGAAGGTTTCCTTCAGCAGGATTGTCCCCGCCGGGTAGACGCCGTCGGCCGGCACCTCGGGGGAGCTGCTCCAGACGGTTCGGGAGTAGGCATTGTCGCCCCCCATGTGGGCCGTCCCCAGGGCCGGACTGCTTGCGCCTATGTTGTAGTCGACCGCCGTAAGGCTCTGGCTGTAGTCCGTGAAGTCGTTTAACTGAGCAACCACCTCGCCCGAACCGTTCAGGGGCGCATCAGCTGTTGCAGCGGAGTCACTGCCGCAGGCCGCCAACAGCAGGCTTAGAAGTATTGCCAGAACAAGATGGGGGACCGGGCTTTTTTTCTTCAGGGGACCTCTTCCTGCACTCATCATTTTTTCTCCTCTGGATTTGATGATCATTCCTGCTGTGATTTCACCTTTTCTTCTCAAGCTGGATTCCTCCTCTTTTTGTTGTGGTTAAATCGAAAATGACTTTCTGACTGCTATCCTGAATTGTTGCGAGCTCTGTTCTAGAGACAGGTTCTATAGAGAATTTATTCCATTTTTTTTCAGAACCCTGCGAAAGAAGCCTTACCGGAGATGGGATTTACCCGCTGCGAGCACAGCTGATAAAATAAATACGGAATAAAATGTGGACGGTTCGTATCTCTATAAAAAAGCCCGAGAAAAAAGTGCCCAGCCCAGAGGCAACGGCCGAATTCGGGATGCAGATTCTGAACAGGAGCAGCCCATTGCTATTCAAAAAGTCCCGCAGCAAGAAGAAATTCATGGAGGTCGCCTATCCTCACCTGGATTTACTGTATAACGTGGCCTTCAGACTGACGGGGAACAGGTACGACGCCGAAGACCTGACTCAGGAGACCTTCGCCACCGCCCTGGACAAGTTTCATCAACTCAGGGAGCTGGATCGCTGTAAGTACTGGCTGTTGACCATTCTCAGGAACCATTTCCTGCGGGGAGTCGAGAAGCGTCGGCCCGAGCTTCTGGACGTGCCGGATGACTTAGCTTACGCTTCGATTCTCGAGAGCCTGGTGGCGGAAGGGGACCCCGAGACGCTGTTTTTGAAAAAAACGGCAGCCACGGAGGTTCAATCTGTTTTGAACGCTCTGCCCGAGAAGTACAAGCTGCCGATTATTCTCTTCTATACTGAGGGCTGGGCCTATAAAGGGATTGCGGAGGGCCTGGAGCTTTCCCTGGGGACCGTCATGTCGCGTCTGTCCAGGGGGCGAGAGCTGATGAAGAAGGAGATCCTGAGGCGCCGCCGAGCCGCCAAGGCAGGGAAGTTGATCACCGCCAACTTTTCCAGATCCGCGAGGAAAGGATAAGGGTCGTCATGAATTGTACAGAATTTAAAAACTGGTTGGGTTTGAAGGAAAGACTGGATGTTGGCTATGAGGAAGCGGCCCGCGAGCACGCCTCCAGATGCCGGGATTGCGCCCGCCTGCTCAAGTTAGATGAGGACGCCGAAAGCGCCCTGAGCGATGGACTCGCCCGGGTGAATGCGCCGGCGAGTCTCAGGGTTGGTGTGGCTTTTCTCGTCCAGGATAAGGATCGCGGGCGCAGGCGCAGATGGCCCCTGCTGGCTGTCCCGGCCACGGCCCTGGCCGCGCTGATGATGTTCTTTCTGGTGATTCAGCCCTCAGGAGTTGATTTCGGCAGCGTGGGGCAGATCGCCAGCCTAGCCGAACAGGGGCACATGGGGGCCTTCGCCTTAGAGTTTCGTGCCGATGAAGAGCAGGATATTCCAAGCTGGTTCCAGGGGATGGTCGATGCCGCCCCAACTCTGCCGGGGCTTGAGATGCTGGAACTGGTCGGCGGCCGCACCCATCGTTTCGGAGCGAGGGAAGTTCCCCATCTTGCCTATCAGGGCGAAGGAAAGCGCTACTCTCTCTTCACCCTTGCGGCCTCCGACCTGGGTTTTGATATGGAAGAGACCAAGGCCTACAGCTATCCGGTGAATCAATGTAGCGTCAAGATATGGAAGGTGCGGAACAGGGTCTATGTACTGGTTGTATAAGGTCCTTAATTGCTAATTAGCAGGGCAATAGAACTGGTCGATGGATGGATGCCGATTGGCAGTTCGCAGGCGTAGACCTTATCCGGAGATTGCCCGTTTCCCTCGAGTCTTTTCTACAAAAATGGACCCTTGGCATGAGCCAGGTCCCGGTATTCGACCATACGACCGCCATACGGGAGGACTGCATTGCATCCTTCTATGGCGTTCTGGATCCGCTATTTGAGACTTTGAAGCAGGGAAAACGGAATGGGGTCTAACATCGTATTTAGCAGATGGAGGGGTACCCCTTGACCAACTCGGTGCCGAAGCAGGTGGCACGACCCCTGTGTGCGCAACCGGGGGGGGGGCAGACTTGATTTTTTTCTTGACAGATTTTATGTCAAGAGTAGATTTGACCAAACGTTCGGTTTTCAAAGGTGTGATTTATGGCAACCAAAGGCGAAATAACCAAAGAGCGACTCCTCACCGAAGCCGCACTGATTATCCGGAGAAAAGGCTTCACCGCGACCAGTGTCAGTGATCTCATAGCGGCTACCGGGGTTAAGAAGGGAAGTCTCTACTTTCATTTTCCAAGCAAGGACGAACTCGGCCTCGCCGTTCTCGAACGCTCCCGTGACAAGTTCATGGAGTTTTTCGAGAATGCCCTCACCGCAGAGACCCCGGGAGAATGCCTGAGCAAATTTTTTGATGCGGTGGTATCCATTCATAGTAAGTCGGGGTTTGTCGGGGGGTGCATATTCGGCAATACCGCTCTGGAAATGAGTGATGCGGATAAACGATTTGCGGAGTTCGTGGACCGGCTCTTTGCCGCCATGACCACCAGGCTCGAAAGCGTTATTGCCGCCGCCCAGGAGTACGGGCAGGTACGGGCAGACCTTCCGGCTGATACGTTGGCCCAGCAGATCGTGATGACCCTTGAAGGGGGAATCATGCTCGCCAGGCTCAGAAAAGATGAAACCCCCCTGAGGCTCGGGTTTGATACACTGAAGGTGTTTCTGGAGTTGGAGAGTTAATTTTTTTCCCAAAAAAATTGACCAAACGGTCGGTTTATAAGTTGAGGAGTTCAATCCATGTCCCGCATTCTTCCCGCTACACCGCAAGACCAGAGAGTGTCCGCTATCTTCCAGGAAATCGAGGGGGCTTTCGGTCGGGTGCCGGCCCTTTTCAAGACCTATGCGCACCATCCACCTCTGCTGCAGGCCAACTGGAACAAGGTCAAGGCGGTGATGATGGAAGGGAGTCTGAGCCGCAAGCTCAAGGAGACGATTGCCGTCCTGGTTTCCAGGGACAACAGCTGCTCTTACTGCGTGGCGTCGCACAGGGGCGCACTGCGCGCTATCGGCGTGACGGAGGAAGAACTCGCTACCATCGAGGAGGACCCGGATAAGGCTGATTTTTCCGGCAAAGAAAAAGCCCTGATCAATTTTGCCCGCAAGGCCAATCTTGAGCCGCTGGGGATCCCTGACGAAGAGTTCGCGACGTTACGTGATACCGGAGCCACCGACGCCGAAATCGTCGAAGCTCTCGGCGTGATGGAGCTATTTACAGCCTTCAACAAGTTTCTCGACTCTCTGGAAGTTGATATCGACTTCTGATGTTCGTACAGATGCGAACCACCCATACAGCTGCAGGCAGTCATCGATGAAAAACAGATTCGGAATCATCCTTGGTGCGGCCCTGGATCGCGCGGTTATGCACAGGGCGATGAAAGTCGCCCTGGTCGCGGGGACCCTGTATAACCTGATCAATCAGGGAGAGAAGGTCGCTAACCTGACCTTCGGGGAGATCAACTATCTCAAAGTCGCCCTGACTTATTTGATGCCCTTTGTGGTCTCCACCTACACGGCCGTCAGTATGAAACGGGCCGCCCAGGAGGAAGCCCGGGGACAAGAGGCATGAAGCCGACCCGTATGTACGTAGTCAAAGGAAAGGAAAAATGAAAATGAAAGTTCTTGGCATATCCTGCAGCCCGCGGCGGGGACAAACCACCGACCGGTTGGTTCAGGAAGTTCTGAATGGGGTTGATGGCAGCACCGAATTCGTCTCGTTGAACGGTCTGCGTATCGGTCCCTGTCTCGGCTGTCTCGGCTGCGTGGCGGACAATGTTTGCAAGGTCCAGGACGATATGAGCGCACTGCGCTCCAAGATTGTTGAGGCGGATGCTCTGGTTGTCGGAGCGCCTAATTATTTCGACATGATCAACGGCCTCGCGCACTGTTTTTTGGAGCGCCTTTACCAGTTCCGCCACCAGGAGGGAGATATCTTACACTCTAAGCTGGGTGTGGCAGTCGGGGTCGGTGGCGGCAAGCCCGATTCGGCGGTGAGGGATATCGAGAAGTTTTTCACCTTCAGCCAGATCGAATCGGTCGGCAGCGTCACCGCGCAGGGACCCGCCTGTTGTTTCAACTGCGGGTGCGGCGAAGATTGCAAGGTGGGGGCGATCCACATGTTCTTCGGACCGGGAACGAAAATTACCGACGAATTAATCCCGGATCTTTCCAAACAGCCGGAGAAACTCGTTGCCGCGCGGGAACTGGGACAAAAACTCAGCCAAAGGTTGACTGAGGACTGATGCAACATTCGCTAAGGAGTCAACCATGTCAATAAACGCTCGTATTCCCCGGGCACTGCTGTCGTTGCGGCTCGGAGTGTTCGTGGTCATGTTCATATGGACCCTCGATAAATTCGTCCGCCCGGAGCATACCGCCAAAATCTTCACGAATTTCTATTTTATCGAAGGCCTTGGCAATCTGCCGGTTTACCTGATCGGTGCCGTGGAAGCGGTGATCCTCCTGGGTCTTCTGGCCGGGTTCAGGAAACGTTTCACCTACGGTTTCGTGCTGGCACTGCACGGAATTTCGACTCTCTCGGCCTTCAAGCAGTATCTGAACCCGTTTGAAGGTCCAAACCTGCTGTTTTTCGCCGCTTGGCCGATGCTGGCGGCCTGCTTTGCCCTGTATACCTTGCGGGATCTGGACACTCTGTGGGCACTGGAGAAACCCAACACCTAGTACTTTGCCTCTTATGTTTTGTTACTCCGGGGTAGGGGGGCAGGGAAAAGGGTGAGGGTCTACCATCGAATTATGTAGATGGCATTCTAATCTAACTTTACACCATGCCAAAAAGCGGGACCATGAACCGTAACAGCAAAGGCCGCTCCCCTTTTGTGGGAAGCGGCCTTTGCTGTTGCGGAGCTGATTCGACGGAAGCTTATTCGAACGGCCCGGCAACATGAACGGCCACCTTGAATGGGCCTGGGGTCAGGTCAGGGGCCAGGTTTGACAAACGGGCATTCTAATCTATCTTTACACCATGCCACGTAAACCAAGACTTCATTATCCGGGTGCCCTGTATCATGTGATGCTTCGCGGCAACAGTGGTCAGGACATTTTCTTTGACGACGGCGATTACATGCGCTTCTTCTTGCTGCTTCAGCAAGCGGCTGAGCGCCATGGCTGCCGCATTCACGCCTATTGCCTGATGACCAATCACCTCCATCTGGCGCTTCAGGTGGGGGAAGTCCCCCTTTCCCGCATCATGCAGAACGTGGGTTTTCGCTACACTCAGCACATCAACCGCAAATACAGCCGATCCGGCCATCTGTTTCAGGGGCGCTACAAGGCTCTGCTGGTGGACGCCGACAGCTATCTACTTGAACTCATCCGCTACATTCATCTCAACCCCATCCGGATCGGCCTAGCGGCATTGCCGGAGGATTACCCCTGGTCGAGCCATGGCCATTATCTGGGGATCACGCCTGTACCGCCCTGGGTGGTGGTGCAATGGGCGCTGTCACAGTTCGGGGAGACATCGCAGGTGGCTATTGCGCGTTTTGCGACATTTGTGCGGGACGGGATGGGGGAGGGGCACCGAAGCGATTTTCATCGAGGCACCTTCGAAGGTCGCGCCCTGGGGGATGAGCGTTTTGTTGAAAATGCGCTGCTTCGAGCCAATGAGGGGTGCGAAGTGAAGGTTGCTCTTGAGCAGATTGTTGAGTCTGTCTGCACCGACTACGGATTGAGGCTGGCCGAGTTCTGCAGGGCGGGCAAGATGCAGCCCGCAGCGGAAGCTCGTGCTCTTGCGGCCTTGCTTGTTCGCAACGCGCCTGGGGTAACTCTTCAGGGGCTGGCTGCGTTTCTCGGTAGGGATCTTTCCTCTCTCAGTCAGGCGGCACGGCGGTTGGAGTTGAGGATTCTGGAAGATGGGGAGCTTTGCCGACGAGTTTCACGAATTGAAGCAAAGGTTAGAAACCCCGGATGTCAAACCTGACACCTGGCCTTGCTATTCGGTGATGACTTGCCCCTGGCTTTTAAACGAGACGCCCTGTCCTGACCTGGCACCGATCATTATACTTTCTACAATGGGTGCATTTATTTCTTTCGCAGCTTCCCATCTCACAATAAAGTTGGCCCCGAAGCCTCCGGCTTCATCACTTTCTTTTATGAATATGTGCGTTGAAGCCAGTGGTGCAAGGATTATTGGCTTATCAATATGGTTTTTCAAAATTTTGCCGTCATTGTTGTGATAGTCGATGGTTGTAATTTTCATCGTATTGTTAATGTCTACGTTTCTTATGCTTAGCATTGCCGCCAGATGGAAAGGAAAAGCCTTCTCGCCGCTGAAAACATTGGAATAAACAGGGACATAAATAGTCTCACCCTCTGATTTTTGAATGTCTGTTGCTGCGAAAGCGGGCGAGCTGAAAAGCAAAATTGACAAAAAACAAATAGATAACTTCTTCAACACAAGGTGAGGTTTCATTTATATATCCGCCTATCAATGGTCTTGGTTGTCTGGTTGATGTCCATTGACAGTACTGGTTCTGAGGGGGCAAACGCAAAGGGAAAGCGCTCTCTAGGGCCGCACTGGTTCTATCACCTGAGCTGGAGCGGGCGCGCGTTTCATTCCCTCCCGTACGATATCGGCGCAGGCGATCAGGGCCAGGATAAAGCAGTAGTAGGTCTTGCCGACGATCGCCAGGGGCGCGATGCCGAAGATCGAGGCGGCCAGCAGGGTCTGGGCTCCGTAGGGCAGGAGGCCCTGGCAGACGCAGGAGAAGACATCGAGAATGCTGGCCGAGCGGCGGGGGGAGACCTGGTGTTTTTCCGCAAGCTCTCTGGCGACGCTGCCGGTGACGATGATGGAGACCGTGTTGTTGGCGGTGCAGGCGTTGGTGAGCCCGACCATGGCGGCGATTCCCGCCTCGGCCACAGCACCGCTGTTGAAGCGTTGGGAGATGATGGCAATAAGCTTCTCGATCCCCCGGCTGAGAAAGGCGAGGCCCCCCTGCTTTTTCATCAGGGCGCTGAGCCCTCCGATGAACATGGAGAGGATGAAGATCTCCTGCATGTTGGTGAAGCCGGCGTAGATGTCCTTGGAAAAGGAGACGAGGTTGTAGCTGTCCATGAAAGCGAAGCCTACGCCCCCGCTGAGCAGCAGCCCGACGGTGAGAACCGCAAAGACATTGAGCCCGCTCAGGGCCAGGGCCAGAATGCCCAGGTAGGGCAGCACCAGGATGATCTCGGTGATTTCGGGTACGGCCAGGCTGTGGCTGCCCTGAACCCCCAGTAGCAGGCCGATGGTCAGGAGCGCGGCGGGCAGGGCGATAAAGATGTTCACCCGGAACTTGTCGCGCATCTGGCAGCCCTGGGATCTTGTGGCGGCGATGGTCGTATCGGAGATGATGGAGAGGTTGTCGCCGAACATGGCTCCTCCGACGACCGTTCCGGCCACCAGGGGCAGGGGCAGACCCGCGCTGCCGGCGATGCCCAGGGCGATGGGGGCCAGGGCGGCGATGGTTCCCATGGAGGTGCCCATGGCGGTAGAGATAAACCCGGAAACCAGAAAGATGCCGGGCAGCAGGAAGTAGTCGGGCAGCAGGGCCAGGGCCAGGGCCACCGTGGCGTCAACGCCCCCGGTTGCCTTGGCCACTGAGCTGAAAGCTCCGGCCAGAAGATAGATGATGCACATGGCCATGATGTGCGAATGCCCGGCGCCCTTGAGAAAGTCCTCGATGGTGGCGTTGAGCTTGTCGCGACTCAGAAAGACCGCCAGCAAAATGGCCGGCAGGGCAGCCACCGGGGTGGCGATCTGGTAGAAGGCGTACTCGGTGTTCTGCATCTGGAAGTAGAGACCGCTTCCCAGGAAAATAACCAGAAAACTCAGCAGCGGCAGCAGGGCCGCAGCTCTCGGAGGGCAAGGGACGTGGGAGCGCTGTTCAGGGATCAATGTTTCGCCTCACTGGAAAAAGATGGAGAGGGTGGATGTTTGCACAGCAGTGCTGTCGGGTATGTTGAATTATATATTATAGGTTTTGTGCGGGTAAAGTTATAATTTCTCTATTATTTCAGTGGTATATAGTTCATGAGCTTGAGTTGACGGGATTTGAGGCCTCCATCTGGAATGCTTGCGCTCAATGGCTGGAGTCGGAAGCTGACGCCGGAGCTTAGGGCCGCATGGGGGCAGTTTGGATGTGTAAAGAAGGGGAGCGAAGATGAAGATTGAGTTGAGCGAGGACAGGTTCAGAGTTTTGACCGAGAAGGTGCAGGTCTATTTCAGAAAAGAGCACGAAGAATCCATCGGGAAGTTGAAGGCCGAATTGATCACGGAGTTTTTCATTCAGGAACTCGGCCCCCAGATATACAACCAGGCGCTTAATGATGCCCAGGCCTTTATGCAGGACAAGCTGATCGATCTCGAAGGGACTCTTTACCGTGCCGAATGAACAATGAATCCCGGACGAGTCAATCGCCCGTTGCCTGGGAGCCTGTCGGACTATCCGGGAGCTGATTGGATTTCTCGCCGGTGGTTACGATGCTGTCAACTTCGAACTGCGCCGGGTATCCGGGGCCAACGGACTCTTTGACCAGACTTCCCTGCAGGCGGACTCTCTGCCCCTGGTAGTTAAGCTCCAGGGCGGCGGCCAGCTCTCCGGTCAGGCGATATTGCACCGCGTCTTCGCCCGTCAGGCTCAGGTAGCTGAAGGGTTCATTGCCTGCGACGGCGATCTTGCCGTCGATGATCATGCCGGGCGCGGCGCAGGCGCAGAGCGTGGCGAGCAGGAATGTGAGCAGAATCAGTAGTGGGTGCCTCATGGCAATTCCTTTGGTTACTTGATCACGACAGACAGTCGGGTGCCCTGCGCCAGGGTGACTTCCTGGTTGAGCACGCCGCTGAGGCCGGTGCCGAGTCGATAGAGATAGTTGGAGCTCTTGTAGCGTCCCGCCAGTCCACTTCGGGGCATGCTGGTGAAGATCTTCGGGCCGCTTTGATTATCATAATTGTAATTGTACAGGTTGATGGAGCCGAGTTGAAAGGGCATTGCATCGATGGAAGCGTCGAGATAGCTCCCGTTGTTGTACCTGTAGCGGGGGGGAACCTGCGCTGCGGTATGGTCGGAGAGCAGGGTGGCCGCCCCCCATTTCTGAAGTACGGTCTCAAAGCTCTCATCGGGGTAGCCCTCTGAGAGAAGGGCTGCGTCGATGGCCCGGGCTCCTCCGTGGGGATTTTGCACCAGGGCTCGAAAGAAGCTGGCGCCGCCGAAGTTTCGCGCAAGATAGGCGCCGAAGGCGTAGTTGATCGCGTAGCTGTTGAGTACGTTGTCGTCCCCGTCCCTATCGCTGCCGCCTCGGAACCAGTGCGCCAGCGGCAGGTAGTCGTATTTGATGAAGCGCCCGAGACGCCCCTGGGTGTTGCCCGTGGAGCCGGCGCTGCCCTCGAACCAGGGAACCCCGCGTGGGCCGTCGATGTGCAGGCGGCTCTCGACCAGGTCCTGGGTCACCATGGAGCTCATTTCGTTGAGCCAGGTCTCGGATGAGCCGCGGGCGAGTACCTGCTTCTGGTAGAAATGAACCATGTGCTGGAACTCGTGGGCCAGGGTACTTACCAGTCGCTGGGGCCAGCGATCGTAGAGCTCCCAGCTTCCCCCTTCGGAGGTAGCGAAGAGCACCGAGTCCAGGGCGAACATGAGTCGTTCATTGGAGCTGGGGAAGACCTGTGCGCGGAAGTTGTTGCGGGAATGGAAGTAGCCGAGCACCCCGCCGTTGGTGGAATTATCGTCGTTGATGTCGAAGAGAAAGATGCTGATGTTGCCGTCGGGGGCGATCAGCCCCGGATCATCGTGCGCCCCCCATTCGCTGCCGAAAATACCGCTGACCCAGTCGTAGATGTCATTGTCGGGTCCCGGCCGGAGGAATTGGGCTGCAAGCTGATCGACCTGGCTCTGATCGGTGCAGTTGACTCGGGAGCACCCGGCCCCGCTCCAGGCGTCATCGGCCACCCAGATGCTCAGGGTCCTGGTCCCGTTGGAAACCACCTTGCGGCAGGTTGCGTCCAGTCGTTCGTCGTCGGCGTCGAAGAGGACGCGGCTATCTCCTTCCATGTCCGCTACTGGCGGTGGCGCCGGAGCTGAAACCTTCTCAAATTCGCTCTGGGCGGAGGTCTCGATGTCGCCGTAGCGCCAGGGATCGCTGTTGAACAGGGCGACATCCTGGGGGCAGTCGACCCCTTCGCCCTGCTGCCTGGCCCAGCTGTCTGTGCTCCGGGCCTCGGATCTAGCTTGGGCCAGAGTCTCCTCTGCCGGCAGCGCTAAAGGGGAGGGGCCGAGTACGGGGAAGTCCCGGGCATCGCTCTGGCTGGGGTTGGTGACGATGAGATAGACGTCTTTGGGGTCCTCCCCCAGATCCAGGGTGAAGCTCGCTGCGGCATCGCCATCCTCCGTATCCGGGCTCTCGAGGTGAAAGACACCGATGCCAGAGGGCGGGAGCCGGTAATCGACGGGATCTGCAGGGCCCAAGACCACCAGTTCAAAGCTGCGCTGAAGGGTTTCGACTCCCAGCTCGAGGGTCGCGGTGAGGTTGACGGCGCTGCCGGCCCCTTCCGGGCGGTTGACCCTGCCCGAGTCGCTGAGGGCGGCTGCATCGCTTCGCCAGCTGATAATCGATGCGTTGGGGCCCGCTGCGGGCAGGAGCAGATCCGTCACAATGGCCGTCGGGGCGCTGTTGCCCCCGCGGATCACCTCGAAGCCGAGCCAATCATGGTCGGCGCTTATTGCATCGAAGTCGTTGCCAGCTAGGGCGGATACGACGAGGGAGAAAATCTTCTGCGCACTGGCGTCGCCGAGGTTGAGGGTTGCGGTGAGGGTCACCGCCGCATCGGGCTGCCCGCTGGCCGGGCGCCTTACGACCCCTGCGGCTGAAACAATGCCGGGGTGGCTGGATTGCCATTGGATCGCTGAGCCGTTGCTCCCGGAGACGGGCAGGTTGAGGTTCAGGCTGATCTGGGTGGGGGAGGAATTCAGGGCGCCGATGGTCCCGAAATCGAGGGCTGCGGCATCGCTTGATACCGCCTCGCTGTCTCCGAAGGGCTGCGCGAGCACGGTCAGCACGAATTGGCGTGATGCGCTCGCTTTGCCGCGCGAGACGGTGGCGGTCAGCACCAGGGAGTGGTCCCCTGCTTCATAGGGAGGGCGGCTTACGCGCCCTTGGGAGTCGATGAGAGTTGTGTCGTTTGAAGCCCAGGAGATGTGCGTTGCATTGCTGCCTGACGGGGGCAGCCGCAGGTCTGCGCTGATGGTGGCTGCGCTGCGGTTCATCCCTGAGATGAGTTCGAAACTGAGGGCCTGTTGAGCGCTGGTTACGGCGTCCTGGTCGGAGAGGGAGGCCGGGGCCGATCTGATGCTTGTGGCCGTTTCAGGGGGCTCGCCAGCTCCGTCAGTGCCGCCTCCTGCGCAACCGGCGAGAGTGAGGAAAAGAGCAAAAGCAATGCCCCGAAGGGCAGCGAAAGGCAGATTCCTGAACGATTGCATCCAGACGTCCTTTTAATGGATGGGGCGCAGCCGCGCACCCGACATGTTTACTCTATTTTCACTTGGACTCCGCAGTCAGTTCCCCTAAAATATTTATCCGTTTTCAAGCACCACCGGGGAGAGTCCCAGCTGCTTGAGCTTCGCGCCCACTTCGAGGGCTGCTTCACGGGTAGGGAACTTGCCGGCGCTCAGAACGGTGGTCGGTACCGAGACATGGGTCTTCTTCAAGCTCAGCTCGATACCGAGACCCGCAAGCCGTTTCTGCTCCTTGAACGCACCCTGCTGGCTGAAGAAGGAGCCTGCGATAACCTGGTAGGAGCCGTTTTTGTCTTTGATCAGGAAGCCCGAGGCCTTGACCTTGCGAAGCCGGGCGAGTTGCTGATTAGCCACTTCTTTGGAAAAGGTTCCTACATAGAGGCGGGTCACGGTCTTGTCGCGCCTGGGACCGTCCTGGACCACAGGCGTCAGTCCCGAATTCTCGACCTTGCGCCTGGCTCTGGTCAGCTCCGATGAGGCGTATTCGCCTATTTTCAACGTATAGGCATCGCCCCTTGTTGCATTCACAGCGTCAGGGGCAGGGGGCGTCTTCGGCTTCGCGCCGGTAATCGGGGGCTGATCGATCCTGGGTACGGCAGCGGCGGCAGCAATAACAGGCAGGCTCGCAGGGAGAGTCCCGTCGGTGACTTTTTCCGGTTGCGAGCTGTCGATGTGAACGCTCTGCCGATCCAGCAGCGCACCCGTGTCACGCCAGAGC
>JAAXQG010000033.1 GCA_012974445.1 Desulfuromonadales bacterium
CCGTAGGGCTTTCGACCGCTGCATTTTCCGTGAAAATCAGCGATCTTGGCGCTTTTCCCGGCGGCCAGCACCCCCGGGTCTTCATCCTGGGATTGACCCCCTGCCCTGCACTCACAGATCTCCACCGGAGGCTGGAGACGCAGCTTGAGACGCTGGGTTTGCCGCCGGATCCGCGCCCCTTCAGACCGCACCTGACCCTGGGACGCGTGCGCAAGGCGGGCCAAAGCACCCCACCCCCTGAAGGCTCATCTCTGGCGGGGCAGCACTGGGTAGCCCGGGAGATGGTTCTCTACACCAGCCGCCTCATGGCGCACGGGCCCCTTCATACCCCTGTAGCCTGGGGGATTTTTCACGACTGATTTCTCGTTTACTACTTTACTTGCATACACGGATTCTGACAGGGAGACCGACACATGGCGGATAACAATAAAAACAGGGCCATCGAACTGGCCATGGGGCAGATCGAAAAACAGTTTGGCAAAGGAAGCGTGATGCGCCTGGGCGAAGGCAGCGTCATCGCGAAGGTTCCCGTCATCTCCACCGGCGCCCTGAGCGTCGATCTGGCGCTGGGTATCGGCGGCGTGCCCCGCGGTCGCATCATCGAGATCTACGGCCCCGAATCCTCGGGCAAGACGACCCTGGCGCTGCACATCGTGGCCGAGGCCCAAAAAACCGGCGGCGTTGCAGCCTTCGTGGATGCCGAACATGCCCTGGACATCAGCTACGCCAGAAGACTCGGGGTAAAAACTGACGATCTGCTCGTCTCTCAGCCCGACACCGGCGAGCAGGCACTGGAGATCACCGAAATCATGGTGCGCTCAGGAGCCATCGACGTCCTGGTAATAGATTCGGTGGCCGCGTTGGTGCCCCGGGCCGAAATCGAAGGGGAGATGGGCGACTCGCACATGGGGCTCCAGGCCCGCCTCATGTCCCAGGCCCTGCGCAAGCTCACCGCCACCATCAGCAAATCCAACTGCTGCGTCATTTTCATCAACCAGCTGCGCATGAAAATCGGCGTCATGTTCGGAAGCCCCGAGACCACCACGGGAGGCAACGCCCTGAAATTCTACGCCTCCCAGCGCATCGACATCCGCCGCATCGCCGCGCTGAAACAGGGACAGGACAACGTGGGCAACCGGGTCAAGGTCAAGGTGGTGAAGAACAAGCTGGCACCTCCCTTCAAAGAAGCCGAATTCGACATCATGTTCGGCGAGGGAATCTCCCGCGAGGGCGATCTCGTCGATCTGGGTGTGGCCAATGAGATCGTCGAAAAAAGCGGCTCCTGGTACAGCTTCAGCGGTGAGCGCATCGGTCAGGGCAGGGAAAACGCCAAGATCTTCCTGAAGGAAAACACCGACATCCGCGACCAGATCGATATTCGCCTGCGCGAGGCGCTGCAACTTCCCGCGACCCAACCGGCCGCCGAGGCCTGAGGCCGTGGAACTCAACGAAATCCTCTCCATCGCCCTGAAAGCCAGAGCCTCCGATATCCATCTCAAGGCGGGAAATCCACCGATCTACCGCATTGACGGCGCCCTGCGTCCCCTACCCAAGGCGCCACGGATCAGTGGCGATGCCATCCGGGCCATGGGGCTGGGCATCATGAGCGATCGGCAGAAGGAGCATTTCGAGCTCGCCCACGAAGTGGACCTGGCCTACGGCGTACCGGGACTGGGCCGCTTCCGGGTCAACGCCTTCTCCCAGCGGGGCTCCATCTCCATGGTCTTTCGGGTTATTCCCTTTGAGATCAAGGGAATGGACGATCTGCTGCTGCCTCCGGTCATGCAGAAACTCGCCATGGAGCACCGAGGGCTGGTGCTGCTCACCGGGGCCACGGGTAGTGGAAAGTCCACCACCCTGGCCGCGTTGGTCGACTACATCAACGAACACCGTACCTGCCACGTGGTCACCATCGAGGACCCCATTGAGTACCTGCATCGTGACAAGAAGAGTATCATCAACCAGCGGGAGGTGGGCTTCGACACCATCGGCTTCGGCGAGGCACTTCGAAGCTCCCTGCGTCAGGATCCTGATGTCATCCTGGTGGGCGAGATGCGGGACCCCGAAACCATCGAGGTGGCCCTGACTGCCGCCGAGACGGGTCACCTGGTGCTCTCGACCCTGCACACCATCGACGCCACCGAAACCATCAACCGAATCGTTTCGGTCTTCCCCCCCTTCCAGCAGCGCCAGATCCGGCTGCAGCTCTCGGGGGTCATCAAGGGAATCGTCTCCCAGCGCCTGGTCCCCAGGGCCAACGGCAAGGGACGGGTCCCCGCCGTCGAAGTCATGATTTCTACGGCCCGCACCCGGGAGCTCATTGACGACAAGGAGAAGACCAAGGGGCTGCGCGATGCCATCCAGCAGGGGTACGTCTCCTATGGCATGCAGACCTTCGATCAGTCGCTGATGGGGCTGCTCAAGAACAAACTCATCACCTTCGATGAGGCGCTGCGCCAGAGCTCCAACCCTGACGACTTCAAGCTCAAGATCTCGGGCATCGCCTCGACCTCCGACCTGTCCTGGGACGCCTTCGATCAGGATGAGGAAAATGGCGAACAGGGGTAGAGCCCCGAAGGAATCGACACCGGCCCGTGCCATGGATGCGGCCCTGCGCCTTCTGAGCCTGCGGGCCCGAAGCGAGGAAGAATTGCGCCGGGCTCTGCTGAGCCGGGAGTTTTCCCCCGAACATGGCGAAGAGGCACTGCGTCGATGCCGGGATCTGGGTTATCTGGACGATGAGGCCTTTGCTCTGGAGCGGGCCCGGGGGATGATGCGCACCGGCAGGGGCGTCGGCCCCAAAGTCCTTCAAACCCTGGCACGTCAGGGCGTCAGCGCCAGAATGGCGCAGGAAGCGCTGGCCCAGGCGCAAAGCGAAAACTCGCCAAGGCAAATTCTTAAGCAGGCGATTCAGAAACGTTTCGCAACCTTCGACTACCACCAGGCCGATGAGCGAGAGCGCCGTCGGGTGGTGAATTATTTTTTACGACGAGGCTTTTGCCTGTCCCTGATTCTCGATTATCTGAAAAATAGAGAGGTAGAAGAACACGATGACTGGTAACGATGTCCGCGCCCGTTTCCTGAGCTATTTTGCCGAAAGAGGACACAGCAATGTATCCTCTTCGTCCCTCGTCCCCCACAACGACCCCACCTTGCTCTTCACCAACGCGGGCATGAACCAGTTTAAGGAGCTCTTCCTCGGACAGGAGCACCGCGGCTATGTCCGCGCCGCCACGGCCCAGAAATGCGTGCGCGCCGGAGGCAAGCACAACGATCTGGAGAATGTCGGCCGCACCGCTCGCCACCACACCTTCTTCGAGATGCTGGGCAACTTCAGCTTCGGCGACTATTTCAAGGAAGACGCCATCCGCTTCGGCTGGGAGTTCCTCACCGTCGAGATGGGACTGCCTGTAGAGCACCTCTGGGTCTCGGTGTTCACCGACGACGATGAGGCCTTCGCCATCTGGCGCGACCAGATCGGCGTGCGCGAGGAGCGCATCCTGCGCCTGGGGGAGAAGGACAACTTCTGGGCCATGGGCGATACCGGTCCCTGCGGGCCCTGCAGCGAGATCCACATCGACCAGGGCGAGCAGATGCGCTGCGGCGACGACTGCGCCCTGGGCGTGTGCGACTGTGACCGCTTCCTGGAGCTCTGGAATCTGGTCTTCATGCAGTACGAGCGAAGCGCCGACGGCACCCTGACCCCTCTGCCCAAGCCCTCCATCGACACCGGCATGGGCCTTGAGCGCCTCACCGCCGTGGTTCAGGGAGTCAAAAGCAACTACGACAGCGATCTGCTTCGGGGGATCATCAGCCATGTGGAGCAGCTCTCGGGGCTGCGCTACGGCGACGATGCCGACAAGGACGTCTCCATGCGGGTCATCGCCGACCACAGCCGCTCCACCACTTTTCTCATCGCCGACGGCGTACTGCCCAGCAACGAGGGGCGCGGCTACGTGCTGCGGCGCATCATGCGCCGGGCGGCCCGTCACGCCAAGATGCTCGGATTCGGCGAGCCGATGCTTTTTGAAGTCGCGAAGAAAGTCATCGAAATGATGGCCGGGGCCTACCCCGAGCTGACCGACCGGGCCAGCTTCGTCACCAAGGTCATTCGCAACGAAGAAGAGCGATTCATTCAGACCCTGGACAACGGCTTGCGCATTCTGCGTGAAGAACTCAGCGCTCTCGAAGAGTCAGGCAAAAAAGTCCTCCCCGGAGAGGTGGTCTTTCGCCTTTACGACACCTTCGGATTTCCCGTGGATCTCACCGCCGACATCATTGAGCCTGCCGGAGTCACTCTCGACCAGCAGGGCTTCGAGTCCTGCATGCAAGAGCAACGCAGTAAGGCCAGGAAACACTGGAAGGGATCGGGCGAGGAGGCCATTTCCCCCATCTACCGCGAACTGGTGGAGAAGGGCGTGCGCACCGAATTTTGCGGCTACTTCGGCCTGGAAGATGAAAGCTGCGTCGTCGCCCTGATCAAGGACGGCCAGATCGCCTCCGTGGCACGCCAGGGCGAGACCATCGAGATCGTCACCACCCGCACCCCTTTCTACGGGGAGTCAGGCGGACAGGCGGGCGACACCGGAGAAATCATCGCAGCTGGCGGCAGGGCAATAGTAGAAAGTACCCAGAAGCCACTGCCCGAAATCATCGTCCACCGGGCGAGAATAATCGAAGGCAGCATAGAGCTCGATGAGCAGGTTCGGCTGATCACCGAAGCCTCCCAGCGTCAGGCCACCACGCTGAATCACAGCGCCACCCACATCCTTCAAACCGTACTGGTTCAGGTGCTGGGCGATCAGGTTAAACAGGCGGGCTCTCTGGTTGCCCCTGACCGGCTGCGTTTCGACTTCACCCACTTCTCCCCCATGAGCGCAGCGGAGATCGCCGCGGTGGAAGATGAGGTCAACCGCCTCATCCGTGAGAATGCCAGCGTGCAGGCCCAGGAAATGGCCCAGGATGCGGCCATCGAAGCCGGAGCCACCGCCCTTTTCGGAGAAAAGTACGGTGATAGGGTGCGCGTGGTCAGCATCGGGGAGTTCAGCAAGGAGCTCTGCGGCGGCACCCATGTGCAGGCAGCCGGAGAAATCGGCCTGTTCAAGATCCTGCAGGAGACGGGGATCGCCGCAGGAGTCCGCCGCATCGAGGCGGCCACAGGTACGCGCGCCCTGGAGTCGGTGCGCCAGCAGGAGCAGCTTATCGGTCGCGCCGCACAGCTGCTTAAGAGTGACCGCAGCCAGCTGGAGCTGCGCATTCAGAAGATGCTGGATCGGCAGAAGGAGCTGGAGCGCGAAGTAGAAAAACTCCAGGCCCGCCTCAACGCCGGCCAGTCGACCCAGTTGCTGGAGAAAGTTCGCGACGCCGGCGGCGTCCGCGTTCTGGCCTCGGTGGTCGAGGGGCTCGACGGCGGCAAGATGCGCGAACTCTCGGATCAACTGCGCGACCAGCTCGGCAGCGGCGTCATGGTTCTAGGCGGCGTCTCGGGGGACAAGGTCAACCTGCTGGTCAGCGTCTCAAAGGACCTCACCGCCAGACTCAAGGCCGGAGACATCATCAAGCCGCTGGCCAAGGCCGTCGGCGGAGGCGGAGGGGGACGCCCGGAACTGGCCCAGGCCGGAGGCACCGAGCCTGCGAAACTGGCAGCCACCATCGATGGAGCCTTTGAGCTGATTCAACAAATGCTGGACTGAACCCCTTGCATATCCGCACTCCTTGGTTACCTTTAACGGTATTGCGATGCCCTCCCCTGACCGGGAGGGCATCGCCGCAAAGCTCTGATTTCTTTGTCTGAAATGACCGGGTGCTCCCCCAAAAGGACCATCCCCAATCCTAGGAGTCGGTCGGACTATGCGGGCTGAATTTGCAGCCAGCTCATGGATAGTCCGACAGGCTCCTAACTGCCGGAGGGGGCCATGGAGATCAGTTTCCGAAACAGCAATGAAATGCAACAGCGTCTGGAGCGCGGCACCATCCTGGTCGTGGATGACGAATCGGTCATCCGCAGCCTCTGCAGGGCGGCCCTGACCGATTACCGTATCCTTGAGGCCTCAAACGGCAACGAGGCTCTTGAGATCCTGACTCTCGAATCCGTGGATCTGGTGCTCTCCGACTTCAAACTGCCGGGACTCACCGGGGTGGAACTGCTGAAGGAGATCAAGAAACACTACCCCACCCAGGCCGTCGTGATCATGACCGGCTACGACGACAAAAATGTGATCCTCCAGGCCCTGAAGGGCGGAGCCAACGATTTCATCAGCAAACCCATTGAACTGCTGCACCTTCGCACCACCGTCGACGCCGTGCTGGAACGCAAGGCCCTTCGCGAAGAACTCATCCAGCTGAAAAAGATGAACGAGCTCAAAACCAACTTTCTGGGGCTCATCTCACATAAGCTCAAAACCCCCTCCACCGCCATCTCCCTCTTCGTTCAGAATCTCGCCCAGGGCATCGGAGACCCTGAAGACCCTGCCTTTCAGCAGACCCTGGCGCTGATCATCGAGGAAACCAGTCACCTGGACAACCTCATCCAGGAACTGCTCGACTTCAGCGAACTCATCCTGGTGGACCGCCCTGCCGAGCCCGCCCCCCTGGATTTAACCCAACTGGCTCGCAAGGTCTGGGAGAGTTTCGAAACCCGGGCGGCGGCCAAAGGCCTGCATATGAGCTACTGCTTTGACCAGGCCCTCCCCAGCGTCCAGGCGGACCGGGAAATGACCGCCTTTGTCCTTCGCGCCCTGATAGACAATGCGGTCAAGTTCACTCCTCAGGGAGGCAGGATCAACCTCTGGGGAGAAGCTCGCGCAAAAGATCTGCGGCTCATCGTTCATGATAGCGGCCCCGGAATTCCCGACAGCGAGCAGGTCAAGGTCTTCGAGAAATTTTACCAGATCGACCCTTCGCACTCGGGTCAAGTCAGAGGTTTTGGCCTAGGACTGTACTACGCCCGCCATTTCGCAAGGAAGCAGGGGGGAGATATTCTCATTGAAAGCCGCCCCGATGAGGGCAGCTCCGTCATCCTGCAATTGCCCCGCTAAAAGGGGCTCCTCAAGGGGGATTCCCCCCCCTTTTCGCCCCGCATTTTACCCTTGTCTCAACTAGCCTCTATGCTATATTGCCACTATTTTTCCCGACAAATGAGTAGGATCATTCCATGTTTCGAGGTACGACCATTCTCTGCGTCCGAAAAGACCAAGAAGTCGCCATCGCCGGGGACGGACAGGTAACTCTGGGCAGCACGGTGATGAAGCACCAGGCGCGCAAAATCCGCCGCATGTGCGACGGGCAGGTCGTGGCCGGTTTTGCAGGCAGCACAGCCGATGCTTTCACCCTGTTTGAAAAATTCGAGGGGCGTCTGCAGGAAAGTCGAGGCAACCTTACCAGGGCCGCCGTGGCGCTGGCCAAAGACTGGCGCACCGACCGCATGCTGCGCCGCCTGGAGGCTCTACTCATCGTGGCCGACAAGGAGGTCACTCTGGTCATCTCGGGCAATGGGGACGTCATCGAGCCCGACGATGGCGTGGCGGCCATTGGCTCCGGAGGTTCCTACGCCCTGGCGGCCGCCCGGGCCATGCTGCGCACCAGCGATCTTGGGGCAAAGCCCGTTGCGCAAGAGGCGCTGAAGATTGCCGCCGAGATCTGCATCTACACCAATGACCATATTCTGGTTGAGTGCCTGCCATGAACAATTTCACCCCAAGGGAGATCGTCTCCGAGCTGGATCGCTACATCGTGGGACAGCGCCAGGCCAAGCGCGCCGTCGCCGTCGCCCTGCGCAACCGCTGGCGCCGTCAACAGGTCGCCCCCGAACTGCGCGAAGAGATCGCCCCAAAAAACATCATCATGATCGGCCCGACAGGCGTGGGCAAAACGGAGATCGCTCGCCGCCTGGCCCGCCTGGCTCAGGCCCCCTTCATCAAGGTGGAAGCCAGCAAGTTTACCGAGGTGGGCTACGTAGGCCGGGACGTGGAGAGCATGGTCCGGGACCTGCTCGAGCTGGCCATTCACCTGGTCAAGGATGAAGAGGCTCAGGCCGTACAGGTCAAGGCCCAGGAGCTGGCCGAGGAGAAACTGCTCAACCTGCTGACACCAGAAGAGACGCTGGACAATCTCGAGCATAAGCCCGTAAGCGCCGGGGCTGCCCGCGACAGGCTGCGCAAGCTGCTGCGTCTCGGGGAGCTGGACGATCGCTTCGTGGAGATCGAAACCCGGGAGACCAAGGGCCCCTCCATCGATGTACTCTCCCCGCCGGGGGCCGAATCGCTGGGGATAGACCTCAAGGAGATGTTCGGAGGACTCTTCCCCCAAAAGACTCGTCGCCGCAGGGTCAGGGTACGGGAGGCCCGAGAGATCCTCTCAGCGGGTGAAGCCGAGCGGTTAGTGGACATGGAAAAGGTTCAGGAGCTGGCCCGCGCCCGCACGGAGCAAAGCGGTATCATTTTCATCGACGAGATCGACAAGATCGCCAGCCGCGAAGGGGGTCAAGGCCCCCAGATTTCCCGCGAGGGGGTTCAGCGAGACATCCTGCCCATCGTGGAGGGCAGCACCGTCAACACCAAATACGGCCCGGTCAAGACCGACCACATCCTGTTCATCGCCGCCGGGGCCTTCCACCTGACCAAGCCCTCGGATCTGATTCCGGAGCTGCAGGGGCGCTTTCCCATCCGGGTGGAGCTGGAGAGTCTGGGCGAAGAGGAATTTCTCCGAATTCTCACCGAGCCGAAAAATGCCCTCATCACCCAGTACAGGGCACTGATGAAGACCGAGGGGATCGAGCTGGTGTTTTCCGACGACGCTCTGCGGGAGATTGCCGCAACAGCCCGCAGGGTCAATGACAACACGGAGGACATCGGCGCCAGGCGCCTGCACACCATTATGGAAAAGCTGCTGGAGGATCTCTCCTTCGAGGCCCCCGAGCGCATGGAGAAACAGGTTCAGATCGACGCGACCTACATTCGTGAACGGCTCGAGGAAATCGTCAAAGACGAAGACCTCTCGCGCTTTATCCTTTAGGAGGACATCGCGTCCCATGAAAAAACTCATCGAAAAAGCCGAGATCCTGATGGAGGCCCTGCCCTACATCAGGCGTTTTTACAATCAGACCATCGTCATCAAATACGGCGGCAATGCCATGGTGGACGATGCCCTTAAGGAGGGTTTTGCTCAGGACATTACGCTGATGAAGTATATCGGCCTCAACCCCGTGGTGGTTCACGGCGGCGGCCCCCAGATCGGCAACGTCCTCAAAGCCATGGGAAAGCAGACCGAGTTCATCCGCGGCATGCGGGTTACCGACAGCGAAACCATGGACGTGGTGGAGATGGTGCTCGGGGGCAAGGTCAACAAGGAGATCGTGGGCAACATCAACCGACACGGCTGCCGTGCCGTGGGGCTCTCGGGCAAGGATGGAGGCCTGATCCAGGCCCGCAAGCTTGAGATGAAGGAGATCAACCCCGACACCCTGACTCCCGAGATCATCGACATCGGCATGGTGGGTGAGGTCGAATCCATCAACCCCAGCGTCATCAGGGCCCTGGAGGAGAGCAGCTTCATTCCCGTCATCGCCCCCATCGGCGTCGGCAAGAACGGCGAGA
Source organism: Desulfuromonadales bacterium (assembly GCA_012974445.1). Classification (GTDB taxonomy): domain Bacteria; phylum Desulfobacterota; class Desulfuromonadia; order Desulfuromonadales; family JAAXQG01; genus JAAXQG01. Next base: position 9,594 of record JAAXQG010000033.1, read on the forward strand.
CCTACAACATCAACGCCGATCTGGTGGCCGGACGCATCGCCGGGGCGCTCAGGGCCGAGAAGCTGATCCTGCTCACCGACGTATCCGGCGTGAAGGACAAGCAGGGCGAGCTCATCACCACCATCGACAGCCGCAGGGTGCAGGGACTCATCGACGATGAGACCATCACCGGAGGGATGATTCCCAAGCTGACCTGCTGCGTGGACGCCGTTAACGAGGGCGTCCAGAAGGCCCATATCATCGACGGTCGGGTCAAGCACGCCTGCCTGCTGGAAATTTTCACCGATCTCGGAATCGGCACCGCCGTGGGGAGGTTCGAATGAGTCAGAGCGAATACTGGATTGTCCGGGGAGACCGCCATGTGGCCACCACTTACGGACGCTACCCATTAGTGGCCGTTCGAGGCGAGGGCTGCTATCTCTTTGACGCCAACGGCAACAGATATCTCGATTTTCTGGCCGGAGTGGCCGTCAACAATCTGGGGCACTGCCACCCGCGGGTCGTCGAGGCGATCAAGGAACAGGCCGAACGTCTGCTGCACTGCTCCAACTTCTACCACATCCCTCAACAGATCGAGCTGGCGGAGATGCTCTGCAAAAGATCCTTCGGCGACCGGGTCTTCTTCTGCAACTCAGGCGCAGAGGCCAATGAGGCCGCCATCAAGCTGGCGCGCAAGCACAGCAAGGAGAAATACGGTGAGCACAAGCACGAGGTGATCACCGCCCTGGCCTCCTTCCACGGCCGTACCCTAGGCACCATCAGCGCCACGGGGCAGGAGAAGATGCGATCGGGATTCACCCCTGTGGTCCCCGGCTTCCACTATGTGCCCTTCGGCGACCTGGTCGCCCTGCGCGCTGCGGTCACCGAGAACAGCTGCGCCGTCCTCCTGGAGCCCGTCCAGGGCGAAGGGGGGGTGAACATACCTCCTGCCGGATACCTGAAGCAGGTTCGCGAGCTCTGCGACGAGCTTGGGCTGCTTCTGATATTCGATGAAGTCCAGGTGGGCATCGGACGCACAGGCACCCTCTTCGCCTACGAGCAGGAAGACGCCGAGCCCGACATCATGACCCTGGCCAAGGCGCTGGCTGGCGGGGCCCCCATCGGTGCCATGGTGGCAAAGGAAGAGATTGCGGCCAGCTTCACCCCGGGCTCCCACGGCTCTACTTTCGGGGGCAATCCCCTGATGGCCGCTGCGGCAATCGCAACGCTCAAGACCATCTCTGAAGAGGGGGTACTTGAGAACTGCAACAATATGGGGACCTACCTGCAGCAGCGCCTGGTCGAGCTTCAGGAGCGCTACTCCTTCGTTAAAGATGTGCGAGGGCGGGGGCTGATCTGGGGCATGGAACTCTCCATCGAGGGGGGGGAAATCGTCAAAACCGCTCTTTCCAAGGGATTGCTGATCAACTGCACGGCAGGCTCGGTGCTGCGCTTTGTACCCCCCCTGATCGTGACCCGGGTAGAGATTGACATGGCGATCAGCATTCTGGACGACATTTTAAAGGACATTTAACAGATCGCCCAACGGGCATCTGAATAAAGGAGTTTTTACGGTGAACAAGGATTTTCTCGATCTCAGCCAATGGAGCGCCCAGGAGCTGGAGGACATTTTCGACCTGACCCGCGACCTCAAGGCCAGACAGAAGCGAGGCGAGAGCCATCAGCTGCTTGCAGGCAAGACCCTGGGGATGGTTTTTGAAAAGAGCTCAACCCGCACCCGGATCTCCTTCGAAGTCGGCATGTATCAGCTCGGCGGGCACGCCCTCTTTCTTTCCTCCGGCACCACCCAGATGGGGCGGGGAGAGCCCATCGAAGATACTGCCCGGGTCATGTCCCGCTATGTGGACGGCCTGATGGTACGCACCTATTCCCACGACATAGTCGAGCAGCTGGCGCAGCACGCCAGCATCCCTGTGATCAATGGCCTCACCGACCTGACCCACCCCTGCCAGATCATGGCAGATCTGTTCACCGTCATCGAGCACAAGGGCAGCTTCCGGGACCTGTCCTACTGCTGGATCGGCGACGGCAACAACATGGCCCACAGCTGGATCAACGCCGCAGCCGTACTGGGTTTCGAGCTGAGGGTTGCCACCCCCAAGGGGTACGAGCCCGATGCCGCTATCGTTGAGAGGGCAAATAAAATGGGCGCAAACATCCTCTACACGAACGATCCTTTTGTTGCGGCAAAAGACGCCCATGTGCTCAACACCGATGTCTGGGCCAGCATGGGTCAGGAACAAGAGCAGAAAATCCGTGAGAAGGCCTTCGCCGGTTTTCAGCTCAACCAGGGTATCGTCGAGGCGGCGGACCGCGAGAGTATCGTGCTGCACTGCCTGCCGGCACACCGCGGAGAGGAGATCACCCACGAGGTCATCGAAGGGCCCCATTCGGTGGTCTTCGACGAGGCGGAAAACCGGCTCCACGTCCAGAAGGCCATCATGGCCACATTGATGGGAAAATCCTTATGCTGATACGCTGCCCCCACTGCATCTTCAGCCGCGAAGTGCCTGAGGAGCAGATCCCCGCAGGGACCACCCGGATCCAGTGCCCCAAGTGCAAGCAGCGCTTCGACCTGCCCCGGGTAGCGGAGGTCACCGAGGTCACCGAGCCCGAATCGGCCATGGCCCCGGTGCAGGAGCCCGAGCCCGCGGCGCCCCCCGAGCCGGAAGCTCAGGAGATGAAGGACGCCGAATTCAACGCCACCGCTAAACCTGCGGCTGCGGGAGAGCTTCGTCTGGCCGGGTTCTGGATTCGCGTAGCAGCCTCCATCATCGATTCGATTCTGGTGACCATGGTGCAGCTGCTGATGGTCTTTATCTTCGGACTGGCTACCAGCGCCCTCATGGATGCAGGCGGTTACGGAGATCACCAGGTCGCCGCGGCCGTGGGCATCACCGGCCAGCTCTTCGCCATATTCGTAGCCCTCTTCTATTACGTCTTCATGACCGGCTACTGCGGGCAGACCCTGGGCAAGAAAGCCATGGGGATCCGGGTGGTTGATATCGACGGCTCGCCCATCGGCTACGGCTGCGCCTTCATCCGTGAGGTACCGGGCAAGTTCATCTCCACCGTTTTGCTGGGCATCGGTTACCTGATGGTGGCCTTCACCCGGAAAAAACAGGGTCTACACGACAAGATCGCCAGCACCCTGGTTATCCGCACCTGAATAAATACTGCGCGCTGCTTAAAAAAACCGCGCGATTAAAGCAAAAAGGAGCTCAACATGTCGAACAAAGGTTCTGTAAAAAAAGTTGTACTCGCCTATTCCGGAGGTCTCGACACCTCTATCATCCTCAAATGGCTGGTCGAAGAATATGGCTGTGAAGTCATCGCCTTCAGTGCCGATCTGGGGCAGGGCGAAGAGCTGGACCATATCCCCGAAAAAGCGAAGAACACCGGGGCGTCCAAATGCTTCATCGAAGACCTGCGTGAAGAATTCGTCCGCGACTTCGTCTTCCCCATGTTCCGCGCCAACGCCATCTACGAGGGGCGCTACTTCCTGGGCACCTCCATCGCCCGGCCCCTCATTGCCAAGAAGCAGATGGAAATCGCCCTCGCCGAAGGGGCCGACGCCGTCTCTCATGGTGCCACCGGCAAGGGCAACGATCAGGTGCGTTTCGAGCTGGGCTACTACCACTTCGACCCCGCCATCAAGGTCATCGCCCCCTGGCGCGAGTGGGACCTCAACAGCCGCACCGCTCTGGAGAACTACGCCAAGCAGCACGGCATCCCCGTTCCCACCAGCAAGAAGTTCCCCTGGAGCTCCGACCGCAACCTGCTGCACATCAGCTTCGAAGGGGACGTGCTAGAGAATCCCTGGACCGAGGCCCCCGAAGAGATGTACGCACTGACCGTACGTCCCGAAGATGCTCCCGATCAGGCCGAGTATGTTGAGATCGAGTTCAAAAACGGTGACGCCGTGGCCGTCAATGGCGAGCAGCTCAGCCCCGCAGACCTGCTGACCAAGCTCAACGAG
>JAAXQG010000058.1 GCA_012974445.1 Desulfuromonadales bacterium
AGATGTGTATAAGAGACAGTCTCATGAGTTCGTGCTACCATCTCATGAAGCAATTTACTCTCTGACAATACCCCCTTCAATCTGAAGAGGCCCTGATGCTGTCTAACGCGACCCGTCCGCCCATGGCCGAATCCGTTTCGTTCCTGTCCTCGGGGGAAGCGACCCTGCTTTCTCTGGTGCTCTATGGGGGCGCAGCGCTGCTGCTCATCGGAGCGCTGCTGATAATTACCTGGCTCATCGGTCAGCGCACCAGCAATGAAGTCAAGGACCAGGCCTACGAGTCGGGGGTCGCGCCCAGCGGATCAGCCCGTCTTGGGGCACCGGTGCCTTTCTATCTGGTGGCGATTTTCTTTATCGTCTTCGATGTGGAGGCGGTGTTTATTGTCACCTGGGCGGTGGCCTACGATCTTCTGGGTTGGAAGGGGTATTTCCAGATCTGCTTTTTCATCCTGATGCTTCTGCTTGGGTTGGTTTATCTCTGGAAAAAGGGGGGGCTGGACTGGGGTTCGCGCTTCGAGCACCGCCGCCGGAAGGGGGGCGCATGAGCCAGGAGATCCCCTCCAATGTGATTCTCACCAATCTGGACGATGCCATCAACTGGGGGCGCAAAAACAGCCTCTGGCCCATGTTCTTTGGCCTTTCCTGCTGTTTCGTGGAGATGATGACCAGCATGACGCCCCGCTTCGATCTGGCCCGATTCGGCGCCGAGGTGCTGCGCGGCTCTCCCAGGCAGGCCGATCTGATGGTCATCTCGGGAACTCCCTTCAAGAAAATGGCCGATACCATTGTGCGTCTCTATGAGCAGATGGCCAATCCCCGGTGGGTCATTTCCATGGGCAGCTGCTCCAATTCGGGTGGGATGTATGACTCCTACAGCGTAATTCAGGGGGTGAATCAGATCATCCCGGTAGATATCTACGTGCCCGGATGCCCCCCCCGTCCCGAGGCTTTCATGCAGGGGCTGCTGCAGCTGCAGGAGAAGATCGCCCGCGATGAGCGCCCCGCCCGCAGCGTGCTGGGGCTTGCCGGTGGCACCCAGGGCACCAGCTGCCCGGTACTGGTGGATGGCCACACCAAGAGCCGCGATACCCGGGGGCCGGGCTACGGCCACAGCGCCATCCGGGGCCGCTCGGCTCTGCAACCCCGTTTCGAGGGGCGGCGCAACGAACAGATGTGGCGTCCGCCTCAGCCGAAGCTGGATTTCGTCCCCTCCACGGGCGATCTGCACAAGGCCCTTCACGACCGCTTCGGCGAGGCTGTGCGTCTGGACGATTCGTCGTTGGACATGCCCGGGCTGGTCACCGATCCCCTTCACCTTCCCGAACTGCTGCGCTATCTCAAGACCGAAGCTCCGAAGCGTTTTGCGCGCCTGGAGGACATCACGGCACTGGACCAGAGTGAGCGACGGGAGCGTCCCGACGAGGATTTCGCCCTGGTCTACCACCTGCTGAGTTTCGAGGATCCCGGCTACCTGAGGGTCCGGGTTCCCCTGAGGGGGGAGTCCCCCGTGGCTCCCAGCGCAACTACCGTCTGGCCTACGGCCAACTGGTACGAGCGTGAGGTCTTCGACATGTTCGGCATCGGCTTCGAGGGGCATCCCGACCTTCGCCGCATCCTCATGCCCCCTGACTGGCAGGGGCACCCCCTGCGCAAGAGCCATCCCTCCCGGGGAACCGAGATGCCCCCCTTTACCGCGCAGACGGCTCGAAGCATGATCCCTGCCGGGGTCGACTCCTTCTTTCCGGGAAGCGCCCCCGATGCAGAGGGAACCATGATCCTCAATCTGGGCCCTCATCATCCGGGAACCCATGGGGTGCTGCGCCTGGTGCTCAAGCTCGAGGGGGAAGAGGTGCTGGATCTGGATGCGGACATCGGCTACCACCACCGCGCCGCCGAGAAGATCGCCGAGCGCCAGCACTGGAATCAATTCATCCCCTACACCGATCGCATCGACTACCTCTCCGGAGTGCAGAACAATCTGGCCTATCTCTACCCTCTGGAGACCATGCTGGGGGTGGAGGTGCCGCTTCGGGCCCAGTACATCCGGGTGATGCTCTGTGAGCTTTTCCGTATCGCTAATCACCTGGTGTGGCTGGGCACCTTCGCCCACGACGTGGGGGCCATGACCCCGGTTTTCTACGCCTTCGAGTCTAGGGAGAAAATTTTCGACATCGTCGAGGCGGTGACGGGGGGGCGCATGCATCCGGCCTGGCTGCGCATCGGGGGTGTCCCGGAGGATCTGCCCGAGGGCTGGCTTGAGCTGGTTGAGGCTTTCACCAAAGATTTCGATGCTCGGCTGGATGAGTTTCACCGCCTGCTCACCGACGGCCCCATCTTCCGGATGCGCACCGAGGGGGTCGGCGTGGTGACGCAGGAGCAGGCTATGGACTGGGGGATGAGCGGCCCGAATCTCCGGGCCACGGGGATGGCCTGGGATCTGCGGCGCAGCATGCCCTACGGCGGTTATGAGAATTTCGATTTCGAGGTGGCAACGAGCTCAGGCGGCGACAGCTTCGCCCGTTATCTGGTGCGCATGGAGGAGATGCGCCAGAGTCTGCGTATCGTTCGGCAGGCGGCAAGCCAGATGCCCGAGGGGCGGATCATGGGCGCCGATTACCGTCATCTCTATCCCGACAGAAAGGACGGTCTGCAGGACATCGAGAGCCTGATTCATCATTTCGTCAACGTCAGCCGGGGGCTCACGCCGCCGGTGGGGCAATGTTACCGGGGGATCGAATCGAGCAAAGGGGAGTGCGGCTATTATCTGGTGAGCGACGGCGGCAGCAGTCCCTACCGCCTGCGCATTCGCACCCCTTCCTTCGCCCATATGCAGGTTCTGGGAGAGATGAGCCGGGGAGGGCTGGTGGCCGACCTGATCACCGTGCTCGGGTCCATTGATTTCGTGCTGGCCGATCTGGATCGATGATATGAACGAGCTGCTTT
>JAAXQG010000061.1 GCA_012974445.1 Desulfuromonadales bacterium
CTGCCTGCCCGTCATTCAGCAGGAGCAATTCGAATCCATGGTGGTGCGCGCCAAGGAGTACATCGGCAGCGGCGACATTTATCAGACCAACCTCTCCTGCCGTTTTGACGGCCAGTACGAGGGCAGCAGCGAGGAACTCTACCGGCGCCTGCGCCATGTGAACCCCTCCCCCTTTGCCTGCATCCTGCGACTGCCCGAGCTTGACATCATCTCCTCCTCTCCCGAGCGCCTGGTGAGTCTGCGTCAGGGCATCGCCGAAACCCGCCCCATCGCGGGAACGAGGCGACGGGGGCGCAACCAACAGGAGGATCTCGATCTGCACCGGGAGCTCATCAGCCATCCCAAGGAGCGGGCCGAACACATCATGCTGCTCGATCTGGAGCGCAACGATCTGGGCCGGGTCTGCAAGGCGGGCACTGTCCAGGTGGATGAGATGATGGTGCTGGAGCACTACTCCCACGTCACCCACATCGTCTCCAACGTACGGGGAGAGCTTCGCTGCGAGCTGGGCCCCTTCGACCTGATCCGAGCCAGCTTCCCCGGCGGCACCATTACCGGAGCCCCCAAGAAGCGCTGCATGGAGATCATCGAGGAGCTTGAGCCCACGGGCCGAGGCACCTATACCGGCAGCGCCGGCTACATCTCCGTCACCGGAGAGATGGACCTGAACATCCTGATCCGCAGCTTCCAGAAGATCGGCAACCGCATCAACTATCAGGTCGGAGCAGGGATCGTCGCCGACTCGGTTCCCGAGAAGGAATGGGCCGAATGCCTCGCAAAGGGCGCCGCCCTGCAAAAAGCACTGGAGATGGAGCTGTGAAGCTGCTCAATATTGACGGAAAATTCCTCGACGCCCCGCCGTCGCTGCTGCGCGACGGCGCCTTTCTTTTCGGCGACGCCCTGTTCGAGACCCTGAAGGCGAAGCATGGGAAGATCCAGTTCATCCCCGAGCATCTCGACCGGATGGAGGCCTCCGCAAAGCACCTCCAGATGCCCTTTACGCGCCAGGGCGTCGAAACCGCCCTGAATGAGATGCAGCAGAGGCTGAAGCCGGGAATCTGGCGCATCCGCCTCACCCTGACCCGGGGCGACTTCGGCTCCCTCGCCTTCCCCGAGCCTTCCGCCTCCCGCTTCCTGATCAGCGCCTCGCCCTCAGCGAACCCACGAAAGAGGAGCGCCAGCGGGGAGCCGTCTGCATCTTCGCCCCCAACCAGCGGGTCAATCCCCTGCCCCACCTCCCCCAGCTCAAGTACGGCAATTACGCCGACTGCCTCTACGCCAGCGAGGCCGCCCGAAGAGCCGGGGCCCGCGAAGCCATCTTCCGGGCGCAGGACGGCAGCATCCAGGAAGGGGCCACCAGCAACCTCTTCTGCGTCAAAGACTGGACTCTGCGCACCCCCGAAGCCGACGGCCGCATTCTCGATGGCATCATGCGCACGCAGGTATTGAAGGCGGCAAAGCACCTGGGCATCCCCAGCTGCCAGTCCCCCCTAAGCGCCGAGGAACTCCTTGAGGCGGACGAGGTCTTCCTCACCAACTCTCTCATCGGGCTGCTGCCCGTCTCCATAATCGAAAACCATCCGTTAAACAGAGGGACTCTCTGGAAAGAACTAAGCGCAGCCATCGAGTACCCACAAGCCCCTTGACCGGGTAAAAACTTTTCTTTATAGTGCTCCAGCATTTTGCCGAAGTGGTGGAATTGGTAGACACGACGGTCTCAAACACCGTTGCTTCACGGCGTGCCGGTTCGATTCCGGCCTTCGGCACCAAAATAAAAAGCGCCCCGAATCATCAAAGATTCGGGGCGCTTTTTATTTTTTGGCTGACGGGATTGCTTGAGACTTAATTGTGGGATAAGGCTTAAAAATGGGCCATATTGACAGAAATACACCACAATTTCGATAAGTTAGCTTGGTCCGACCCGTACCTTAGTCAGGTATCCTTCATGTCACCATCGATAAGACACGAAAATGGCTACCTCTGAAAGGGGTAGCCATTCTTGTTTTGCAGGGATTGTGAGACACCTTTCTAGATCACCTCCATTTCCATCTAGTTTTGCCTCAGATGGAAACGGAGAATTGCTCCTAGTTCTGTAGGCAGTCCGATTCTCTTCCCATTGAGGTCAGTAAATCATGTAAAGTGCTCTGTCTACTTAGCTTTATGACCTCTGTGGACCGTATGGATCAAACATGTTGTATAGGGTTTATAATCTGACAATGAATGGGGGAGTCTCATGAAGGTGCAAAAATATTTTCTACTGATGTTCATGCTGATGTTCTTCTTCGCTCTTTCATCTACCGCATATAGCATGCAGATTTTTGTGAAAACCTTGACAGGAAAGATCATTACCCTGGATGTTGAGGCCTCGGATTCGATTAATAATGTAAAAACGAAAATTCAGGATAAGGAAGGCATTCCCCCAGAGCAGCAACGACTCATTTTTGCAGGTAAGCAGCTCGAAGATGGCAGGTCGCTATCGGACTACAATATTCAAAAGGAATCGACCCTTCACTTGGTCCTCAGACTCGACCCTGACATAACGATTACGGATTCCATTGCGCCTCCTACAGACCTTTGGCTTCTCTATGGAGAGTTGACGGCGGGCAATGCCACAGAGCAGACCATTACCGCCACCAATGATGGGAATGCCGATCTTGTATTCGGTCTTGTTGAGGATGCAGATCCTCTGGAAGGTGCCTTTTCAATTACCGTTGATACCTGCTCCGGGAAGAGCCTGGCCCCCTCCAGCAGTTGTACCCTCAGCGTTAGATTCAGTCCTGATGCCGCAGGGACTTTTTCCGACGCCTTTGACATCCCTTCGGATGATCCCGATGAACCGTCCGTGTCGGTCACCGTCACAGGAGTTGGTGTTACCATTCCCGTACCAGACATAACGGTTACGGATTCCATCGCGCCCGCTAGAGACCTCTGGCTTCTCTACGGCGAGCTGACAGCGGACAATGTCACAGAGCAGACCATTACCGCCACCAATGATGGGAATGCCAATCTTGTATTCGGTCTTGTTGCGGATGCAGATCCTCTGGAAGGTGCCTTTTCGATTACCGCTGATACCTGCTCCGGGCAGAGCCTGGCCCCCTCCAGCAGTTGTACCCTCAGCATCAGGTTCAGCCCTGATGCCGCAGGGACCTTTTCCGACGCTTTTGACATCCCCTCGGATGATCCAGATGAACCGTCCGTGACGGTCTTCGTCAATGGAGCCGGACTATCTTCAAACGTCAACCATCCTCCTGTGATTCCTCAATTAAAATTTCCTGCTAATGGGCAAGAGAATCTTGAGCCTGATCCCACCTTCAAGTGGGAGCTTTCTCGGGACCCTGATGGCGACTCATATACGTACTGGCTGTATCTTTCTGAAGATCCGACATTTCTCAATGTCACACCCATAGAGATTGCTGGTCTTGTCAATCAGAGTGTTCTTGTCGCTGGTTTTGGTTTGGGCGGAAGCATTTTTCTACTCGTGGGCACAGCTTTTGGGCTTAGGGAAAAAAAGCAGTTACTTCTTGCCGCTTACGTTCTTATCCCCTTTTGTCTATTGCTGGCAGCATGTGGTCAGGATGATGGCGGAGGTGCTCCTTCAAGCGATAGAGTCAGTTTCAACGTTTCCAGTTTATCGCCGAAGACAACCTATTATTGGAAAGTCGTCGCCGATGATGGCCGGGAGGGGGGGCGGATCGAAAGCGAAACCAGGGTTTTCTATACTCAATGAGCTGCTTGCGTCACTTAGTGGACAGTTGGACTGCCCTTAGAACACTGGGCGCCGATTCATCCTTGCTGGGGAGCCGGTTTAGACTCGAAATGCTCTTTTTCAGTTTCCCAAAAATCACGACATTTGAGACAAAAGGACCACCTCTGGGACAGGGTCAAATGGGCCAGTCCCCCCAATTTACTTCACCCCCGCAGGTGGCCGTACTTGCTAAAACCCTATGCGATAGCGCGATGGGCCCTTGGTCTATTTTTCAGTGTCCGATACTGATCGGGCGATCATCGAATTTTTCTTTCCACTGCGCATACTCGACGACGTAATTCCAGCCGCAGACCTTGCTAGTGGTCCTCCCCTCAAGGATGTTGCGAATCTTCCTCCCCCCGGCGCTGGTTTCACCGATCGGACCATAGGTGTTGAACATCATGCCCCCGTTGCGGAGGAAGACGTAGTCGCAGATGAAGAGGAGATCGTCGAAGAGGTACATGGTGAAGCCCGGAGTGTGCCCCCCGATGTGAAAGGCCTCAATGCCGTTCTCCGCGAAGTCGTTTTCGAAGGTCATTTTGAGGGTCAGGTTTGACATACGGAGGTTCTAACCTTCGTTTCAATTCTAGCGGGATGTTCTATTATCGAATTATGTAGATGGCGGGCAAGGTAAATAATAAGCTCACCCGATCAGGGGAAGACCAATAAAAGCAAAGCCCCGGCAGAAAATATCTGCAGGGGCTTTGCTTTGCTTTTTGGAAAGAGAAGGTGTCGATGGCTTATTCTGGAGGAAGCAGGGTGCAGCAGACGAGTTCGACGCGACGGTTCATTTGACGCCCCTGCACTGTGTCGTTATCTGCTACCGGTTGGCTTTCGCCGAAACCCCGGGCCGCCAGTTTT
>JAAXQG010000313.1 GCA_012974445.1 Desulfuromonadales bacterium
CCTCTTCACCCTCGACCTTCAGGGGAACGGAGAAGTGCCGCAGAGTTACCTTGGGCTTCTGACGATAGTTTTCTATATTTTCTTTGAAGTACTCGCGGATCTCGGCGGTGGTCACATCTACCTTGCTGCGCACCTCCCGGGCGATGAGGCGGAACTGGAGAATCTGCTTGCGGAGGTTTTCCTGATAGCGCTCAAAACTCATCCCCTGAGCTTCGAGGGCGGCGGTGAGCTGCTCGCGGGTGATTTTATTCTGACGCTGCACGTCACGGATAGCCGCTTCGACCTCGGCATCCTGAACCTTCAGACCCAGCTCGTCGATGCGCTGTTCGACCAGGGATTCTTCGATGAGCCCCTCAAGAACGCGGGCTCGCAGGGCCGCAAGGCGCTCTCCGGAAGGCATGGGCAACCCCTTTTCCTTCAGGAAGCCGTCGACCTTTTGCTCAAGCTGCCAGGTGGTGACGATGTTGTTTTCCACCACGGCGGCCACGCGGTTAACCACCTCGGCCTGAGCGGAGACGGTCAATAGAAGCAGGAATGAAAGGAGAAAGATAAGACGGGAAATCGAAGTCATGGAAGGGTTATCTCTTTCGGAGGGCCTGCCCTCAAAAGGGTATAAATCCAAGCTATCACAGCTAAAAAAGGCTCTGCAATTCTTTTCTTGCCAGCTCCAGAAGCGCCTTCTGCTCCTGCTTGCCGCAGCCGACGGTGAGGCGGTAGTCGGGGGTGAAGCGGTAGCGCCGGGCATCGCGCTGCAGCAACGCGAGAATCTTCTCCGGGGAGACGGGGGTGCGCTGGTGAAAGGCGTAGACCAGATTGCGCCCATCATAGTCCAGCGCCTCGACCTTGGCCTGCTTGAGCTGGACGCGCAGCCGCATCTGTTCCAGCAGCGTCAGGGTGGGCGCCGGCGGCTCGCCGTAGCGGTCGCGCAGCTCGTCAAAGAGGTCGTAAACGCCCTGATCATCGGGGGCCGAGGCCAGACGCTTGTAGAAGACCAGGCGCTGGTTGGGATCGGGCATGTAGGTTTCGGGCAAAAAGGCGTTGAGCCCCAGTCGGATCTCGGGATCCACCTGCTCCTCGTGCTCCAGCCCCTTGAGCTCGGCGATGGTCTCCTGAAGCAGGTCGGTGTACATCTCTAAACCGATGGAGGCCAGCTGCCCCGACTGGTTGGCGCCGATCAAATCCCCGGCACCGCGAATCTCAAGATCGTGGCTGGCGATGCGGAAACCGGCGCCCATCTCCGTCATCTCCTGCAGCACCTTGAGGCGCTCTCTGGCATCGCGGGTCAGGGTGGATTCGCCGGGGATGAGCAGATAGGCGTAGGCGCGGCGGTTGGAGCGGCCCACCCGCCCGCGCAGCTGATAGAGCTGGGAGAGGCCGAAGCAGTCGGCCCTGTTGACGATGATGGTGTTGGCCCGGGGGATGTCGATGCCGTTTTCGATGATGGTGCTGCACACCAGCACGTTGGTATTGCCCTCGACGAAATCCACCATGACGTCTTCGAGCTGGTGGGCTCCCATCTGTCCGTGCCCTACGGCCACTTTCGCCTCGGGGACCAGACTGCGCAGGAACTCGGCCATGGCCTCGATGTTCTGAACCCGGTTGTGGACGAAGAAGACCTGTCCGCCGCGCTGGAGCTCCCGCAGAATCGCCTCACGGATGATGTCGTCCTCGAAACGTGAGACGTAGGTGCGAATGGCCAGCCGGTCCACGGGAGGGGTATCGATGACCGAGAGATCACGCAGACCCGTCATACTCATATGCAGGGTGCGGGGAATAGGCGTTGCGGTCAGGGTAAGCAGATCGACCTCGGCGCGCAGGCGCTTGAGACGCTCCTTGTGGCTGACGCCGAAGCGCTGCTCCTCGTCTACCACCAGCAGCCCCAGATCCTTGAAATGCACGTCGCGCTGCAGCAGGCGGTGGGTGCCGATGATGATGTCGATTTTGCCTTCGGAGAGCTCCTGGAGAATTTTCTTGTTGGCTGCGGCCGTGGAGAAGCGCGAGAGCTGCTCGATGCGTACCGGGTAGCCCTTCAGGCGCTCGCGAAAGGTCTCGAAATGCTGGCGCACCAGTACCGTGGTGGGCACCAGCACGGCGGCCTGCTTGCTGTCCAGGGCAGCCTTGAAGGCGGCGCGCACGGCGACCTCGGTCTTTCCGAAGCCCACGTCTCCGCACACCAGGCGGTCCATGGGTTTTTCCGAACACATATCGGAGATGACGTCCTGAATGGCTCCGAGCTGATCGGGGGTTTCCTCGTAGGGGAATCCGGCCTCGAACTCGCAGTACATGCGGTCGGGCTCGCTGAACTGGAATCCCCCCTTGAGTTCGCGCTTGGCGTAGATTTTCAGCAGCTCCCTGGCCATTTCCTCTGCGGCGGCCCGGGCTTTGAGTTTGGCCTTCTCCCAGGCCCCTCCCCCCATCTTGTCGAGGCGCGGCTTATGCCCCTCGCCCCCGACGTACTTCTGAACCTTTTCGATGCGCTCCACCGGCAGGTAGAATTTATCGGCTCCAGCGTACTCCAGGTGCAGGAAGTCTCCCTCCACCGTTCCCATTTCGAGATGGATCAGCCCCCGGTAGATGGCGATGCCATGGTCGGCGTGCACCACGAAATCACCGCTCTTGAGCTGGGCCAGAGAGGCCAGGGAAGCCTTGAGGCGCGCTTCGGAGCGTCCGCGCCTGCGGGCGCGCTGACCGAAGATCTCTTCCTCGGTGATAACGACCAGTTTCTCATCGGGAAGCCGGAAACCCGCCGAGAGCTCGCCCAGACGCAGGCCGATTTCTCCAGCTTTCAAGCTCTGAAGGGAGCAGGGGCCTGGCTCGGGAAGCTCTAGACCGAAGGGGGACAGCAGATCGGACAGGCGCCGGGCCTGCCCCTGCTGATGAGAGCTGAGTAGAACCCGCCAACCTTCGTCACGCCAGAGGGCGATGCGTTCGGCCAGCGCCTTGAGCCCCGCCTCTTCCATTCCACGTTCCAGACGCAGATCTGCGTTGCCCTGGAGGTTGAAGCGGAAAACCTCCCGGTCCTTGGCAAGCCGGTACATCTTGAGGGAGCAGAACTCGATGCGCCGCACAGAGCCAAGCGCCTCCTCCAGCTCCGCCGAACCAAGATAGAGGCTCTGGCGATCGACATGGGGAACTTTGCGCGTAGCGGCCCGGCGCTCCCCCTCGAGAATATCGGCCTCGAACTGATCGATTTCACGCTCAATCTGCGGGGGATCAAAGAGGCACCAGATCCCCTGCGAAGCGTAGTCAAAGACGCTGTCCAGACGACCGTAATTAAGAGGAAGCAGAAACTCGCGCCCCGGGCTGAGAAGCCCCTCGCGCACCTCTTCGAGAATGGCGTCGCGCACCGTCCGGGGAAGCTCTAGCTCATCGCAGCGGCTTCGCAACCTCTCGGCAAAGAGATCGAAGAACTCCCCCTGCAGCACCAGCTCCCGGGAGGGCAGCAGCTCCAGGGTCTTGAGCTCAAGGCCCCTGGTACGCTGGGTAGCAGGATCGAAGGGGCGCATGCGCTCCAGATCGTCGCCGTAGAACTCCATACGCACCGGCTCATCGAGAGTCGGGGGGTAGATATCCAGAATGTCCCCCCGGGACGAGAAGGTCCCCCGATCTTCCACCAGAGGGCTGGAGCGGTACCCCAGGGCAAGAAGACGACGCAGCAGATCTTTTCGTTCGTATTCCCCCTCGAGCACCAGGGTCTCGCACAACGCCTCAAGCACGGCCCGGGGAATGACCCGTTGCATCAGGGCGGCCACCGGCATAACAACCGCATCGACGCGACCATGGTGCAGGGCCGAGAGAGTCGCCAGGCGCGTGGCCTCCACATCGGGGTGAGGACTGATGGCCTCAAAGGGGGTAACGTCCCAGCGGGGGAAAAGGCAGATATGCCCTTCGGGATAGTAGAATTGAAGGTCGCTGTGAAGACGGGCGGCGCTCTTGCTGTCGGGGGTCAGGATGAAGAGAGGGCGCTGCCCCTCGGCGAGGGAGCGGGCAAGCAAAAAGGCGTCGCTGGAGCCGAGCAGGTCGAAAACCTCGGCCCGGCGCACCCCGGACTTCAGGGATTCGCAGAAGAAACGGCTGGTACTGTGGGCGATGTCCGTCAGTTCATCCATGGCCGGAAAGAACGAGGGGCCTGCAAGACAGGCCCCTGTGGATAAAATTCATTTTCGGTAAGCCTTTGCACGCTGCTTAAACAACTGTGGAGTCCAGGGAGGGACTTTTTCAACAACTCAATTAATCCCGTGGAATGGCCAGCATCCGGTCCAGAGACCCCTTAGCCTTGAGTCGGATATCCTCAGGGACGGTGATGCGGGGACTCATGGTCTGCAGGCTCTTGAGCACATCTTCCAGCGAGGTCAGCTTCATGTTGGGACAGATAAGCCGCGGGCTGGGAAGGATGAATTCTTTATCCGGGTTTTCCTTGCGAAGTCGGTAGAGAATGCCCATCTCAGTGCCGATGATGTACTTGGAGCTGGAATCAGAGCGGGCAAACTCGTACATGCCGCTGGTGGAGCAGATATGGTCGGCCAGCTCCAGAATCGCGGGGGGGCACTCGGGGTGCGCCATGAACAGGGCATCGGGGTGCTCCTGCTTGGCCCGCAACACCTCCTCGGGCTTGAGGCGATGATGGGTGGGACAGAACCCCTTCCAGAAATGGCAGGTTTTGTCGGTGTGGCTGGCGATATAGCGCCCCAGGTTCTCGTCTGGAACCAGGATAACCTCATGGGCCTCCAGGGAATTGACGACCTTGACGGCATTGGCGCTGGTACAGCAGATGTCGCTTTCGGCCTTGACGGCAGCGCTGGAGTTGACATAGGTAACCACGACGGCCCCGGGATGCTGCGCCTTCATCTGCCGCAACCCCTCGGCGGTGACCATGTCGGCCATGGGGCAGCCTGCATCCTCGCGGGGCAGCAGGATGGTCTTCTCCGGAGAGAGAATCGCCGCACTCTCGGCCATGAAATGAACACCACAATAGACGACGACGTTCTTGTCGGTGCGCTGGGCCTCGATGGCCAGAGCCAGGGAGTCTCCGGTGATATCGGCCAACTCCTGGATCTCGTCGCGCTGGTAATTGTGTGCCAGCAAAATGGCATCGCGCTCGTCGAGAAGAGCACGGATCTGCTTTTTAATCTCGTCCTGGGTCATGACGTCACTCGATTTCAGAAGGATATAAAACTGGCGCATTCTATTTCAAAACCCCATATATGTCAAACCCTTATCCCCCTGCGTTATTGACAGCCTTACGGGAAGAAGCTATTCTTCGCTCTGCCGTCCACCGGGACAGATTCTTCCTTTTCATGATCGCATTTACACCGAAAAAGGTTCGTAATTACGATCTTTTTCCCTTCACTCTTTCCTGAGGCACTAAATTAATATGTTTGGAATCGGCATGACCGAATTGCTGCTCATCGCCGGGCTGGCTCTGATCGTTATCGGCCCCAAGAAACTCCCGCACCTGGCCAAATCCCTCGGAAAAGGGCTGGCGGAATTCAAGCGTGCCACCCAGGACCTCAAGGATTCCATCGAGCTGGAATCACGGCAGATGGATACCCAGGTCAAAGAAAAGGACCTGGCCGACAAGGGCTCCCTGGTACCCCCGCAGACCGGTGAACAAGCCGCCGCTGAGCCGCAGGTGCAGCCAGAAACGAAACCGGCGACCTGGATGACCGATACCGATCCTTCGCTGACGCCCACAGCCGAGCCCGTAGAGGAAACCGACTACACAAAAGCCGCCCAGGACAAGCGCCATGACGGCTAAGCAGGAGGACAAACAGGAGGATATCCACCAGCTTCCCTTGACGGGACATCTGGATGACCTGCGAAAGTGTCTCATTCGTTCGGCCATCGCCTTCGCCATCGCCTTTGCGGGTTGCTACAGCTTTGCCGAGCAGCTCTTTCAGTTCATCTCCGAGCCGGTCAGGGCCGCCCTTCCCCAGGGCAGCTCCCTGGTATTTATCAGCGCCACGGAACCTTTCTTCACCTACCTCAAGGTGGGTGCCATCGCTGCGCTGATGGTTTCGCTTCCGGTAATTCTCTGGCAGATCTGGTCCTTTGTGGCCCCGGGGCTTTATCCGGGAGAGAAGAAGTTCGCCTTTCCCTTCGTGTTCTCGAGCTGCCTCTGTTTCGGAGCCGGCACCTATTTCGGCTTCGTCTACGTCTTCCCCATGATCTTCACCTTCCTGATCGAGTTCGGAACCTCCACCGGAGAGATGAATGCCATGCTCTCCATGGGCTCTTACCTCACCCTCTCCTCTCGGCTGCTGCTGGCCTTCGGACTGGTCTTTGAGCTGCCTATCGTGATTTTCTTTCTCTCGCGCATGGGGGTGGTTGATCACCATTGGCTCACCAAAAACCGTAAGTTTGCCCTGCTGCTGGCTTTTGTCCTGGGAGCCGTACTGACGCCGCCGGATATCGTCTCTCAGGCCTCCATCGCCCTGCCTTTCATCATCCTGTACGAGGTGGGTATCTGGGTTTCGCGACTCTTCGGAAAGAAAAAGAAGACCTCCGACGACGAAGACGAGGCGGCAGACGAGCTAAAAGAAACCCCCTAGGATCGGCTGCGAATCATGATCTCTGCCCTGAAGATCGACAACCTCTGGAAGCACTACGGAAAAACTCCGGTGGTCAAGGGATTGTCCCTTTCCATCGAACCGGGGGAGATCTTCGGGCTGCTCGGCCCCAACGGCGCTGGCAAGAGCACCAGCATCAACCTGATTTCAGGCGTCGGCCAGATGGAGAAGGGGACCATCGAGGTCTTTGGTCTCGATAATCGCACCCAGTATCGCCAGTGCCGCCAGATCGTGGGGGTAATGCATCAGGAGATCGTGGTCGACTCCTTTTTCACCATTGACAAGGCCCTGAAGATCCACAGCGGCTACTACGGTATCCCCGATGACCCCAAATGGCGCCATCTGCTCATCGAACGTCTCGGCCTGGGGCCCCACCTTCACAAGCACATGCTCAAACTCTCAGGAGGGCTCAAGCGCCGCTTCATGGTCGCCAAAGCCCTGATCCACAAACCCCGCCTGCTCATACTCGATGAGCCCACGGCAGGAGTCGATGTGGAACTGCGCCGCGGCCTCTGGGAACTGGTCCGGGAGATAAACAGCCAGGGAACCACCGTGCTACTGACCACCCACTATCTCGAAGAGGCCCAGTCCATGTGCGGACGCATCGCAATCATGAACCACGGCGACCTGGTGGCCCTGGAGGAGACCTCGAAGCTCTTGTCCCGGATGCCCCTGCGCAAGGTGACGGTGGAGCTCGACCAACCGGCGAAGCAGATCCCCCCCGGCCTTACCCACTTCACCCCCCTGATCGAGAACGACGGCACCCGAATCATCTTCAATCTCTCGGCGCAGCAGAAGAGCCTGGATCTTTTTCGCGCCCTGGAGGCCAGCGACCTCCAGGTCGCGGACATGCTCACCGAGAAACCGGGACTGGAGGAGGTCTTCATCCACCTCACGGGGCTGGGGCAGAAGCAGGATAACTCATGAATGATTCCCGCCCCTTTGTGCGCTGGCTCCCCTTCTACACCCTGTTCAAAAAAGAGGTACTGCGCTTTCATCGGGTATTTGCCCAGACGCTGGTGACCCCCATCATCACGGCCTCGCTCTACCTGTTTGTCTTCGGTGCAACCCTGGGAGAGAGAATCTCGGTGCTGGAGGGGTTCAGCTATGCCCAGTTCGTGATCCCCGGACTGGTCCTGATGGGCGTGATCAGCAACAGCTTCGCCAACACCTCCACATCCCTGTTCATGTCCCGCTACCTGGGCAACATCGTCGACCTGCTTGTCACCCCCCTGTCCACCACCCAGTTCATCTTCGCCTACACACTGGCGGCCATGCTTCGGGGACTACTGGTTGGTGCGGCCGTAATGCTCATCTCCTGCGCTTTTGCCACCCTGCCCTGGGCTTACCCCTCATGGGCAATACTGATGCTGGTGATGGCCAGTTTTCTCTTCTCACAGTTCGGCATCATCGCCGCCATCTATTCCTCCGACTTCGACAATCTCTCCATGTTTAACAACTTCCTGATCCTGCCCCTGATCTACCTGGGTGGCGTCTTCTACCCCATCTCCATCCTGCCACCTTTCTGGGGGGGGCTCTCCCATCTCAATCCAATCTTCTACCTTATCGACGGCTTCCGATTTGCCCTGCTCGGCGTAGGCGACGCCCCCATTGCGCTCTCCTTCGGCATAACCGCCGCCATGGCGCTGGGGCTCTTTATCTGGGCCACCGCCCTGATCCGCAGCGGCTACCGGCTCAGACAATAAAAAAACGGCGCCTCCCCGATGGGGAAACGCCGCCTATCTATCAACTGAGGGCAGGTTTTCTAGAAGCTGACCCGGGCACCGAGAACAACGCCGCTGTCGACGCTGCGGTACTTGGAATCATCAAAGTCGACCCTCAAGCTGCGATAGCCCACAAAAACCCGGGCTCTAGGCATGAGCTGATAGCCAAGACTGATCGAAGACTCCAGGAGACGGTCGCTGTCGGCAAAGGAAATAATGTTGGGCGCATAGAAAACCTGGGTCGCCACATCCACCCCCCCAAAGGCGGGAGGAAGATAACGCACCAGAGCTCCGAGCCCCAGAGCCAGCACGTCCCGGTCATGAGCATCGGCTGCGTAGAATTGGCCACCGATACCGAACTTCAACCCTGGAACGTTCCCGAGCTCACCCAGAACGTTATAGCCCACAGAACCCAGCAGGGTATCGTGCGGATCATTATAGAGCAGGCGGACCGTCCCCTCAGAAGAACCATAGCCATCTCCCTGAAGGGTCTGATTGATCTGAATCTGAACACTGTCGTCATTGAGACCCAGCTCCAGAGAGCCCGCCAGGGCCGGGGAAGCCAGGGCCAGAATCAGACCCAGTGTAAGTAATCCTTTTTTCATCGAAGACTCCTTTTTTACGAATATCAAAATAGAGAAGCGACTTACATAACATCAGTCCGTCCCGGAAACAAGGTCCTCCCTGATCCCCAGCCGCAACAGATGGCATCAGCTCACATCAAATATCTATCTCCTGAAGCAGGATTGAATCTTCAACCTTGCGCCCCTCTTTGCGCGCGAGGCTCTGAATCAACAGCTTCCCCCCGATGGCTGCCGTGCGCTTAACCAGATAGTCGGCATTATCCCCATCATGCTTGCGGAAGGCCTCGATAAGCTTTTTATGCTCTTCCACCGAGATATGCATGCGCCCCTCGATAGAAAGCGATGTCAGACGAGAGCGGGTAAATTTACGAACCAGCTGATTGATGAGTTCGTGCAGCTTCTCGTTCCCCGCCGCCTTGATGAACAGATCGTGAAACTCATTGTGAACCTTGAAGAAGGTCTTGACGTCTCCCGAAACGGCGAACTGCTCGAGGCGCTCGTTGATCCCCTCGAGGCGTTCAATATCCTTCTCGGTCAGGTTTTCAGCCGCCATACGGGCCGCATAACCTTCCAGAACACTCTTGATGGCATAGAACTCCTCGACTTCGCGTTCGGAGAGCTCGGCCACCACTGCCCCCTTTCGGGGAATGACCGTCAGATAACCTTCGGATTCAAGTTGCCGGAAAGCTTCTCGAATCGGGGTTCGGCTGATACCGAAACGCTCGGCCAGTTCGGGCTCGGCAACCTTTTCACCCGGCTTGAGTGCACCGCTGAGAATCGCTTCACGGATTGTCTCCAGTATTTTTTCTCTGAGGGTCTGATGTCTTTCGATGGGCCTGGACTTCACTATCTCTACCTCCCGAAAGGGGGAAAATTACATTTTAAATGTATGCAGTATACAATAATCCACCTACCAACTCCAGCGCCAAATACTTGTTTTTCGCCATAAATATCGATATAATTGCCTTTTTTCAAACGGAGACATTAATGGATACAGTCCTCCGCATCCGCATCTCACTTCTTACCCTTCTTGGTATTTCATTTGGCGGAACCCTGGGCTACCATTTGATTGAGGGATGGTCCCTATTTGACGCCTTCTACATGACCGTTATCACGCTGGCCACCGTTGGTTTTCACGAGGTCAGGTCCATGTCGGACGCCGGTCGTGTTTTCACCATCCTGCTGATCGTCTTCGGTACGGGTACCGTGGCCTATGTTGCGGGAAACGGCATCCAGCTCATGCTGGAGGGGCAACTTAGACGAATGCTGGGAAGGATCAAGTTGGAGAAGAAAATCAACAAACTTAAGGCACACTATATCGTCTGCGGCTACGGACGCATCGGCCAGCTGATCTGCCGTGAATTCATGGCCCACCCCGTGCCCTTTGTGGTGGTGGAACGTAACCCCGAACTCTGGGAAAAACTCCAGTCAGAAAACATCCTGTTTGTCCGGGGCAATGCCACCGATGACGAGGTACTTCATCAGGCAGGCATCGAACGGGCCAGCGGCCTGATTACCGCCTGCACCTCCGATTCGGAAAACGTCTATATCACCCTGACGGCCCGGGGTCTGAACCCGGAGCTGTTCATCATGGCCCGCTCCGGAGAAGAAACCTCGGAGAAGAAGTTGTTACGGGCCGGAGCCAATAAGGTCATCTCTCCGTACAATATCGGGGCAGCCCGTATGGCTCAGGGAATACTGCGCCCCTCGGTGGTGGATTTCATCGAAATCGCTACCGCAGGGCACAATCTCGAACTGCAGCTGGAGGAAATCGCCGTTCAGGAGCGCTCCTGTCTGGCGGGGCACAGTCTGGTAGACTCAGAGATCCGCAAGAATCACGGTGTCATCATCGTCTGTATCAAGAAAAGGGACGGGCGGATGATTTTCAATCCAGCCTCGGAGACTGCCATGGAAGCCGGTGACATCCTCATCACCCTGGGCAAGCCTCAGGCCATAGAGAGGCTTGAAACCCTGGCTTGTGGGGCTGCGCTATGAAAGATCGTCTCTTCGTCCATCTACCCTACTCCCAGGCAACCAGACGCCTTCCAGAACTGCTTGAAGCAGGCCTTCAGCCCGAGATTGCCCTCAGAGGACAGGATCTGGATCAAATCAACTCCCACGAGCTCAGGAATCTGGCCGCGCTGATCAGGCAGGCGGGAGTCTCATCAACCCTCCATGCTCCCTTTCACGACCTGAATCCCGGCGCCCTGGACCCTCTGGTCAGCTCGGTGACTCGGCTACGCTTTGAACAGTGCTTCGAAGTCGCCGAAAATCTCGGATCGAGGCTCATCGTCTTTCACCCGGGATACGAACGGTGGCGCTATGGCCATCGATGGGCCCTTTGGCTTGAGGAATCGCTGAAATTCTGGCCTCCCCTGATCGAGCGGGCCACTGCATCGGGGATACGTATCGCCCTGGAAAATGTCTTTGATCACGAGCCCACCCCCCTTTGCCAGCTTCTGGATCGGCTGGGCGGCCCCTTTTTCGGCCACTGCTTCGACCTTGGGCACTGGAATCTCTTTGACCGCCAGGGGATTGAGCACTGGTTTAGCGCGCTAGGTCGTCACATGATTCATGTTCACCTTCATGACAACGATGGTTCGGCAGATCAGCATCTCGGTCTGGGAGCTGGAACCATCGAACTCTCCGGGCTGATCCAGAGACTTTATGAGCAACCCAGGGCTCCAAGCATGACCCTGGAGGCACACGAGGAGTCTGCCCTGAACCTTTCCCTGGCCTATCTCGAAAAGCTAGGGCTGATCTGATCAGGACTTTTCTTCATCCTGCTCCAGCAAGGTTCCCCTTACCAGACTCTTGCGCCCGAAACGCCCCCATACCTCATCCAGCACCCCGTCAAGCTCCGGCTTTTTCTCCTGCTCATCAAAGAGCGAAGGCTGAGCCGAACCCGGTGACTGAAAGTCCGAAACACCTATACCGATCAACCGCACCGGTCTTTGTCCTGCCTGGGTAGTTTTCAACAGCTCCATCCCCAGTCTGTGGATTTCCATTCCCCCACACAGAGGTGCATCCAGGGTCCGACTGCGACTCAGGGTACTGAAGTCGTCGTAACGTAATTTCAAACTTACACATCGGCCCTGCAGGCCGCTCTTTCGCAGTCTAAAGCCCACTTTCTCCGAGAGTCTCAGTAGAATTTTCAACAACATATCCACACTGTGGATATCTTCTTCGAAGGTTTGCTCCTGACTGACGGACAGGGCAGCGCGACGGGCAACCACGACACGATCATCCCGCCCTCTGCACAGCTGGTAATACAGCTCTGCCTGCCTTCCAAATATCCGCGATAGGGTTGTCCTGTCCAGAGCCTGGAGCTCACCTATGGTCCTGACTCCCCATTGCCCCAGACGCTTTTCCATGACCTCACCCACTCCCCAGATCTTCCGCACCGCCAGGGGGGCAAGAAAGGCCTCGACTCCCTCGCTGTTCACCAGGGTGAAACCATCAGGTTTATCCAGGTCAGAGGCCAGCTTGGCCAGAAACTTGTTATGCGCAACCCCTGCGCTGACCACCAGAGTAGTCTCGACAAAAACCTCGCGGCGAATCCGCATCGCGATGTCCCGCGCCTCCCCCCAGAGCCGCCTGGATCCGGTGACATCGAGAAACGCCTCATCGAGAGAAAGGGGCTCTACCAGATCGGTATATCTTGCATAGATGGCAAAAACCGCTCGGGAAAGCTCCTGATAGCGCTCCATACGGGGGGACTGCACCTTGAGACAGGGGCAGAGTCTCAACGCCTGCCTCATGGGCATGGCCGAACGCACCCCGTAGCTGCGTGCCTCGTAGGAAGCCGCAGCTACTACACCGCGGCTGGATCTTGAGCCCACAGCCACAGCAGTGCCTCGCAGCTCGGGGAAGTCAAGCTGCTCAACCGAAGCGAAGAAGGCGTCCAGATCCAGATGAATAATCGAGCGAAGTGACGACATGATGGCCAGCTGAAAGGTTAACGAAAAAAGGGCGACTCAATGCGAGTCGCCCTTTTTTCACGTTGAAACTAAAGATCTATTTTACTGCTTTTTTCTGTGCAACCTGAATCCGGACAAGAGCCCGATCCAAAGCAGCCTTCATGATAGTGAAATCCTTCTGCTCGGAACTCAGGGTCTTGAGTGCTTGCTCGGCTCTGCCCAGGGCAGCCTCGGCGCGGTTGAGATCGATATCATCAGCAGGTTCTGCCGTCTCGACCAGCACAGAGACCTTGTTCTCCTCAACTTCCAGGTAGCCCCAGTTAACGGCCACATGAAAAATCTCGGTTCCCTTCTTGTAGGTCAGTTCCCCTACATTCAGGGTGGTGAGCAGGGGGGTGTGACCGGGAAGAATTCCCAGTTCCCCGATGACACCCGGGGCGATAACCTCGTCCACAGTGTCGGACAGGACCATCTTATACGGTGTTACCAATTCTAAAATAAGTTTATCTGCCATTCCCTTGGTCCTTTTCAGGAAGCACGAGCGATAAGCCCGTCAACAATCCTATTCTCAGGCTTCCATCTTCTTGGCTTTTTCGATCGCCTCTTCGATGGTACCGACCAGGTAGAACGCCTGCTCAGGAACGTGGTCATACTCACCGGCCACGAGTCCCTTAAAGCCCTTGATGGTATCCTTGAGCTCGACGTACTTACCGGGAGCGCCGGTGAAGACCTCGGCCACATGGAAGGGCTGAGAGAGGAACTTCTGGATCTTACGAGCACGTGAAACCAGAAGCTTGTCGTCTTCGGAGAGCTCGTCCATACCGAGGATGGCGATGATGTCCTGGAGATCCTTGTAACGCTGCAGAACATACTGAACGTCACGAGCAACCTTGTAGTGATCCTCACCGATAACCTGGGGATCGAGCAGACGGCTGGTGGAGTCGAGGGGATCGACCGCAGGGTAGATACCGAGCTCGGCGATCTGACGGGAAAGAACGGTCGTCGCATCGAGGTGAGCAAAGGCGGTAGCCGGTGCGGGGTCGGTCAGGTCATCGGCAGGTACGTAGATGGCCTGAACCGAGGTGATGGAACCCTTATCGGTGGTGGTGATCCGCTCCTGAAGCTCGCCCATTTCGGTGGAGAGGGTCGGCTGGTAACCAACGGCGGAGGGGATACGACCCAGAAGCGCCGAAACCTCGGAACCGGCCTGGGTAAAGCGGAAGATATTGTCGACGAACAGCAGAACGTCCTGCCCTTCCTGGTCGCGGAAGTACTCGGCAACGGTCAGAGCGGAGAGAGCAACGCGGGCACGGGCTCCGGGAGGCTCATTCATCTGGCCGTAGATCAGAGCAGTTTTTTCGAGAACGCCGGACTCTTTCATCTCTTCCCAGAGGTCGTTGCCCTCACGGGTACGCTCACCGACACCGGCGAAAACAGAGAAACCACCGTGCTGCTGGGCGATGTTGTTGATCAGTTCCATGATCAGAACGGTCTTGCCGACACCGGCGCCGCCGAACAGACCGATCTTTCCGCCTCGGGCGTAGGGCGCAAGAAGGTCGACAACTTTAATGCCAGTCTCGAAAGACTGAACAGCCGTGGACTGATTGACAAAGTCAGGAGCGGGACGATGAATTTCCCAGGTGTCCTCGTTACCGACGGGGCCACACTCATCAATGGGCTCACCGACAACGTTCATGATGCGGCCCAGGGTCTTGGGACCAACAGGCATGGCGATCTGGCGACCGGTATCCACCACTTCCTGACCGCGAATCAGACCTTCGGTGGAATCCATGGCGATGGCGCGAACGGTATTTTCCCCGAGGTGCTGGGCAACCTCGACAACCAGATTCATCTCCTGATCGGAGATGGAGGGGTTGGTGAGCTTGAGCGCATTGTAGATCTTGGGCAGTTTGCCAGGCTCAAATTCGATGTCCAGGACGGGACCGATAACCTGAGTAATTTTTCCTTTGTTCATGATGAACCATTCTCCTTTATCCACCCATCGGGCGGAAAGACGTCAATGTCTACTTAATCGATTCAGAGCCGGAAATGATCTCCATCAGCTCTTTGGTGATAGCAGCCTGACGCGCTCGGTTGTACTGAAGCGTCAGCTTTCCGATCATATCCTTGGCATTACGGGACGCACTGTCCATGGCGCTCATTCTGGCTCCATGCTCCGAAGCCACGGACTCCAGCAGCGAACTGAAAATCTGAACCTCGATGAACTTGGGAAGGATCAGCTCCAGCACACCACCCCGACTAGGCTCATAGATATAATCGATCTTGGCATCGCCGGCGCTTTCCTCGGTGGGAATGGACGGCTTGATCGGCAGAATTTGCTCGGTGGTCACAATCTGAGTCATGGCGCTCTGAAAGGCGTTGTAGATGACGAAAACGCCATCGTACTTCTCCTCGTTGTACAGATCCACCACTTCCTGGCCCAGCAGCGATGCCGTGCTGTAGTTGATGCTGCCGGTGATATTTTCGTAGACCTTGGCGATGCTCAGCCCCTCGCGGCGCTTGAGATAATCATTGCCCTTGCGACCTACGATCATCAGATCGATATCGGAGAACCCTTCCGGATTCTCGCGAACGAAACGCTCGGCCCCTTTGGAGACGTTGGCGTTAAAACCGCCGCAGAGTCCACGGTCCGCTGTGAGTACGATAAGCAGGGCACGGCGTTTTTCACGCTGAACAAGCAGGTCATGGCCCTCGGTTCCCTCGCGACTGGCGAGATTTCCGAGAACAGACGAGAGCTTTTCAGCGTAGGGCCGTGCCTGTACGGCGGCATCCTGAGCCCGACGAAGCTTAGCAGCAGCGACCATTTTCATGGCCTTGGTAATCTGCTGGGTGTTCTTCACCGAGCTGATGCGCTTTTTTATATCCTTAAGACTTGGCATCGGTCGAGACCTTATCCTTTTAGGCGGTTACAAACTGTGTTTTGAACTCTTCCAGAGCGCCCTTGAGACGTCCCTCGATGTCAGCATCAAGAGCCTTCTTGGTGGCGATATCATTCAGAAGCGCAGCGTGCTTGCTGTCCATAAAAGCGAGCAGTTCCGCTTCGTAGCGAGTAACTTCTGTCGTTTCATAGGCATCGACGTAGCCGTTGTTCGCAGCATAGATCGAGATGACCTGCTTCTCAATGGGCATGGGAACATATTGTCCCTGCTTGAGGATCTCGACCAGACGGGCACCGCGGTTGAGCTGACGCTGGGTCGCCTCATCGAGGTCGGAACCGAACTGGGCAAAAGCAGCCATTTCACGATACTGGGCAAGAGCCAGACGCAATGTGCCGGCAACCTGCTTCATGGCCTTGACCTGCGCGCTGCCGCCGACCCGGGAAACCGAGAGACCGACGTTGATGGCGGGACGTACACCGGAGTAGAAAAGATCGGTTTCAAGGAAGATCTGACCGTCGGTAATGGAGATAACGTTGGTCGGGATGTAGGCAGAAACATCGCCAGCCTGAGTCTCGATAATGGGCAGAGCGGTCAGGCTGCCTGCGCCAAGAGCATCGTTAAGCTTACAGGCACGCTCAAGCAGACGGCTGTGGAGATAGAAAACATCACCGGGGAAAGCCTCACGTCCCGGAGGACGACGCAGCAGCAGGGAGAGCTGACGGTAAGCCACAGCCTGCTTGGAGAGATCATCATAGACGATCAGGGCGTGCTTGCCGTTGTCGCGAAAGTACTCACCCAGGGTTACACCGGTGTAGGGAGAGATGAACTGCAGAGGAGCGGACTCCGATGCGGTAGAAGCAACAACAATGGTGTAATCCATGGCGCCGTGTGCACGAAGTTTCTCAACAACCTGGGCTACGGTCGAGCGCTTCTGACCGGTAGCGACGTAAATGCAGATAACGTCCTTGCCCTTCTGGTTGATGATGGTGTCGATGGCAACAGCGGTCTTTCCGGTCTGGCGGTCACCGATGATCAGCTCGCGCTGTCCACGGCCGATGGGTACCATGGCGTCGATGGCCTTGAGTCCGGTCTGCATGGGCTCATGGACCGACTTACGAGCAACGATACCGGGAGCCTTAACTTCAACCTGGCTGTACTTATCGGTGTCGATCTCACCCTTACCGTCGATGGGAACACCGATTCCGTTAACAACACGACCGATCAGTGCCTCGCCGACAGGGATCTGAACGATGCGCTGGGTACGCTTAACCAGGTCGCCTTCCATGATGTGCTTTGAATCACCAAGGATAGCGGCACCGACATTGTCGGACTCGAGGTTAAGAACCATTCCCATGGTCCCGCCGGGAAACTCAAGAAGCTCGCCGGCCATGGCCTTATCAAGACCGTGGATACGAGCAATACCATCACCTACAGAAATGATAGTACCGGTTTCGCTGACTTCTACTTCTTTACCGAAGCCCTCGATCTGCTTCCTTATTATTGCACTGATTTCTTCTGCTCTGATTTCCATGAGATCCAATCACCCCTTCTTCAAGGTATCTGCAATTCTCTTCAATTGAGTCTTGACTGTTCCGTCGTAAATTTTTCCGCCAATTTCGACTTGAAGCCCGCCGAGCTGTTCGGCATTGCTCAAGGCTTCAATAATGACCTTCTTGCCGGTCTGTTGCTCCAGCACGGAGCAGATTGTAGCAATCTGATCATCACCCAAAGCTTCGGCCGATATAATCCGGGCACGAACAATACCGGAGAGTTCATCAGAAAGATCCTGATAGCTCTGCCGGATAGTGTCGATAAACTTGAGTCTGTTTTTTTCAAGAAGAAGTCCGATAAAACTGCTCATACCCTCGGAGAGTTTGAGCTGACTCAGAACTTCATTAAGAAGAGAAACCTTCATCTCCCTGGGAAAAGTGGGGCTCTCAAGGGCAACAGAGAAATCCTTGTGGCCCATATACAGAGTGCTCACCCTGCCCATCTCCTCGCCAAACTGCTCAACGCAATTTTTCTCGACCCCAATCTGAACCAGGGCACGGGCGTATCTTCTGGATATAGCGCTGGTACTCAACGTAAGTCTCCCAAGCTCTTGATATATTCACCGACCAGACGACTTTGATCGGCAGCGGTAACATTCTTCTTTATCAGGTCTTCAGCCAGCTCAATTGCAAGCTTGGACGCCTCTTCACGAAGTTGCATCTTGGCCTTACGCACTTCTTCGGCAGCGCACTTCTGAGCATCATCCTTCAGGCGCGAAGCTGCAGCGTTGGCATTTTCAATAATCCGATCCCTCTCAAGCTCGCCTTCTTTCTTGATAGAGGAATATATTTCGTCGATCTCGTCCGTGGCTGCCTGGAGCTTGCGATCGTACTCTGCAAACTTGGCCTCAGCATCAGCCTTCATCTTTTCGGCATCGCTGAGCGCCTTCTCGATCCCCTCACGACGACCGGACATCCCCTTGCGAAAAGGCTTAGTCACAAAATAGCCGATAATAGCAATCATGAGAGTGAAATTGAAGACCCGATACAGAAAGTCTTTCAAATACACACTGCTATCCACCCCCTCGGCAGCTTGAGCAGCCACTGCGAGAGAAAGAAAAGCCAGAGTGGCTACACAAATATTAATGGATTTTTTCATCTGAGAACCCTTGAAATTCATTATTTACAGGCTCCTTCCCAGGACTTTACCTGCAACCATGGAAGCCATCGCCTCAATATCAGCCTTCAGGGATACCCTTGCACTATCGGCATCCTGACCAACCTGCTTCTTGACCCCCTCAACCTGGGTGGCAGCCATATTCCGTGCAGCCTCGACGATTTCGGCCTCCTGCTTGGCGGCCTCTGACTTCATCTGAAGTCTCTCCGCACCGGCCTTATGCTTGGCCTGGTCAAGCTGCTCCTGGTAACGGGCCATTTTTTCCTGAATCTGTGCCTCAAGGCCCTTTGCCCTACTCTGGGCACCGTCTATTTTTTCACGACGCTGCTCCATCATCGCACGCAAGGGCCGATACAAAACGGCGTTCATAATAAGCAGGAGCACAATAAATTGTGCCATTTGAAGAAACAGGGTCCAGTCAACACTGATCACAGTAACACCTCATCATTTCAAGGTTTTTTTTCGCTTTACATCCGTATACTGTATACAAATAAAACGTGCTAAAAAAAACAGCTCTTTTGAAGCCGCGCGATTGTTAACACAGCACAGCGATCCATGTCAAGGCAGTTTTCCCTTGATTTTAAGAGACTTTGCCCGCTTTTTTCTTTTCGGGAGGTTTCTCCGATGAGGGCTTATCGGGTTCAGACATCCTGATACTACCGTTGATCTGCACCCCTTCCTCGATAGAGATGGAGGGAGTATAGATATTTCCCTCAACCTGTGCCGGAACCCTCAACTCCACTTTCAGGGAGGCCCTTATGTCCCCCTTGAACTTTCCGCTCAGCACCAGATGCCCCACATCGATATCCGCATTAATATGGGCGTCAGGTCCGATGATCAAGGCATCTTTGGAAGTAATTTTTCCGGTAAATATGCCATCAAGTCGAACTATTTCCTCAAAATTAAGGGTTCCCTCAAACTGACAACCCGACCCGAGAAAAGCCTTGATATCTCCCCTGTCGATGGCTCTGGTTTTTTTTCGCAGCATTCAACCCCCTTGAGGCAAATCAAGAAGCTTCATCAGAGCTTCAAGCTGCTGCCTGGATTTGAAGTTCAACTCAACGCGCCCCCCCTGCCCCTGAGACCTTATTTTAACCCTGGTTCCCAGACGCTGCGCAAGATCCTGCTCCCAGCCGCTGAAATCCTCAACAGGCGCGGTTGGTTTGTTTTTAGGGGGCGCAGCACCGAACTGCTTGATCTTCCTTACCAGCTCCTCCGTATCACGTACCGAGAGGTTTCGCGCAATAATTTCGGTGCGTGCCTCCTGCATATCCTCTTCCTGCTCCAGAGACAGTAGTGCACGTGCATGGCCCATGCTGAGAGTATTCTGAACTACATCATGCAAAATATTCTCAGGCAACCTCAGCAGACGCAGGGAGTTTGCTATGGTCGAGCGACTCTTGCCCACCCTTTTTGCAACTTCATCTTGGGAGAGGTCAAAGGAATCAATCAGGTTCCTGTAAGCAACGGCCTCTTCAATCGGGTTTAGATCTTCACGTTGTATATTCTCTATTAACGCAATTTCATAAGCCCAGTCTTCGGTCACATCCTGGATAACAACAGGAACTTCTTTAAGCCCCGCCTCCCGGGCAGCACGCCAACGTCTCTCGCCGGCAATAATCTGATATTGATCACCCCGCTGCCTGACTACCAGGGGCTGAATAATGCCCTTTTCCTTGATCGACTCAACCAGCTCCCCAAGTTTTTCAGAATCGAAATTTTTCCTGGGCTGGTTATCCAGAGGCTGGAGCACGTCGACGGGACATAAAAAGAATTTATTGCTTTCAGATTGAACTGCAGAGCCCAAGAGGGCGCCCATGCCTTTTCCAAGGGCAGGTCTTTTAGCCATGATGAACCGCTCCTGTTTTTATTATTTCCTTGGCCAGATCGAGGTAAGCCTTAGCTCCTCGGGAGGAGATATCGTAAAGCGCGACGGGAAGCCCGTGGCTTGGCGATTCGGACAATCTTACATTTCTGGGAATGACAGTCTCAAAAACCTTGTCGGAAAAATGGTTACGGATTTCCTCGCTAACAAGATGGGAGAGATTATTGCGACTGTCAAACATGGTCAGAAGCACGCCATGAATTTTAAGAGATGGATTGAGATTCTTCTGAATAATACTGACGGTACGAAGCAACTGACTGAGTCCCTCCATAGCATAAAATTCACACTGAAGGGGCACCAGAACGGAATCGGATGCAGTCAGGGCATTGACGGTGAGAAGACCCAGAGACGGGGGGCAATCGATGACGATGTAATCGTATTGATCGCGAACCTGATTCAGGGCATTTTTCAATTTAGTCTCCCTGGAAATAAGAGAAACCAATTCAACTTCAGCGCCGGTCAGATCGGTATTTGCAGGGAAAATATCAAGAAAATCAAGGATAGTTGAGCGAACGATTTCACTCGTCGGCACTTCATCTAATAACGCATTATAAATGGTGTATTCCAGCTCAGCCTTATCCACCCCCAAGCCGGTACTTGCATTGCCCTGGGGATCCATATCGACCAGCAGGGTTTTCTTCTCGGCTATTGCTAGTGAAGCAGCAAGATTGACTGATGTCGTCGTTTTTCCGACCCCACCCTTCTGGTTGGCAATCGCGATTATCTGACCCATAAACCCATTCCTCCAACAAAAAATCGAAGGCACGAGATTATCATAGTTGCCCTGAATCCTGAAGTTTAATCGCCGACTCGCCCAGGTAACGAAAAGAGAGAATTACCCGCCTCGAACCACTTAGCGGCAACTCAAGCCGCTGGATTCTATCCAGCTCAAATCCGGAATTTTCGACCAGATCTTTGCACCGTAAATAATCCTCTTCCCCGTCCGGACCCCTCATCGCCAGGAGAGTTCCTCCCGGTTTGAGAAGACCTCGGGTCAACTCAATAAAAAGAGCCAGAGATGAAAAAGCTCTGGAACAGATACAATCAAAGGTATTCCCATTGCCCGCTTCTTCGATCAGGGATTCCACCCGGCCATGAAAAGGAATCAGGTTTTCAAGGGACAGGGTTCGAACAACATGATTCTGAAATCTTATTTTTTTACCCGCAGAATCAATACTCGTCACACCCAGTTCGGGACGACATATGGCAAGAGGGATAGCCGGAAACCCTGCACCAGATCCGACATCGAGCAATCGTCCCCTTTCGGGAACAAAACCGAGAAGAGTCAAGGAGTCCAGCACATGCTTTTCAGCTATGGCCTCCTCCTCGGAAATAGAGGTCAGATTATAGGCCCTATTCCACTTCATGAGTTCAGCGACGAACAGTACCAGCCTGTCAACTTCAGAATCCGACAGACCCAGAGAATAAGACTTTAGAGAATGAAGCATACAGGCACGGAAACTCATTTCCTGCCCAGCAAAACAGAAAGTACAGATATGGCTGCCGGTGTCACACCCGGCACTCGAGAGGCTTGCCCCAGAGTGGATGGACGAACCTTGTCCAGTTTTTCCCTTACCTCTGCAGACAATCCTCTCAAATCCTCATACGTAAAAGAATCAGGAATTTTCATGGTCTCCAGGCCCTTGAACCGTGCAACCTGTTCAATCTGTCGCTGAATGTACCCCTGGTATTTGATTTCAATTTCCAACTGCTCCATAACTGCTGAAGTAAATTCTTTATCCAGACCGGAATACTCCGCCAACTCCGCAACGGAAATCTCAGGCCTCTTCATCAGATCGACAAGGGAAATTCCATTTTTCAGACCAAACAAACCAAAACGTTCGATCCAACCCTGACTGGACGAAGTGATTCTAAATTCCTCCACCCTTTTCTGCGCAGCGCTGATCTGCTCTCGTTTCTGCTCAAAAGCATCCCACCTGCCATCATCCACAAGGCCCACCGACCGGCCAACAGGGGTCAGTCGTAAATCGGCATTATCCTCCCGTAGCAGCAAACGATATTCCGCCCTGGAAGTAAACATCCTGTAGGGCTCTGAAGTGCCCAGGGTAACCAGGTCATCAATCAGCACACCGATATAGCCCTGATCGCGCCTCAATACCAGAGGCTCCCCTCCCCTGCATTTCTGAACGGCATTGATTCCGGCCATCAACCCTTGAGCCGCAGCCTCCTCATAGCCAGAAGTTCCATTGATCTGACCGGCCAGAAAGACTCCTTCTACAGACTTCATCTCCAAAGATGATTTCAACTGTCGGGGCTCTATATAGTCATATTCGATAGCGTAACCAGGACGGATAATTTCCACATTTTCCAGCCCGACGATAGAGCGCAAAAAACGAACCTGAACATCAGGGGGTAATGAGGTAGATACCCCGTTGGGATAAACCTCGGTTGTCGTCAACCCTTCAGGTTCCAGAAATATCTGATGTTGATCTTTCTCGGGAAAACGTACAATTTTATCCTCGATTGAAGGGCAATAACGGGGGCCCACCCCCTCAATAACCCCACTATAAAGTGGCGACCGGGACAAACCCTCACGAATAATTCGATGAGTGTTCTCGTTGGTATAGGTAATATGACAGGATATCTGCGGCAACTTGATGCCGCCGGAAACAAAAGAGAAAGGCTTAGGATCCACATCTCCCTGCTGCTGCTCAAGCCGGGTAAAATCAATGGAGCGGCTATCGAGTCGGGCCGGGGTTCCGGTTTTGAGCCGACCAACCTCAACTCCTAACGCTCTCAACTGCTCCGAAATCCCGAAAGAAGCAGGCTCTCCCGAGCGCCCGCCTTCATAATTATTGAGACCGACATGAATCAGCCCCCCCATAAAGGTGCCGGTTGTCAGGATTACCGATCTGGAAGAAAACACATACCCTTCTCTGGTTTCCAAACCCTTAACGACCCCGGAATCGATAATCAGCCGACTGACAACCAACTGCTTGAGATGGAGGTTATCCTGATTCTGTATCACCCTCAACATCCGACGGCGATACAAATCGCGATCAGCCTGCGCCCTGGACGCACGCACCGCCGGGCCCTTCTTGGTATTAAGAATGCGAAACTGAATGCCGGTCTCATCAATATTGAGACCCATCTCCCCACCCAGCGCATCAATTTCCTTGACCAGATGCCCCTTGGCCAAACCACCGATGGCAGGATTGCAAGACATAAGTCCGACATTATCTACATTCAAAGTCAATAGAAGGGTTTTACAACCCATGCGCGCCGCAGCAAGAGAAGCCTCACACCCGGCATGGCCACCCCCTACAACGATGACATCATAATAAAATTCAGCCATTTCCATCGCCAACTCCATAAACATGTTTCACGTGAAACACTGCTATTTACCTATACAGAACTTCGAGAAAATACGGTCAAGTATGTCGTCAGGCGTTGTTTCTCCGGTAATCTCACCAATAGAACTAAGAGCATCACCAAGGTGAGTGGCAAGAAATTCCTCGGACTGGCCAATGGAATCCAGAAAAAGTTTGAGGTGCTGACTGCACTGGTTGAGAAGCTCAAAGTGCCTGTACTCGGAAATAAAACCTGCCGATTCCATATCCAGAATTTCATCTGATTCAAAAAACCCACAGATACGGGATTTAAGTATATCCATACCCTCCCCCGTGTGGGTTGAAACTGAAACTGGAGTACTTTCCACAAAAGGCAATTCAGGAAAAGAATCAAAGAGGTCTGATTTATTTACAACAACCAGAGAAGGAATATCGGCAATATACTTAAAAATAGCCAAATCCTCGTCATCGATAGGACGACTTCCATCACAGAGAAAAAGAACGAGGTCTACAGAGGAAATTTTATTTTGTGATTTTTCAACTCCGACCTTTTCAACGGGATCATCTGTTTGTCGAATACCGGCAGAATCAATTATATTGATACTGAGACCGTTTATCTGAATTTTTTCCTCAATAAGGTCCCGCGTTGTTCCTGGAACGTCGGTAACGATTGCCCTGTCGCTGGACAACAGAAAATTTAAGAGGGAACTCTTTCCGACGTTGGGTTTGCCAAGCACAAGAACGGATATACCCTCCTTGTAGATACGGCCGGAGCGGTAAGTATCCACGAGGGAGTCAATAAGGGCTAAAGCTGAATCAATAGAAGATCTGAAGGTATTTATATGGGAAATATCGATATCTTCGTCCGGGAAGTCAATATAGGCTTCAACGAGAGATAAAATTGAAAGGATATGCTCCTTAATTGAGGAAAACCTCTCAGACAAATATCCATCAAGTTGCTTTACTGCGGTACGCCTACCAAGTTCGGATTTTGAATTTATCAGATCAACAATTGCCTCCGCTTGAGGCAAATCGATACGACCATTAAGAAAAGCTCTTTTTGTAAATTCACCGGCTTCTGCGGATCTGAAACCAAGAGTGGAAAACTCTGCAAGAATTTTTGATACTACAAATCGATTGGAATGACAATGTATCTCAACGACGTCATCAGCAGTATAAGAACGAGGTCCTTGCATATAAACAGCAAGGACCTCATCAATAACTTCACCATCGGAACCGGTTATATTACCCCGGTAAAAAAAATGAGATTTAAAACATGTCTTGTTATGCAAGGAACTGAAGAGTTCGTTTAATACCCGAAGTGAATCAGGCCCGGAAACTCTTATAATGGTTATACCACCCTCTCCAGGCACAGTCACTGGAGCATATATAGTATCTTTAATAGACAAAACTAGACCATTTATCAGATAGTTAGAGGCGTTTTCTTTTTATTGACGAGATACTGCTGAAGTATAGTTAGAAGATTATTTACAAGCCAGTAGAGAACAAGTCCTGACGGAAAATTCAAAAACATAAAAGTAAAAACAACAGGCATAGCCATCATAACTTTAGCCTGTACTGGATCCAGGGTCGTAGGTGACATTTTCATCTGGAAAAACATCGTAATGCCCATAATAACTGGAGTTATATAATACGGGTCTTTCAAGGAAAGGTCATTTATATAGAATATAAAGGGTGCATGCCTGAGTTCTATAGCAACATAAAGTACTTTATAAAGAGCAAAAAATACTGGTATTTGAACCAGCATAGGCAAGCAACCACCTAAAGGATTAACTCTATTTGTTTTATAGAGTTGCATTATTTCTTTATTCAGTTTTTCCTTATCTGTTTTATATTTTTCTCTTATTTTCTGCATCTGAGGTTGAAGAACCTGCATTGCCTTCATTGAAGAGTAGCTCTTGTTTGTCAATGGCCAAAAGATAAGCTTTATAAGGACAGTAACCAGTATAATAGATAAACCATAATTACCTACAACTGAATAAATCATTTTAAGAGCGTAGAGTACAGGAACAGCCAGTACAGCAAAAAATCCAAAATCTATATTTTTTTCGAAGTCTCCAGTTACAGACTTAAGGATGTCTATATCTTTAGGACCAAAAAACAAAATATTATTCAATGAAATGTTGCTATTAGCATTTAAATTAAAATTCTGACTTCCTGCTATAAAATCAATATTATTACCTTTTGAACTTAATTTTATAGATTCAAAAGGAAACTCTGGAATAAGACCAGATACAAAATATTTTGTTTGATAGGAAATCCAATTAACAGAGTCAGATAGGATTTGTTGCTCTTCAATTACGTCTTCAATTTTCACATTTTCAATTTTTTCATTTTTAAAATAAGAAGGGCCAACAAAAAATAAACTCTGATCCTTCATTTCCTCTGTAAAAGGCGCTCTAATTGAAGATAATAATCTAGATGTTATTGTGTTTGAACTTTTATTCTCAATATTTATAACTGTGTCAATTTTATATGATGAAGGATCTATTTTGAAAATATAAGAAACTAAAATACCATCTGATTCAGATTTATATATAACTTCGGTAATTTTTCCATCTGAAATATAAACATCTGATTCGGTATTTACTTCAAATTTATCAAACTCAACATTTTCTAGAGTTGGAGTAAATGCATAATTATTCGGGTCCGAGATTAAAACGATCTTATCGCCGTTTTCATCAGTATAGTTATTTAAAATAACCTCTTGTATGGAAGGGGTATTTTTTGAAAATTTCACATTTAATAGATCGGTAGAAACTTTAAAAAAGGAGTCTTTTATAGGTTCGGATGAGTGAACTTGATTGTCAGAAAAAGCATTTTCAGTGGAAGTTACTTTTACAGTGTCTGATAATGATTTTTCACTTTTAAGATCTTCTGCCGGCGGGAAAAGAATATTATAACCAGACCAGATAGAAATCATTAATAATAAGGCAATTATTATTCTTTTATTTTCCATTATTGACTCCACTAATTTCTACGGGGACTGGATCATATCCACCAGGATGAAATGGATGACATTTAGATATCCTTGATATGGATAATCTCATAGCTTTGAATACGTTGAATGTTTGAAAAGCGAGAAGTGAGTATGAAGAACAAGTAGGATAAAATCTACAGCATGGGGGTTTAATTGGGGAAATAAAAATTTTATAAAACTTTATGATATATATAATAAATATATTAAACATAAAGTATTTTCTCCACCATTTTGAGATTTTCAGTAAGTGTATTTTGTTTCTTTGTGTATGAATTTTTTACTATTATAGAAATGTCTAAATTTAAATTTTTAGAAGTAATATTCAATCTGAACCATTCACGAATGACTCTTCTAATATAATTTCTATAGGGTGAGTTACCGACTTTTTTTGTAACAGTAATACCCAATCTGGAATATTCAAGTTCATTTTCCAGGAAGTAAAAAATTAAAAAAGGGGTGACTTTTTTCTTACCTGAATGTTTCAGAGTAAGAAAATCACCCCTTTTTTTTATTCTTTGTTGCTGTGAAAATTTTGAGTTTATATCAATACCAATTTTATTTGGATGGAGTACAAACACTGAGTCTTTTTCTACCTTTAGCTCTTTTGCGGGCAATGATGTTACGACCACTGCTGGTTTGCATGAGGTTGCGAAATCCATGCTTTCTACGGCGTTTAATGTTGCTGGGCTGATATGTTCTTTTAGACATGTTTAACTCCTGGTCTGGCTAGAAATCGGAAAAACAAACTGATAACGAATAATCAAGCTTCTGTCAATAAAAAAAATACGGCCATGTTGAACTTATACCCTTTTGTCCAGCGCACTATCTTTTAGTTTTTAAAAGTCTTTTATAGCAGTAGTAGTAGGGCCTGTGTATAAGTTAGAAACCATAAAAAGTATTAAAAATTATGAGGTTATAGCGTATTTGTCCTGTTGGCGCCCAAACCACTTTTAGGGGTCATTTGTGGATGAATCCGTTATGCACAGTATCCCCCGGTGATATCCACAGAAAAATGGGGAGAAGAAATAAACATTAAGATATTTTGAATTCACATGTTGACAAAATATTTGTAAATACCGTGGATATTTGCTAGCTTGAATCCACGTTGAACTGTAAATTTCTTCTTTTATTTCAATTAGTTGTTTAGTTGCAGATTGTGATAATTTTCTGTGTATAATTATGTTGATTGTGTGGATAAGTGATCTAGGGATATATATAAACAATGTCAGATAATAAACTCTGGATACTGACGCTTGAAAATCTTGAAAAAAAAATAAGTCCTCAACATTTCAATACATGGATAAAGCCCATCAAGTATGAGGCAATCAATAAAGATGTTGTCCATCTGCAGGTACCGAACAAGTTTGTCCTCGATTGGATTAAAAATAATTATATAGAAACTATAAAAAATACACTTTCAGATATAAGTGCAATTGATTATCAAGTGGATATAAGTATAGGTTCAGTTGATACTGAGCCACAAAACACAAATAAAATAGAACAGATTAAAAGCGATAATCTTTTAGTAAAATCAAAAAAAATTGAGTCTACATACAATTTAAATCCAAAATATACCTTTGATGAATTTGTTCAGGGATCTTCAAATCAATTTTGCTTTGCAGCTGCAAAGGCTGTAGCGGAAAATCCTGCCACAACCTATAATCCGCTATTTATATATGGTGGGGTTGGTCTTGGAAAAACTCATATAATACATGCTATTGGTAATGAGATAATAAAGAAAAACAGCTCTATGCGTGTTTGTTATTATGCATCTGAAAAATTCATGAATGAACTTATAAATTCAATTCGTTATGGGAAAATGGATGAATTTAGAAATAAATTCAGATCAATGGATGTTTTAATTATAGATGACGTTCAATTTATTGCCGGCAAAGAGCGTACCCAGGAAGAGTTTTTTCACACTTTTAATGCACTTTATGAATCTCACAAGCAAATCATAGTTACTTCTGATAAATTCCCGAAGGAAATTCCAGGGCTTGAAGAAAGACTAAGATCAAGATTTGAGTGGGGCCTCATTGCTGATATTCAACCACCTGATGTTGAAACTAAGCAGGCAATTTTGAATATGAAGGCTGAACAAAATTGTATTGAACTGCCGGAGGAGGTTTGCCTCTATTTGGCTGTTTCCGTGAGTCATAATGTGAGGGAACTTGAAGGTTATCTTATAAGACTTGGAGCTTATGCAAGTCTTACCTCTACAAAAATAACATTAAGTATGGCAAAAGAAGTTTTAAAAAATCTTATCCCAGATAGAAATAGAGATATAAATGTTGAGGAAATACAAAAAATTGTATGTAATCATTTTTCTATAAAGCTATCAGAAATAAAATCAAGAAAAAGAAGTAAAAACTTGGTTTTACCAAGGCAAATTGCAATGTATTTGTCACGAAGTTTAACAGATCTTTCGTTACCTGTAATAGGTGAAAAGTTTGGTGGTAAGGATCATTCAACAATTATCCATGCTATTAAAAAAATAGAAAAACTTATTGAAGAAGATAAAAATATAAAAGATTCGGTTGAAAATTTGAGGGAATTGATAGTTCAATAATAAGGGGTTATTATGAGATTTATTGTCGAAAAAGAAATACTTCTTAAGTCTCTTTCCAGGGTTCAAAGTGTTGTTGAAAAGCGAAACACTATCCCTATTCTTTCTAATATTTTAATTTCCGCAAATGGTGACTCAGTATATCTCACAGCTACAGATCTTGAAGTTGCATCAAAGATCCATTTTAATTCAGAAGTTCAAGCTGATGGAGATATCACTGTAAATGCCAAGAAATTTTTTGAAATTATTAAAGAGTTGCCGGAAGGTGAAATTTCAATAATATCAAAAGATAACTGTTGGATAGAAATAAGAAGTGGGAAGTCAGTTTTCAATATAGTTGGACTTTCTTCGGATGAATTTCCTTTTTTTCCTGATTTTAAACAGGCTTCATTCTTTTCTATTTCTGGGTCAACTCTTAAAAAACTTATAGATAAGACGATACTTT
Organism: Desulfuromonadales bacterium; assembly: GCA_012974445.1. GTDB lineage: Bacteria > Desulfobacterota > Desulfuromonadia > Desulfuromonadales > JAAXQG01 > JAAXQG01. The sequence continues at coordinate 29,573 of JAAXQG010000313.1, forward strand.
CTACATCAAATGATGAGTCAAAATATAATCTAAACGGAATATATGTAAAGCTTGTCAGCGAAGAAGATAAGGAATATTTGAGATTCGTAGCTACTGATGGCCATAGACTTTCTTTGGCAAATTCACTGCTGAGTGAATCGGTGGAAGGTGCTCTTTCTTCGGGCGTTATTTTGCCTAAAAAAGGCCTTTTAGAACTGAAAAAAATAAGTGAAGAGAACGAAACTATCAGCTTAGGTTTTTTTGATAATAATGCTGTTGTAAGGACAGAGTCATCAACTCTTGTTATGCGCTTGATTGATGGTGATTTTCCTGATTATGAGCGTGTCATTCCAAAATGCGTAGAGCAGTCTATGGTTGTTTCAAAAAATCTTTTTGTTCATGCACTCAAGAGAATTTCCATACTTTCCAGCGATGGTTCTAGAGGGGTGAAAATACATCTTTCTCCAGACAGTATGGAAATATCTTCTTCTAATCCCGAGTATGGTGAAGCCAAGGAGCAGGTCGATATTAAATATGATGGAGATGAGGTTTCTGTAGGTTTCAACGCTCGTTTTCTTATCGATATTTTGAACGTTATTGACTCGGATCAGGTTTCACTTGCCATCAAGGATCAACTCTCTCCTGGAGTTTTGACTCCTCATAATGATACGGATTTTCTTGCCGTGGTCATGCCGATGAGGCTTTAATTCTTCGCAATGCTTATTTCTCGTCTCAAAATTCGTTCGTTCAGGAATATTGAAAGTCTCGATATGTCTCCTTGCGAGGGAATCAATGTCGTCTGGGGGGATAACGCACAGGGTAAAACGAGCATTCTCGAGTCTATTTATCTCTTTGGTTATCTGAAAAGTTTTAGATCACTCAGGACCGAGGAGTTGATTCTTGAGGGGGAAACAAGCAGTATGCTTTGCTGCGATGTCATGAATTCCGGGGTTTCCAGACGGTTGTCCCTGGTGTTGAATCGACAGGGCAAAGAAATTTCTCTCGACAAGAAGCCTCTTTCCAGAATTCTTGATCTTTTGGGGATTCTGCGGCCGGTACTGTTTTGTTCTGAAGAGGTGCAGCTCACTCGTGGATCCCCAGCAGGGCGCCGTTCACTTTTAGACAGGGCTATGTTGCAGGTTGATCCAGGTTACCTGGGGCTGGCCCAGGACTTTGTGCGTAACCTTAAACAGCGCAATAGTCTGTTGAAAAAAGGTATAATTGACGCGCGTCTTGCCCCCTGGACAGAGGGTTTTATTCGCTGCGCCGCACGTATTCGTTCTAGCCGTGCGGACTATCTGAATAAAATTTCTCCTCTTTTCGAGCAAGCTTATCGTAATATATCCGGTTTGAAGGAGACGGCATCACTTTCCTTTCGCTGGGCCGAGCCATCGGTCGAGTATTACGAAAGCAGTATTCGTTCTGATCTCGAGAGAAAAAGAGAGCAGGAGGCAAAATTCGGAATGACGCTCTGCGGCCCACACAGAGACGATCTGCTTTTTTGTGTCAATGGCAAGGCTCTTCGGGAGTTCGGATCACAGGGGCAGCAACGCTCTTTTATTCTGGCCTTTAAAATTGCACAGGTTCAGGATATCCATAATTGTATAGGGCAGAGTCCCGTTTTGCTCCTTGATGACATGACGAGTGAACTGGACAGGAGTCGTAGAGATTATCTGTATCAATTTTTGCGCGGTTGGGGAGGTCAGGTATTTATAACAACGACCGATCGTAAATTGATTGATAGCAGGGACTTCTCCGAACCTAATTTTTTTCATATAAGTAATGGCAGGATTGAATCAAATCTATGTTGATGAGGTGGCAATGACCGAGACTAGTAAGAATGAATACGGTGCCGACAGTATCAAGGTCCTTGAGGGGCTTTCGGCTGTACGTAAGCGCCCCGCTATGTATATCGGCTCTACCGGACCTGCGGGGTTGCATCATCTGGTTTATGAGATTGTTGATAATTCCATTGACGAGGCTCTTGCAGGATACTGTGATGAAGTACTGATCACTATTCATCTCGATGGTTCGGTAACCGTTGAGGATAATGGTCGGGGTATTCCCGTTGACATGCATTCGACTCAGAAGAAAAGTGCCGCTGAGGTCGTTATGACGGTACTGCATGCAGGGGGCAAGTTTGACAGTGATTCCTACAAGGTCTCCGGCGGTCTTCATGGGGTGGGTATTTCAGTTGTAAATGCTCTCTCTGTTAGCCTGGAGCTGGAAATTCGCCGAAATAACCGGATTTATCGTCAAGATTATTCATGTGGTGTTCCTCTGGCTCCTCTGCATGAAGAGGGTGAAACCATTAAGACGGGAACCCGGATTACCTTCTGGCCCGATGGTGAAATTTTCGAGACCACCGAATTTTCTTTTGAAACGCTCTCTCAGCGCCTGCGAGAGTTGGCATTTCTCAATGCCGGGGTAAAAATCAATATTAAGGATGAGCGCACTGAGAAAAAACACGATTTTTTTTACGAGGGAGGGATCATCTCCTTTGTTGAGTATCTCAATCGTGCCAAAATTCCCCTTCATACCCCACCCATATATTTCAAGGGCGAGAAGGGAGGGGTCGAGATGGAAGTCTCCATCCAGTACAACGACTCCTATGACGAGAAGTGTTTCAGCTTTGCCAATAACATCAATACCCGCGAAGGTGGAACGCATCTTTCAGGGTTCAAAGCCGCTCTGACGCGCACCATGAACAATTATGCGGTGGCGAATAACCTTTTCAAAAATCTCAAGGTGAGTCTCTCCGGAGATGATCTTCGTGAGGGAATGACGGCGGTTATCTCGGTCAAAATTCCCGAGCCTCAGTTTGAGGGGCAGACCAAAACCAAGCTCGGCAATTCGGAAATCAAGGGATATGTCGAGAGCATGATGAATGAGAAGTTGGCTGTTTTCCTGGAGGAAAATCCCCAGGTGGGCAAGAAAATCATGGAGAAGGGCATTGATGCGGCCCGCGCTCGGGAGGCCGCCCGTAAAGCGCGCGATCTTACCCGGCGAAAAGGGGTTCTGGACGGGCTTTCCCTTCCGGGTAAACTGGCGGATTGTCAGGAAAAAGATCCTGCACTGTCCGAAGTCTATCTGGTGGAGGGTGACAGCGCCGGAGGCAGCGCCAAGCAGGGAAGAAACCGTCGTTATCAGGCGATTCTTCCCCTGAAGGGCAAGATCCTTAACGTTGAGAAAGCACGTTTTGACAAGATGCTCTCTTCCGGAGAGATCCGCACCCTGATTACCGCCATGGGCACTGGAATCGGCAAGGAAGACTTCAATATTGCCAAGTTGCGTTACCACCGGGTCATCATCATGACCGATGCCGACGTGGACGGCTCACATATACGCACCCTGCTGCTGACCTTTTTCTTCCGGCAGATGCCTGAGATTGTGGAGAGGGGCTATCTCTACATTGCCCAGCCGCCGCTCTACAAGATCAAAAAGGGCAGGAAAGAGAGTTACCTCAAGGACGAGCTGGCTCTTCAGGAGTTTCTTCTGGAGGAGGGCACCGATGGGATGTCCCTGACTCTGGGTGATGAAGGCAAGGTGATTCGGGGCAAGCAGATCATTCCGACACTGCGCAACATCATGGATTACAATAAAATTTTTGCGAAGTTGGTTCAAAGGGGGGTCAATCTCGAGGTTCTCAAGATCTTCGTTCGAGGCAAGATTCAGAGCAACTTCGAGGATATGGTCGATCTCAACCCCTTAGCGCAGCAGCTGCGGGAGGTGGAACCCAAAGCCGAATTTAATGTGCTTCAGGATCCCGAGCGAATTCTCTTCACCTTAGGAAGTATCCGGGCGCGTATCGATCAGCCGGTACTGGAAATACTCTCATCCCACGAGTACAAGTTGCTGCTTCGGGCTTATCGTCTGGTGGAGGATCTGTGCAAAAAAGGCCCGGCTATCGCTTCGAGTGAGGGGCGAGAGGATGTGGAGTTGAGCGATCCTCAGGAGGTTATGGATTTTTTCTTCGCCCGGGCGCGTCGGGGACAATACATCCAGCGCTATAAGGGGCTGGGGGAGATGAACCCGGATCAGCTCTGGGAGACGACCATGGATCCCGAGAAGCGGGTACTCTGTCAGGTCAAGATTGAGGATGCGGTGGCCGCCGACGAAATTTTCACCATCCTCATGGGTGATCAGGTCGAACCTCGTCGGGAGTTCATCGAGCAGAATGCTCTGAACGTCTCGAACCTGGATGTCTGACAGATACCTAATAGTCACGATTTATTCCCTCGGAGGGAGCTAGATGCAACAGCCCGAACAGAACAAAATAAGCGTCAATATCGAAGAGGAAATGCGCAAGTCCTACATGGACTATGCCATGAGTGTTATCGTCGGCCGGGCACTGCCTGACGTGCGCGACGGTCTCAAGCCGGTGCATCGCCGGGTACTTTTCGCCATGCACGATCTTGGCAATGAATACAATAAGCCCTACAAGAAGTCGGCGCGCGTGGTCGGCGACGTCATCGGTAAGTATCATCCCCATGGTGATACGGCGGTGTATGACACCATCGTACGAATGGCGCAGGATTTCTCCATGCGCTACACCCTGGTTGACGGGCAGGGGAACTTCGGTTCCGTCGACGGAGATTCGGCAGCGGCCATGCGTTACACCGAGATCCGCATGGACAAGTTGTCTCATGAGCTTCTGGCCGACATCGAGAAGGAAACCGTCGATTACGGCACCAACTACGACGATTCGCTTCGTGAGCCTCTGGTTCTGCCCTGTAAATACCCGAACCTGCTGGTCAACGGCTCCGAAGGCATTGCCGTCGGCATGGCGACCAAGATCCCCCCCCACAACCTGGGGGAGGTTATCGATGCACTGATCACCGTCATCGACAATCCCCGTACCGACTTCGAGGAGCTGATCAGCATCATTCCCGGCCCCGATTTTCCCACCGCAGGCTTTATTTTCGGCCGCGAGGGTATTCGGGAGGCCTACAGAACAGGACGTGGAATTGTCCACATGCGTGCCCGGGCGATGGTGGAGAAGGACAAGCGCACCGGACGCGAAAGCATCATCATCAACGAAATCCCTTACCAGGTGAACAAGGCCAGACTCATCGAGAAGATCGCCGATCTGGTCAAGGAAAAGAAGCTCGAAGGCATCAGCGACCTGCGCGATGAATCGGATCGCGACGGGATGCGCATCGTCATCGAGCTCAAAAGAGATACGGTCCCTGGCATCCTGATCAACCAGCTCTACAAGATGACCGCCATGCAGAGTTCCTTCGGAATTATCATGCTGGCCATCGTCGGGGGGCAGCCCCGGGTGCTGACCCTGCGTGAAGTGCTGGACCTGTTCATCGATCACCGCAAGGAGATCGTTGTCCGCCGCTGCATTTTCGAACTCAAGAAGGCCGAAGCCCGGGCCCATCTGCTCGAAGGTTTCAAGATTGCCCTGGATAATCTCGATGAGGTCATCCAGATCATCAAGACCTCGGGCAGTCCCGCTGAAGCTAAGGAGCGGCTGATGGCACGTTTCAGCTTCTCCGAGAAGCAGGCCCAGGCCATTCTGGAACTGCGATTGCACCGCCTCACCGGGATGGAGCAGGAGAAAATTCTCGAGGAATACCGCGAGATCATGGCCCTTATTTCCCGTCTGAAGGAAATTCTGGCCAGCGAGGTGGAAATACTCAATATCATCAAGACCGAGCTTCTGGATATTCGTGCACGCTTTGCCGACGCGCGTCGCACGGAGATCGTGGACAGGACCGGAGATCTCACCATCGAGGATCTCATCGTCGAAGAAGACATGGTGGTGACCGTCTCCCACAGCGGTTACATCAAGCGTAACGCCGTCTCCCTTTACCGGGCACAGCGCCGCGGCGGCAAGGGCAAGACGGGAATGAAGCCCAAGGAAGAGGATTTTGTCGAGAAGCTCTTTATCGCCTCGACCCACTCCTACATTCTGGTTTTCACGGACCTGGGCAAGGTGTACTGGCTCAAGGTTCACGAGATTCCTCAAGGGGGACGTGCTTCCCGGGGCAAGGCCATTGTTAACCTGCTTCAGATCTCGTCCGAAGAGAATGTTACGACCATATTGCCGGTGAAGAGCTTCGAAGAGGGGCGCTACATTGTCATGGCGACCCGTTACGGAGTCATCAAGAAGACTGAACTCAAGGCCTATTCCAACCCCAGGGCCGGCGGAATCATCGCCCTGAATGTCGACGAGGGGGACCGTTTGATTTCCACTCGTCTCACGGATGGGGAAATGGATATTCTTCTGGCGACCCGGGACGGAAAGTCCATCCGCTTCCCTGAGAGTGCGGCTCGCTCCATGGGACGGGTTTCCCGTGGTGTCCGGGGCATGTCCCTAGAAGGCGACGACTGCGTTATCGGCATGGAAGTGGTCACCGAAGCCCTTTCAGCAACCCTGGTGACCGTGACGGAAAATGGTTACGGCAAGCGTACCGATCTGAGTGAATACAGACTCCAGAATCGGGGGGGCAAGGGGATTATCACCATCAAGACCTCCGATCGTAACGGCAAAGTTGTGGATATCAAGCTGGTTACCGACGAGGACGACCTGATGTTTATCACCGACCGGGGCAAGGTCCTGCGTACTTCGGTGGCTCCCCTCTCTGTGATCGGACGAAACACTCAAGGGGTGCGTCTGATGGTGCTTGAGAGCAGCGAGCGCATTGTTGCCGTGGTGAAGCTGGCCGAGAAGGATGAGGATGAAGATGAGCTCTCAGCTGAGGAAGCTGAAGAAGCGTCTGCTGAGGGATCCGACGAGGAGTCGCAAGACTAAGATACGGGTCTTTACCGCCGCTCTGCTGGTGGCCGGTTGCCTGAGCTTCACCCTGACGGGGACCTTCGATAACTATCTGGAGAGTCGCCAGTGGAAGCGGGTGGAGCGGCTGATTCTGAAGGGGGAGTATGAGGGCGCTCACAGCGCTCTGAATGCCCCCTGGATTCAGCGCCCCCACCGGGTGTCAGCTTTCTTTCGCAGGGGGCAGCTCGAAGAGCTCTATCTCGGTCGCCCGCAAGAGGCTCTGATCTCCTATCTGAGCTTGATCCGGGACTATCCAGGGGACAGGCAGGCGCAGGAGGCCAGGAGACGCATTGTCGCCATTTATCTTGAGCGCCTTTACGACCTCGATCAGGCAGCGCTTCATCTGGAACTGCTTATCGCACAGGAGCCCGCAGATGCTGAGCTGCTGCGTGAGCAACTGGCAGACATTTATTTTCGCCAGGACGACTACGATCGCTCCAGAGCTCAATACGCATTACTGGCCCGGGATACCTCAGACGAGCAGCGTAATCGCCGTAGCCGGCTCAGGTGGGCCGCGACGCTTCATCTTATGGAGCACTATGATCAGTCCGTCGCAATTTATCTGGAGCTGTTGAACGAGGATCCGGCAACCCCGGTTGCTCTCGAAGCGGTCCTTGGCCTGTCCAGGATCGCCGAGGATCTGAACCTGCTTCGACAGGCTGCTGAATATCTTGAGCTTTACAAGGGAGATGACTCTTCTGGGCGCATCAGGGCACGGGGAGAGTTGCTGGACCGGTTAATCAATCAAAAGGGGGAGGCTCTCTGACCGGGCTCCCCCCTTTTTTAAAGCAAATCGCTTCAGAAGTTATCAACAGGTATGCGGTATATTGTTGATAACTATTTCTCCAGGATAGGTAAACATGAGAAAAATCGCAGTATTGGGTGCTGGTAGCTGGGGAACTAGTCTCGCTGGTCTGTTAGCGGATAAAGGGTATGAGGTGAGTCTGTGGGCCCGCAACCCCGAGCTCTGTGAGCAGATTCGGACCCATCATGAAAACCTGACCTATCTTCCCGGCTTTACCCTGTCAACCAATCTGACAGCTACCAGCGACCTTGAGCTGGCCTGTAAGGACAGGGAGGTGGTTCTGCTTGTTCCACCGTCTCAGGCTTTGCGTCATATTCTCGAAGGTGCCAGAGCTCATATAAGTAAGAATGCCCTAGTGATTTCGGCTTCAAAGGGGATCGAAAATGGTACTTTGCTTCCAATGTCTGAGGTTCTGCAGCAGGCCCTGCCCCATATGGACCCTAGGCAGTTCTGCTATCTCTCGGGCCCCTCATTCGCCCGGGAGGTTTCTGCGGGGATGCCCACGGCTGTCGTAGCAGCTTCAACGAGCAATCAGGTGGCTCAGCAGGTTCAGGATCTGTTCAGTACCGAAGCTTTTCGCGTCTATACCAGTGACGATGTCATGGGGGTAGAGCTGGGCGGTGCGCTCAAGAATGTCATTGCTTTGGCGGCCGGGGTCTGCGAGGGGCTGGGGTTCGGTTCCAACAGCCAGGCAGCCCTGATCACGCGGGGGCTTGCGGAAATTACCCGCCTGGGCTGTGCCATGGGTGCGCAGGCCACAACTTTTGCGGGGCTCGCCGGGATGGGGGATCTGGTTTTAACCTGTACCGGAAGCCTCTCCCGAAACCGCAGCGTCGGAATCGAGCTGGGCCGCGGGCGGAGCCTGGAGTCTATACTCGGCGAAATGCAGATGGTGGCCGAGGGGGTCAAGACCTCCCTTTCTGCCTACCAGCTCGCACAGAAGCAGGCTGTGGATGTGCCGATCATCAATCAGATTTACCGTATTCTTTATGAAAAAAAGGATCCGCGTCAGGCCGTTATCGATCTGATGCAGAGAGAACTCAAGGCCGAAGGGGCCTGATCACCTTAAAACCGGATCAAAGGAGAATTGTCGATGAAAAAACTGTTGATGCTGCTCGTTATGTTCACCGCAATGGCGACCTGGGCTCAGGCGGCGGAAGTTGCCATCATCTCAACCAACATGGGCGATATGAAAATTGAGCTTTCGGACAAGGCTCCGATTACTGTGGCCAATTTCAAGAGCTATGCGCAGAAGAACTATTACGATGGTACCGTATTTCACCGGGTTATCCCCGGCTTCATGATTCAAGGCGGGGGGTTTGATCAGGAAATGAAGAAAAAGCCCACCGATGCTCCTATCAAAATCAGCCCAGCAATTTCGGTTATGCGGTCTTTGGCAAGGTCATCGAGGGGATGAACGTGCTCGATGCGATCTCCAAAGTGGCGACTTACAAAAAAAATGCAGTGATGAAGAACGTTCCCAAGGAGGCTGTGATCATCAAATCGGTGACCATCGAGTAACCTGGAACCATGGATCTTGTTCGCAAAAGGGCCGCTCATTGAGTGGCCCTTTTTTTTTCTGCAAAAAATAAGGTCGTGGTAAACTGAGCGCAGTATTTACGAGGTTTAAGGAAATGGATTCATTGCTTGCCAGGTGAGCCTATGCGGACTTTTCGCATCATGACATATAATATCCACTGTTGCCTCGGAGCCGATGGACTGATCGACCCTGAACGCATTGCCGGGGTGATCCGCAAGGGGCAGCCCGATATCGTGGCCCTTCAGGATGTGGATGCCGCATCGGGGGCCGATCAGCTTAACCGTCTGGCTTCTCTGGTGGGACTTGGCGCTTACGGAAGCGCTACCCGCAGCGGATGCAGCGGCTTTCTCTCGCGTTTCCCCATAACGGGGCTCAGAAGCTTCGATCTGGGAGAGGGGGGGAGCTGTCTTCGTGCCGATCTAAAGCTGGGCGGCTCGCGTTTGCACCTCTTTAACGTTCATCTCGATACGGATCCCGGAAAAAGAGCAAAGCAGTTTTCGGCCCTGCTGGGGGAGGATCTTCTGGGCTCGCCCGCACTGGTCTGTCCTACCATTGTGCTGGGGGACTTTGCCCATCGCCTGTTCGAAAACCTTGGACCCCGGCTTCCTCACGAACTGAGGAAGTCCCGGCGGATTCTGTGGCAGGGGACCTATCCGGCGCGCTTTCCCCTTTCAGGCCGGGACAAGGTCTATTTCAGCGGCTCGATTCGTGAGTTGGGTACCCATGTGGACCGCTGCGGACTGGCTCGCAGTGCATCGAATCATCTGCCGCTGATGTTGAGTTTTGAGCTTGCCGATTCGCGTTGCTATATTTCGCTTAAAGAGGCAAAAAAAAGCGGTCTTGAGGTGGTTGCCGGGTGAAACGGGCGTCTTGTTCTTCCCGGGTTCGCAAGGCAGCCGAGATCCTTGCCATTCTTGAACGAAGCTATCCTGATGCGCACTGCGCACTGAATTACGAAAATCCTTACCAGCTGCTGGTGGCCACGGTGCTTTCGGCTCAATGCACCGATGTTCGGGTCAATCTGGTGACACCAGCTCTTTTTTCCCGATACCCCGATCCTGCCGCCCTGTCCTTGGCCGCATTGCCGGAGCTCGAGGCTCTGGTGCGCTCTACCGGCTTTTATCACCATAAGGCCAGAAATCTTATCGAATCCGCACGCAGGCTCTGTGGCGCTTATCGGGGAGAGATTCCCCGCGAACTCGATGCGCTGGTGAGTCTTCCCGGAGTCGGTCGCAAGACGGCCAATGTGGTCCTAGGCAATGCCTTTGGCCTGCCATCGATGGTGGTTGATACCCATGTAAAGCGGATTTCAAATCGTTTGGGCTGGACTTGCCAGAGTGATCCAGTGAAGATTGAAACCGAACTTAGCGCGCTGATCCCCCAGGAAAAATGGACCCAGGCGGGCCACCTTCTTATCGCCCATGGAAGGAGTCTGTGCAAGGCCCCGACACCCCTTTGTTCCCGATGTCCTCTGAGCCCCCTCTGTCCCCGAACCGGCGTCGACAGGGCTCGGTAGGACCGCTAGAGGAGACGCTTTACTTAAAGGGGGGCTATAAATCCTGAAGATCCAACTTGAAGAAGTCTCTGGCCTGAGACTTGAACTGATCTGGGCTGAATTGGGATGGCGCCGTTCCCGGGGCAAAAGCCTCGATGAGGTAGTCCCTGGTGTCCTCGTCGGAGAGCAGTCCAGTCTGAGGGACTATGGGGTGAAACTCGATGCTGTCGGGGACAGGAAATTCAACGGCCGGACTCTTCTTGAGAGCTTCCTTCATAAAAGAAACCCAGGCCGGAGCCGCAGCCCGGGACCCCGTTTCCTTGTCTCCCAGAGGGCGCTCCTGGTCAAATCCGGTCCATGAGACGGTCACCAGAGAAGGGGTGTAGCCGACGAACCAGGCGTCCTTGAGATCGTTGGTCGTGCCTGTCTTGCCCGCGACGGGGCGTCCCAGGGCCTTGGCCCTCCATCCCGTACCCTTCTGAACCGCGCTTTCCAGAATGTTGGTGATCAGATAGGCTGTCTCCGGGCTGATCACCCGCGCCGCCGCCTGGGTCAACAGGGTCTGGTCTTCGGCGGGCCCTTCAGGAAAGTCGGCGGGATCCACCGATTCCAGGATCCGCCCTTCGCGGTCGAGAATCCGGGTAATGGTAGTGGGGGCGATACGGATGCCACCGTTGGCGAATACGGCGTAGGAGGTAGCCAGCTCCATGGGAGTGACGGCGGAAGAGCCCAGAGCCAGGGTCAGATCACGATTCATGGGGGAGTCGATCCCCAGTTTCCGGGCGTAGGATATGGCGTAACCGATGCCTATGTCCTCGAGGATGCGAACCGTAACCACGTTACGGGAATGGGCCAGGGCATCGCGAAGGCTGGTCGGCCCGTAGAACTTCTCACCGTAGTTTCTGGGCTTCCAGGTGAATTCGCGCCCCTGGGCATCGGTTTCCTCGAAAATCAGCGGCGTGTCCAGCAGCACACTGGCAGCTGTATAGCCCTTGTCCAGAGCCGCGGCGTAGATCAGCGGCTTGATGGCTGAGCCGGGAAGCCGACTGGACTGAAGCACCCGGTTAAACTGGCTCTGGAAAAAATCATAGCCCCCAACCATGGAGCGTATTTCTCCCGTGTGCGGGTCCAGAGCCACCAGGGCCCCCTGGGCCTTGGGGGTCTGATCAAGAAGCAGCCTCAAGGGGGCGCCAGGGGTAATCTCTTCGATACGCACCAGCACCACCGACCCTGCAGGCAGAGCGTTCGGGGAGGGCTCCTGTGTTGAATTATCCTGAACATCAACCAGTCTCAGTGACCCGGCCCAGCGAGCCGTGGCAGGATCGATCCGACCCTCGAAGGGGCCCAGGCGAAGCAGCAGCTCATCCTGTTCTTCGCCGACGACCAGCGCCTTGACCAGATCTCCCGTCTTCAGGGGGGTGCGTTTAAAAGTTTTTTCCTGCTCGGCCAGAAAGGTTTCGATCTGCCCTGGGCTCTCCAGGACCCGAATCGCCCCCCGGAAGCCCTGGCGTTTGTCCAGGCTGTGCAGATTGCGACGAACCGCATCATAGGCGGCTTTTTGCATATCCAGATCCACACTGGTATGGACCTGCAGTCCTTCCTTATAGAGCCGCTCCTCGCCGTACTTGCCCACCAGATAGCGTCTTACCTGTTCCACAAAATAGGCGGCCTCAGGGATCTGGTTTCGAGCCCTGGGGTGGATGGTCAGCTCCTGCTGCCGGGCGGAATCAGCCTGCTGCTGAGTAATGAAGCCTTCAATTACCATGCGCTCCAGAACATAGCGCTGACGATCCCGGGCACGTTCGTAGTGACGGTAGGGGGAATAGCGGCTGGGAGCCTGGGGCAACCCGGCCAGCATGGCGCTCTGGGCCAGGTTCAGTTCCCGCACGTCCTTGTCGAAATAGTTCTCTGCTGCGGCCTGAACGCCGTAAGCGCCATGGCCCAGGTAGATCTGGTTCAGGTAAAGGTAGAGAATTTCATTTTTTGACAGTGCGTTCTCCATACGCCAGGCCAGAATGGCTTCCTTGAACTTGCGGGAGAACTTGCGCTCCGGGGTCAGCAGCAGACTCTTGGCCACCTGCTGGGTGATGGTGCTGCCCCCCTGAACGATGCCTCCGGCCATGATGTTTTTCAGAGCGGCGCGGAAGATGGAAACGAAGTCAATGCCACGATGTTCGAAGAAGTTGGAGTCTTCGGCGGCGATAAAGGCGTACATCAGCAGGGGGGGGATTTCTTCGACGGGTACCACGGTGCGCTGTTCGCGGAAATAGCGTGCTACCTGGGTGCCGTCATTGCTGTAGACCTGGGTGATCACAGGGGGGCGGTAATCGGAGAGGGTTTCGACCCGAGGCAGGGTGCGGCTGACGTAAACGTAGGCTCCCGTCAAACACAGAACACTCAGCAGGGCAAGGGTCAGGGTGGCGAGGGCGGCGTACTTGACATTAGATCGAAGGGACATGAGGAGGGATGGGTCTCCATGAGGGCCTGAACAAGGCTCTTTGGTAGCACATCGGCGGGGGGGCCGCAACCGTTTTGCCGTTTGCCTGTCCCGGAGGCTGTGTTATAGTTCGAGCTGGTTTTTTGCTCATAAAAGGGAAATACCGATGATGAAAAAAATCCTTTTTGTCATACTTTGCCTGACTCTGATCCTTTCGGGCTGCGCCATGATCAAGGCATGGAAATCCATCCCTCCTCCTGGCGGCTGTGATCAATGTCACTTCGTCGAGATCGGCAGCGACTGGCGTGCGATCAACAGGCCCGTGACAATCAACGACGAGATGGGCCGCTATAGCTGGCAGAAACCTCAATCGGTACTTCCCCCCGAAAACTCTCCCATGGACGATCGAAAAGTTCAGGAGCTCAGATGTTTTCGCTGCCATAAGGGGCCCGACAGAAAGCATATCGATTATCAGGGCATGTATCACCACTGATACCTGCTCAATCAGAAACATCAGACAGCAAACGACTCTCTCCTGGCGGAGCAGGGTCGTTTGCTGTTTCCCGCATCGCATCATAAGAGGGGATCTATGCAACGACATAACAGACATACGAAAATTGTTGCCACTGTCGGACCGTCCAGTGAGTCACCGGAGATGCTTCGTGCCCTGATGGAAGCGGGGGCCGATGTCTTTCGCCTGAACTTTTCCCACGGAGACCATGAAGGCAAGACGGATATGATCCGGCGCATCCGGGAGATTTCCGCCGAGCGACGCTGGGCAGTGGCTATTCTGGCCGATCTTCAGGGACCGAAGATTCGCGCCGGGAAAATGGAATCCGGCGCCGTGAGCCTGAAAGATGGCGACGAGGTGGTCATTACCACCGAAGAGGTATTGGGAACCAGCGCGCTTTTCTCCACGGTCTACCAGCACCTGCCTCAGGACGTCGTCCCGGGTGACTGCATACTGCTGGATGATGGTTTGATCGAGCTCAAAGTCCTGAGCAGCGATGAGAAATCCGTTCGCTGCAAGATCGTTGTGGGGGGGATGCTTAAGGACCGCAAGGGGATTAATCTGCCCGGAGTTCAAGTCTCGGTCCCGGCCTTGACCGAAAAGGACATCGAAGATCTCGAGTTCTGCCTCAATCAGGAAATTGACTATATCGCCCTGTCTTTCGTTCGAAGCGCCGATGACGTGATCCAGCTCAAGGAGCGGCTCTACAAGGCTGGTTCCCAGATGCAGGTTATCGCCAAAATCGAGAAGCCCGAAGCTGTGGATAACTTTGATGCCATTCTGGAGGTCTCCGACGGTATCATGGTGGCCCGGGGAGATCTGGGTGTGGAGGTTCAGCCCGAGAAGGTCCCCCTGATACAGAAGCAGATTATCCGCAAGTGCAATGCCGTGGGCAAGCCGGTCATCACCGCGACCCAGATGCTCGAGAGCATGATCGGCAACCCCCGCCCCACCCGCGCCGAAACCTCGGATGTGGCCAACGCCATTCTCGACGGTACCGATGCCATAATGCTTTCGGGGGAGACGGCCGCAGGAAAATATCCCGTCGAAGCGGTAAAGCTGATGGTCCGTGTCGCTCTCGACGTCGAGGGCGACCCCGTTCTCAAAGAGCAGGTCTTTCATCCCATCCCCGAGGTGCGCGGTTGCCAGCAGCTCTCCGAGGCCATCGGCCAGGCGGCCTGTCGGGTGGCCGAGCAACTGGGCTGTGCGGCTATCCTGGCCTTTACCCAGACGGGCACGACGGCCATTCTGGTCGCCAAGTATCGCCCCCGGGTCACTATCTTTGCCGTGACCCCGTCACAGCAGGTGCGGCGGAGAATGGTTCTTTACCGGGGAGTTTATTCTATCCGGGTTCCCATCGCCGGGGATACGGAGTCGCAGATCCGTTCGGTGGAAGAGGCGGTGCTCTCGGGCGATATGCTCAATACCGGTGATACCGTGGTCATTACCATGGGTTCTCCGGTTTCCGATCCCGGCACCACGAACCTGATGAAGGTGCATCGGTTGGGCACCGGAAAATTTTTTGAAGTTTACTAACTTCCCTGTTGACCCGGGAAAGGCAAGGATAAGAAGCATGAGCAAGAAAGCGGTTGTTCTCTACAGCGGCGGGCTCGATTCCACCACCTGCATGGCTATAGCCCGTTCCGAAGGGTTCGAGCCCTACGCCATGAGTTTCGCCTACGGACAGAGACACTCGGTGGAGCTGGAGAAAGCCAGAGACTATGCCCCGAAGGTCGGTGCGGTGGATCATATGGTGGTGGATATCGACCTGCGCCCCATGGGGGGCAGCGCCCTGACCTCCGATCAGGAGGTCCCCAAGGGACGGGAAATCGACGATGAGATTCCCGTCACCTATGTTCCCGCCCGCAATACCATTTTCCTGAGTTTCGCCCTGGGTTGGGCCGAGGTGCTGGGCGCTTTCGATATTTTCATCGGCGTCAACGCCCTAGATTACTCGGGCTATCCCGACTGCCGCCCCGAGTACATCGCTGCCTTTGAGAATATGGCCAATCTGGCCACCAAGGCCGGTGTTCTGGGGCAGGGGCCGTACCGCATTCACACCCCCCTCATTGATCAGACCAAGGCCCAGATCATCAAGCGCGGACTGGCGCTGGACGTTGATTACGCCATGACCCATTCCTGCTATGATCCCAGCCCCCAGGGGCTCTCCTGCGCTCAGTGCGACAGCTGCCTGCTGCGGCTCAAGGGTTTTGCCGAGGCCGGATTGAAAGATCCCGTCGCTTACCAGGAGGCGCCATGAGCTCCATGCCCGATCTGCAGAATTCTCCCGACAGCCGCAACATCGCCATCGACAAGGTGGGGGTAAAGGATATCCGCTATCCCATCGTGGTGATGGACAAGAGCCGCGAGCGTCAGCACACCGTGGCCCGGGTGAACATGTATGTGGATCTGCCCCACCATTTCAAGGGTACCCACATGAGCCGGTTCATCGAGGTGCTCAACCGCTATCACGGCGAGATCCGTATCGACAATCTCACTCACGTTCTGGCTCAGATGAAAGAGCGCCTCGAGGCCAGCAGCGCCCACATGGAGCTGGAATTTCCCTATTTCATCGAGAAGACGGCGCCGGTTTCCGGGGCCCGAAGTCTGATGGAATACCAGTGCCGTATGTGCGGAACCCTGGGGGAGACCGAGGATTTCGTCCTTGGGGTGACTGTGCCCGTGACCTCCCTGTGCCCCTGCTCCAAGGAGATCAGCCAGCACGGCGCCCACAACCAGCGCAGCGCCGTGACGGTGGAAATTCGATACAAAGATCACATCTGGCTGGAAGATCTCATCGAATGGATCGAGCAGTGCGGCAGCTCCCCGGTTTATTCCCTGCTTAAGCGTGAAGATGAGAAGGCCGTTACCGAGCAGGCCTATGAACATCCCATGTTCGTGGAAGACATTGTGCGGGCGGTGACTGAGAAACTCGAGGCGCAGGAGAACGTCAGCTGGTTTCGGGTGGAGTGCGAGAATTTCGAGTCGATCCACAATCACAGTGCCTATGCCACCCTGGAGCGAGATAAGCGCTGATGATCGAGCCGCACCGTCTGGGGGTTTTTGCCAAGGAGCCCCTGCCGGGTAAAGTCAAGACCCGCCTCTGCCCTCCCCTTTGTGCCGAGGAGGCAGCCCGGTTTTACGAGCTGTGCCTTCATGAGACGCTGGAGCGTACTGGTGCTGCCGGTCTCGAGCCGGTCATTTTTTTTAGTGGGGACGAGGAGTACTTTAGTCGGCATTTTCCCGACCATTCACGATTTGAGCAGCGTGGAGAGGATCTCGGGGCCCGCATCCGCAACGCCTTTACCGACCTTTTTGGTCTTTCATCAAGCCCTGCCGCTCTGATCGGTACCGACAGCCCCGATCTGCCTCTGGAGCTGATCAGTCGCTCCTTCGAACAGCTCGGCGGGGTCGAGGCCCTGTGCGTTCCCGCCCGCGATGGTGGCTACGTGCTTGTGGGGCTGAGCCGGGAGCTGCCGGAGCTCTTTGAGCAGATTCCCTGGAGTACGGCCGGGGTGCTTGCAGCGACCCGCAGCAGGTGCCAGCAGCAGAACCTGACATGGCAGGAGCTGGGTGAATGGGAAGATGTGGATGATCTGGAGAGCCTCAGGCGTCTCGTGCTTCGCTCTCCCTGGAGTCTGAGCGCGCGCTACGCCAGCGAGATGTTTGCCGGGGTTATCAGCGCGAGACGTTCAGGCAATAGCCGTTCTCTTCCAGGCGTTCAATAAGGGTTCGGATATGGTCGAACCCCCGGGTTTCCAGTTCCAGTTGGACCAGGGTCTGTTCCAGGGCGATGCGTTCGTTGCGACGATCATGGGAGATCTGATAGATGTTCGCCCGCTCGCGCTCCAGCAGAGCTGTCAGCCGGGCCAGGGCACCCGGACTGTCCGGCAGCTCCACCTGGACCTTGAGGTAGCGTCCCTCGGCGACCAGTCCCCGGCGGATAACACGATCGAGGGTCTGAAGGTCCACATTCCCCCCCGACAGCAGGCAGACGCTTGCGCCGCAACGCAGCTCCCGGCGGTAAAGCAGGGCCGCCAGGCTCACGGCGCCCGCCCCTTCTACCAGCAGGCGGCTCGACTCCATCAGGGCCAGCATGGCCCGGGAAATTTCATCCTCGGTTACCGTAATAATTTCGTCCACATAGCGCTGCATGATCTCAAAACAGAGCACCCCGGGCCTCTTGATGGCGATACCGTCGGCCAGGGAGTGGACTCTGGCAAGGCTGACAAGCTCCCCCTTCTGGCGGGAAAGACGCGCTGCATCGGCTCCTTCGACTTGCACCCCGATGAGCCGGACGGCGGGTTTGAGGGTCTTGATGGCGACGGCGATCCCGGAGATCAGCCCTCCTCCACCGATGGGTACGATAAGGGAGGCGGCTGCGGGGAGCTGTTCAAGAATCTCGAGCCCCAGAGTGCCCTGCCCCGCCATGATCAGCGGATGGTCGAAGGCAGGCACGAAGAGCTGACCCTGTGTTTCGGACAGCTCTTTGGCGCGCACAAGGGCGTCGTCGAAGTTCTCACCGAAGAGCATGATCTCGGCCCCCAGAGCCTGGCAGGCATTGATCTTGGTCAGCGGTGTTGATTCGGGCATCACGACCCTGACCCTGATCCCCAGATGGCGCCCCGCATAGGCGAGCCCTTGGGCGTGGTTGCCCGCCGAGGCGGCGATCAGTCCCTGCTGGAGTTCGTCGGTGCTGTGGCGCAGTACAAAGTTCAGCGCTCCGCGCACCTTGAAGGACCCGGTGTGCTGGAGATTTTCACATTTAAGATAGACGGGAACGCCGCAGCGCTTGCTGAGGGGGGCGCAGGGCAGCAGCGGGGTGCGTATCACTCGGGAACGGATCAGGGCCTCGGCCCTTCGGATATCATCGAGACTCAGCATCTGGACCTCCCACCGATCTAGAGAAAGTCTAACAGAGAGGAACTTTTCAGCATGCTGCTGCCACTACAATCCCTGGCTGATATCCCCTGCCCACTCTTCGCCTCGAGTGAGCACAGCGAACGGGCGTGAGAAAGGGTTTGCCTTTTACGCGCCTGTAAATTTTACAAAGGCTAACAAAGGCGGCATCACGCGCAGGCGCAGAGAACGCAGAGAAAGGCAAGAGGGGGGCTTCACGGGGAAAGCGGTTGACTTGCTCCAGCAGCGGGGTCAATAATCGGGTTTTCATTCGACACCTGATTCGAAACGATAGGAGGACAGATTCTTGGACATGATTCTGGGTGCAGGACTGGTGGTTAAGCTGGTCATGCTGGTGCTGCTTTATTTTTCCGTGGTTTCCTGGGCGATCATCTTTCTCAAATTTCGCACTGTTCACAGGGCGACCGTTGAATCCCGGGCTTTCCTGGATTTTTTCTGGCAGAAAAAGCGTTTCGACCTCATCGGGCAGGGGCTCAAGTCCTATCCCAACTCCCCTCTGGCCACCCTCTTTCGGGATGGCTATCAGGAGCTGGTCAAGTTCAGGACTCAGGATCTTATTGACGAAGATGAGTTTTCCACCGATCTGGGGGTGACGGAAAATGTTGCCCGCGCCCTGCGTCGGGCTACCACCAACGAGATTCACCGCCTGGAGAAGTTTCTGACCTTCCTGGCTACTACCGGATCCATCTCCCCCTTTATCGGTCTGTTCGGTACCGTCTGGGGGATCATGTCGTCCTTTCACAGCATCGGCCAGACCGGCAGCGCATCTCTTGCCGTAGTGGCACCGGGGCTCGCCGAGGCGCTGGTGGTCACGGCCATCGGCCTGGTGGCGGCAATCCCCGCGGTCATTGCCTACAACCATTTTTTGAACAAGGTCAAAGTGCTCATCGGCGAGATGGACAATTTTCAGCAGGAGTTCCTCAATATCGTGGAACACAAGGTTCGGAGGCGCTAGATGGAGGTAGGTCAGCGCAGCAGCGGTAGCACCGGCAGCAGCCTTTCTCAGATCAACGTCACCCCCTTTGTGGACGTGATGCTGGTGCTTCTGGTTATCTTCATGGTGACCGCGCCCATGATGGACAAGGGAGTGGAGGTGGAGCTGCCCCAGGTCGAACAAGCCCCGAATCTGGAGTCCGGCAAGGAGCCCCTGATCGTTACTCTTGATCGTGCGGGCAACATCTTCGTGGGCAAATCGAAGGTATCCGGCCTCGACCAGGTCGGTCCCGTGCTTCAGCAGGTACTCAAGGGGCGAAAAGACACCGAGGTCTATCTCGAGGCCGATAACCTCGTGCCTTACGGTAAGGTGGTACAGCTGATGGCTGCCATCAAGAAGTCAGGCGTCGAGAGGCTTGGAATGGTTGCTGAGGAGCCCAGCCCCTGAGCGGGGCCCGATGCTCATGAGACCTAACGCCACCAAAACCGTCAGAACCCCTGCAACCTCAAGGCAGCCCAAGCTGGGCCGACTGGTCGTACTGTCCCTGGCCTTGCATCTGCTGATCTTCGGGCTGATGAGCGGCGTCATTCTCCCCCCCCGTAAAGAGCCCCCTCGTCCTGTTTATCGGGTCAATCTGGTTCACCGACCGGTGAAGGATCCACAGGCCGGGCGACCGGACGCGGCAGTCTCCCGAAAAAAACCGCCCCAAAAACCGAAAACCGCCCCCAAAGCCGCGATTGTCCCCAAAAAAGCTCCCGTAAAGAAGGCCCCGGTGAAAAAAGCCCCGCCTGCCACAAAGAAGGCTCCAGTGGTGACAAAAAAAGCACCCGCTGCCGACCCGGGCCCCAGTTATGAGGAGATCCTGAGCCGTATTGAGAAGACCCGACCCAAGGAGAAACCGAGCATCGATGCGACCCAGAGTCGCATCGATGAGCTGCGAAATGAGCTTGCGGCTCTGGCTACCTCGGAGCTGGCCGTAGAGCAGTCCACGATCTCTCCGGTCCCCGAGGCCCCGGCGGGAATGCCCCAGGGGCGTGGAACCCAAGCCGGTGTCTCCGAGGAGCTCTGGCTCGGTGAACATCTTAAGCGCAACTGGAGTCTCTCGCGTTACCAGCTCTCTCGTCTCGATCTTGTGGCTACGGTGAAGGTGGTTTACGATGCCGGCGGCAATCTGCTCGACTATCGGTTTCTGACCCCGTCCGGCAACAGGCTTTTTGACGACTCGGTAAAAAAAGCCATTTTGAAGGACAAGAAGCTGCCCGTGGAGTTCGCCGGGAGGATGGAAGTCGATGTGGAATTTAACCTCAAGGAACTGGCGGAGCGATAAATGAACCGTATTGGACAGCTACTCATACTGCTAAGCCTGTTGCTGGTGCTGAGTCCCGCAGCTCTGGCGGCCCGTATCGAGATTTCCTCGCCGGGGCAGCAAAGCATCCCCCTGGCTCTGACGAGTTTTTTGCCCGCCAAAGGCAGCAAGACGATGCCTGAGCTGGCCTTGGAGATCCGGCAGGTTCTTGAGGCCGATCTGGATCTCTCCGGGCTCTTTGATCTCATCGATCCCAAGGCCTTTCTCGCCGACGCCCGTCGTTCCGGACTGCTGAGCAGCCAGGTGGATTTTGCTGAATGGCGACTTCTGGGGGCCGAAGCCCTGGTCAAGGGGAGCTACAGGGTCGAGGGGGACAGGGTTCAGGTGGATGTGCGGCTGTTCGACACCCTTGGCAGGCGCATGCTCACCGGGCGGCGCTATGCGGGGAAGATCAAGGATGTGCGCCGCATAGCTCATACTTTTGCCGATCAGGTACTCAAGGAGCTGACCGAAGAGTCCGGCCCCTTTAATGCGAAAATCGCCTTCATCTCCAACCGCAGCGGCCGCAAGGAACTCTATCTCAGCGATGTGGACGGCAAAGATGTCGTTCGTCTCACGGATCATCGTTCCATCGTTCTTAATCCTGATTTTTCCCCCATCGGTAAAGAGCTGATCTATACCTCATACAAAAACGGAGAACCTCACCTCTACCGCAAGGAGATCTACACCGGCAAAGAGGCCCGCATCTCCCGACAGAAGGGGCTCAACATCGGTGGACGTTATCGCTTCGATGGCCGGGAGATCGCTTTGTCCCTGTCGCGCGATGGCAACTCGGAGCTCTACCTCATCGGTGCCAGCGGTTCGATCCATCGCCGGCTGACCAACAGCTCGGCCATCGACGTTGACCCGAGCTGGAGCCCCGACGGGGATCAGATCGTCTTCGTTTCCAATCGCCAGGGTAATCCCCATCTCTTTATCATCGACACAGCAGGTGGGAAAAAGATCCGTCGCCTGAGTTTCCGGGGGACTTACAACGCTTCGCCCTCCTGGAGTCCAAAAGGGGACCGTATTCTTTTTTCCCGCCTTGAAGGCAACCGCTTTGACCTTTTCAGCATTCGTCCCGATGGCAGCGACGAGCAGCGCCTCACCTTCGGTGCCGGCAGCAAGGAGCACCCGCGCTGGAGCCCCGATGGACGTTTCGTGACCTATACTTCGGATCAGGACGGCAAGAAGGCTATCTTCGTCATGCGCGCCGACGGCACCGGAAACCGCCGCATCACCGATGCCGGAGTCGACTCTATTCACCCGGTCTGGTCCGGCCCCTGGAAATAAAGACATATTGTGTTTTGATGCTCATTTTGTATAATGGGCTCATTTTTCGCCGTTTCCGATTCAATTGTCTGATCGTTTACAATCCCACAAGGAGAAAAATACAATGAAAAGACTGACCCTGACGCGTTTTGCGGTTTGTGCCGCGATGATAGTACTGCTGGCTTCGGGCTGCGCCAAGAAGCCGGTAGCCGAAGAATTGACCACCCCCGCAACCCAAGGCGTTACTGCTTCGGAAACTACCAGCGATGCCGATACTGGTATTGTTGAAGAGTCCATCAGCGATTCGACCATTGCCGAGCCCGAGGTACGCGGCGACGACAAGCTGGCGATCACCGGTCTTGAGCGTATTTATTTTTCTTTTGACAGTTTCGTGCTCGGCCCCGAGGCCAAGCAGACCCTGGAGAACAACGCCCTCTACCTCAAGGCCAATTCTTCGGTCAAGGTGCGTATCGAAGGCCATTGCGATGATCGTGGCTCCGACAGCTACAACCTGGCCCTGGGTGAAAAGCGCGCCCGGGTTGCTCAGGATTACCTGACCTCTCTGGGGGTTGCGGCCGAGCGTCAGAGTATTATCTCTTTTGGCGAAGAGATGCCTCTGGACTCTTCCGGCACCGAAGCCGCCTGGAGCAAGAACCGTCGCTCCGAATTCGTAGCGTACTGATAATTCTTTATCCGACAAAAGAGGCCGCGTATATCGCGGCCTCTTTTGTTTAAAGAGGGGGTTTCGTGAACAGACTCAAGACAGCAGTATTGGCCGCCGCCGTTCTGAGCGCCGCCTGTGTCCCCGGTCAGATGCAGACCCGTACCGATCTGGACCTGGAAGAGATGAAGAGGCGCCTGGCCTCGGTGGAGCGCACGGTGCAGTCGCTGAAAGGTTCGCAAGGCGCAGCCGAGCGCCTCGATGTACTGGGGCGCGCCAGCGCGGAGTTGAGAGCCGATCTCGATGCCGTCCGCGTCGATCTCCAGTCCCTGAGCGGGCAGCTTGAGGAAAAAAGCTACGCAACCTCCGATCTTCGTTCTCAGATCGATATGCTCCAGGATGAATTCGGAATTAAAATATCGGCCTTGGAGCAGCGCCTGGATAAGGTGGAGCTAAAAACAGCTCAGCCTGTCCCTGCTC
>JAAXQG010000191.1 GCA_012974445.1 Desulfuromonadales bacterium
GAGCCAGCGCATACCTCGCACCCCCCCCTGACTTAAAAAAACACCCCCTTGCGGCGGACTTCAATCTCTGTCGATTTCTTTACCCGAATTGAGCTTCTCAAAGAGCGCGATCTGCTCGGCCATTGAGAGCTTCTTGCGGCAACGTCCCGCCTTGAGGCAGAGGCGGCAGCGATCATCCGAGCACCACTGGCACTGCCTGCAGTCGGGGCAGGGATGTTTCTTCTCCATGGCGGGCGTCCTCCCTGCCTGTAAGTCTACCTTTGTAGGGCAGCGCATGCCATCAGGCCGGAAGCAGTTCCCTGCTGCGGGCTCGGAGATAAAGAAGCTCCAGCAGTTCGGCCGAGAGCAACAGAAAGAGTGCCAGGGCGATGCCGGGGACGGGCAGCGAAAGCCACAGCTGCGCCCCCCAGCACAGCAGCAGGTAGCCAACCTTGATGACCGTGATCTTGCCCAGAGTGCCGGTTCTTCGCTGTTCAGCAAACATGCCACGCAGCAGATTGCTTGCCCCGTAGAGCAGGGGAAAGAGAGCGCAGACAGCCATAGGCAGGGCGATGTAGTCACGCATCGCCTCATCGAGCCCCATGAGCTGTCCCAGCACCGGGGCGTTCAGAGGGTAGGCGATCAGGGCCATGAGCAGCCCCGTACCGACGGAGACCCGGCGGAAGAAGAACACCAGGGCACGATAATCGGCGGCGCTCTTAACCAGAGTCAGGTAGGCCTGCTGCAGGTTGCGCAAAGGTCCGGCCAGCAAAAAGACGAACCCACGAATAACCCCGAAGCTGGCCAGAGCCAGGGCGCTGTCGGGCAGGCGGCTGATGATGGCGCTGATGATAAGGGGAATAGCCTGCTGAAGCCCCGAGGAAAAGGCCAGGGGGAAGGCAAAACGAAAGACTTCGGCGATGGTTCGTCCCTCCCCTTGCTCGTAGGGCAGGCGGCAGCGCCAGGCGAAAACGCCCATCAGCGCTGTCTCCACGGCGATGCAGACCAGCAGCGCAAAAGCAGCCAGCTGAACCCCGGAGAACAATCCCCCGCCCAGCAACAGGCACAGCGACAGGGCGCCTATGCGCACTCCGGTGGCCAGTGAAACCAGCGATGTCTTTCGGGCGCGGATCACCAGTCCCTGAAAGAGGCCGCGCAGCCCCGTGAAAAAGGGGAGAAAGACCAGCAGCGAAATGACCTCTTTTACCCCTTTCGCGATCTCCCCTTCCACCCCGAGAAAGTGGCTCAGCACCCAATCGCCCAGGGGGCTAAAGGCCAGCAGGGCCAGCATTACCGAGACGTAAGAAGCGATGGCGATGACGAACAGCGTCGTGCCGATCAGAGAGCGGCGGTCGCGCACCATGGCGATGGTGACGGTGTGGTTCTGGTAGGAGGGGGAGGCGACAAACAGATGCAGGATCATGGCCACCGAAAAGGAGGCCAGGGTGGTGATGGGGTCGGACTGACGGGCCAGCGCCCCGTTGATGATGGAGTGGCTGACGCTCATGAGCTGCACGTTGAGCATCAGAGGGAAAAAGAAGAGGGCTATTTCCTTCTGACCGATCACTGGGAAACTCATGGGGGGCTTCAGACGCCCACCTTTTTCGGACGAGCCCCGAAGATGGCTGTTCCCACGCGCACCAGGGTGGCCCCCTCTTCGATGGCAACCTCGAAATCGTCACTCATCCCCATGGAGAGTTCCTGCATCTCAACGCCGGGAAGGTTCAGGGCGTCAATTGCTTGCGCCAGCTCCCGCAGGCGGCGAAAGTAGGGTCTTACCTCTTCCGGGTCATCAAGATCGGGGGGCAGGGCCATCAGACCCCTGATGCTCAGATGCGCAAAGGAAGCCACCTGGCGCGCCAGAGCTTCCAGATCTACTTCTCGAATCCCTGCCTTGGTTGCCTCGTTGCCCAGGTTTACTTGAAGCAGCACCTGCACCGGAGCGTCCAGTTTGCTCCACTGACGATCGATCTCTTCGGCCAGACTCAGGCGGTCCACCCCGTGGATCAGGGCCACAGCCCCCCGGAGGTACTTCACCTTGTTGCGCTGCAGCGCCCCGATGAAATGCCACTCGACTTCGGCCGTCACAGCAGGAACCTTGTCCCTCAGCTCCTGGGCGTAGCTCTCGCCGAAGAGGCGCTGGCCGCCGGCTGCGGCCGCCTCGATATCTTCGGCGGGTTTGATCTTGGAGACGGCGATGAGTCGCACCGATTGGGGCGCGCGACCACTGCGGCAACAGGCCGCGTCGATGCGTCGCTGAATTCTGTCGATATTTTCTGAGATATCCGTCATCGCCCCCTCCTCTTCAGCTCTCAAGGGCATGAAAAAGCCTTGCGGCGCCCAGTCGCTCCAGCAGCTCCACCAGCTCACAGAGCGGCAGTCCCACCACCGTAGTGTAACTCCCCTCGATGGCCCGGACCATGAACGCCCCGGTCCCCTGGATGGCGTAGGAACCCGCCTTATCGAAGGGCTCTCCCGTATCCAGATAACCCTGAATCTGCTCTTCGGTCAGCTCCCGGAAAATCACCCGGGTGCGGCCGAATCCGGTATGGGTCTGCCCCCCGTGACGGTCATGGACGGCATAGCCCGAAAGTACCCAGTGCGAACGCCCCGAAAGGGAGCGCAGCATCCCTGCTGCATGCTCGCGGTCCCTGGGCTTACCCAGGATCTCGCCGTCGCGTACCACCACGGTGTCACTGCCGATGTACCAGCGCCCAAGCTCGGGGGCGCGCTGCGACACCTCCAGCGCCTTCTCGGCGCTCAGCCGCAGCACATGAGCTTCAGGGGTCTCACCGGGGAGCACCTCTTCGGGGGTCCGGCTGCTCTCCACGACGAAGGGGATGCCCACCGAGGCGAGAAGCTCGCGCCTGCGGGGTGAGCTGGAGGCCAGTACGATGGATGCGTTCATGGCTGCCTCTCCTTGCGGATCTCGTCCCACCAGGGCGCGAGGGCGTCCAGTGCCCTCTGAGCCATGGCCAAACGGCGGTCTGCCCGCTTCATCTTGCGCCCCTCCAGGAGGGGAAAGAGACCGTAGTTGACGTTCATGGGCTGAAAGTCCTCAGGAGCCGACTCAGTCAGATGGTCGATGAGCGCCCCCAGGGCCGTCTCTCGAGGTGGAAGCGGCGCCTCCTGCCCCCGGCAGATGCGGGCAGCGGAGATTCCCGCCCAGAAACCCATGGCCGCCGACTCCACATACCCCTCGACCCCGGTGATCTGCCCGGCCAGGAAGAGATTCTCCCGCCCTTTGAACTGCAGGCTCTTCTCCAGGCAGCTAGGAGCATTGACGAAGGTGTTGCGGTGCATGCTCCCCAGGCGCTCGAAACGGGCGTTCTCCAGGCCGGGAATGGTCATGAAGATGCGCTTCTGCTCGGGGTAGGTCAGCTTGGTCTGGAAGCCGACCATATTGTACAGGCTGGCATGGCGGTTGTCCTGCCGCAGCTGGATCACGGCGAAAGGGTCGCGCCCTGTTTTCGGATCGGGGAGCCCCACGGGCTTCATGGGGCCGAAGGCCAGGGTCATCTCACCGCGTTCGGCCATTTCCTCCACAGGCATACAGCCCTCGAAATGAATCAGCTTCTCGAAATTGCGGGTCGCAACCTTGTCCGCCTCTTTCAGGGCCGCTACGAACGCCATGTACTGTTCCCTGTTCATGGGGCAGTTGAGATAGTCGGCCCCCCCCTTGTCGTAGCGCGAAGCTCGCCAAACTACATCCAAGTCGATGGAATCAGCCTCGATAATCGGGGCGATGGCATCATAGAAGTAGAGGTGAGTGCGGCCAGTGAGTTCTTCGAGCCCCTTGGAAAGGGCGTCGGAGGTCAGGGGACCGGAGGCGAGAATGACCGTGCCCTGCTGCGGAATTTCCGTGACTTCCTCCCGCACCAGTTCAATGAGGGGATGGGCTTCGAGACGATCCTGTATGTGGGCCGAGAAGGCATCGCGATCCACGGCAAGTGCGCCTCCTGCGGGGACGGCCGAGGCATCGGCAGCCTCCATGAACAGGCTGCCGCACCGGCGCAGCTCCTCCTTGAGGCAACCCACGGCGTTATTCATCCCTGCGCCGCGAAAGCTGTTGGAACAGACCAGTTCGGCAACCTGCGCGCTCTGATGGGCGGGGCTGTAACTATGCGGCTTCATCTCGAAGAGACGTACCCGGTTTCCTTCGCTGGCCAGTTGCCAGGCCGCTTCGCAACCGGCCAGGCCGGCTCCGATTACCTGAATTGGATCGGGAGTATTCATTCTGAGTATCCTTCTAAAACGTAAAATGACCGGGCACAATGGCCCGGTCATAAATTGATGAAATGTATCGCCCTGTTCGCAGGAGTTTGCTACTCCTCGGACTCCGGGGCTTTCTTTGCTGCAGCTTTCTTCGCCGGTGCCTTCTTTGCTGCCGCTTTTTTTGCCGGAGCCTTTTCCGTCGTCGCTTTCTTGGCGGCGGGCTTCTTCGCTGCTGCGGGCTTTTTCTCCGCCGGCTCCTTCTTTACCGTGGCCTTCTTCTCAGGCTCAACCACCGTGATCTTGTAGTCACAGGCTTCGGTGGGACACTGGTGCGTGGTGCCGAAGCGCTTGGTGATCTTCTCGGTAATCAGCGGAAAGCTGCACTTGGGGCAAGGCTGAACCATGGGGCGGTCCCAGAGCGCATATTTACATTGGGGATAGCGGTTGCAGGAGTAGAAGATCTTGCCATAACGGCTTTTCTTCTCCATCAGCTCGCCCTCCTTGCACTCGGGACAAGCGATATCCAGAGATTTTGGCTTTTCCATCGGCTGAATGTTCTTGCAAGCGGGGTAGCCGCTGCACGCCAGGAACTTGCCGTAGCGCCCGTGCTTGATGAGCATGGGCTCGCCGCACTTGTCGCATTTCTCGTCAGAGAGTTCAGGTTCGGCACGCTGCTCGCCGTCGAGGGCCTCGGTATGACGGCATTCGGGGAATCCGGTGCAGGCGATGAACTTACCCATCTTGCCCAGCTTGATCACCAGAGGCTTTGTGCACTCGGGGCAGATTTTTTCGGTCTGCTCGGTGGTGACATCGGCCTTGGTGACCTCCTTGTCCTTCTGCTGAATCAGGGCAATGAAGGGATCCCAGAACCCCTTAACGGCCGGCTGCCACTTCTGATCACCGCGAGAGATTTCATCGAGCTCTTCCTCAAGACCGGCGGTGAAATCGTAATCCACGTATTTTCCGAAATGCTGGCACAGCAGGTTGGAGACGACCATCCCCACATCTTCGGGGTAGAAGGTTCGCTTCTCCAGCCGAACGTACTTACGGGTCACCAGGGTATTCATGATGCTGGCGTAGGTGGAGGGGCGACCGATGCCGTGCTCTTCCAGGATCTTGACCAGACTTGCCTCGGTGAATCGCGGCGGCGGCTGGGTGAAGTGCTGGTCGGGCACGACGGAGGAGCAGGCAAGAACCTCCCCTTCGTTCATGGCGGGCAGGACCCCTTCCTTCTCGTCCTCGTCCTCGTCGTCAGTGCCCTCGATATAGAGCTTCATGAAACCGGCGAAACGGATCACCTGACCGCTGGCCCTGAACATAAAGCGATCGCCTGCTTCGATATCGACGCTGGTCGCATCCAGAACTGCGGCGGCCATCTGGGAGGCCACGGTCCGCATCCAGATCAACCGGTAGAGCCGGTACTGATCTGAGCTGAGGAAGGACTTGACCGCATCAGGGGTGTGGGCGATGGAGGTGGGACGGATCGCCTCGTGGGCCTCCTGAGCGTTTTTCGCCTTGTTTTTAAATACCCGTGGTTTATCTATGGCGTACTCGGGACCGTAGAGACTGGTGATGACCTCCCGGGCCTCGTCCGTTGCCTGAGTGGAAAGCACGACGGAGTCAGTACGCATATAGGTGATCAGACCCTCGGCGCCAGTGCCGATGTTGATCCCCTCGTAGAGTTTCTGGGCGGTGCTCATGGTCTTGCGAGCCGAGAAACCAAGCTTGCGGCTGGCCTCCTGCTGCAGCGTACTG
This sequence comes from Desulfuromonadales bacterium, assembly GCA_012974445.1. Taxonomy (GTDB): domain Bacteria; phylum Desulfobacterota; class Desulfuromonadia; order Desulfuromonadales; family JAAXQG01; genus JAAXQG01. The sequence goes on from JAAXQG010000191.1 coordinate 5,950, forward strand.
GTGATGAAAGGGGCCGAGGGGTTGCGTTTCTTCTCCTTGCGAGTGATGGAGGCAACCTTGAAATCACTGGCCTGAATCTGGGTGGTCAGCTCCGATGCCATAGCCTCGCTGCCGATGGCCAGCTTGTCCAGCCGCTTGCCGTCCAGGCTGTGGAGGCGACCGCGAAAACTCCTGGGTTGCTCCCCGGTCAGTTCGGCCTCGATGGTCCAGTATTCCTGCTGGTCGAAGGCGTTGATTTCATTTTCCCTGTCACAGACCAGGCGAAGCGCCACGGACTGGACCCGTCCTGCGGAGAGCCCGTAGTGGATCTTCTTCCAAAGGAAAGGGGAGAGGTTAAAACCAACCAGATAATCGAGCACGGCCCGGGCCTGCTGGGCATCGACCAGGGGACGGGCCACCTTACGGGGGTTGGCCATAGCCTTCTCGATGGCTCCTTTGGTGATCTCGTGGAAGACCACTCGGGTAACCCGCGGTTTATCCCCGTCCTCATCCACCCCCAGCGCCTGAAGCAGGTGCCAGGCGATGGCCTCACCCTCGCGGTCGGGGTCAGTGGCCAGAATCAGTTCTTCAGCCTGGGCAATTTCCTTGGCGAGGGCAGCAATATGTTTCTTGCTCTCGGGAAGAATTTGATACTTGGGCTCGAAGTTGTTTTCGATATCAATAGAGCCCTGCTTGCTCGGCAGAGCCCTGACGTGACCGTAAGAGGCCAGAACCTTGTAGTCCTTGCCCAGAAATTTTTCGATGGTCTTCGATTTGGCCGGTGACTCGACGATCACCAAATGCTTTGCCATTGAATGCCTCGATACATGTAAAGGTTATAAAAACAAAAGGGCCGATGAGAATCCCCCACGGCCCAGATCAGAATCAGTGTCCGGCCGAAAGGCCGCCATTTTCCAGCATAGCGCCCGCCTCGCAGACATGGCCATCTCCCCCTCGGGTCAACATCTCCATGACCATCTTCTCCACCGCGGCCATGCTGGCCCGAGCGCCCTTAACAAACAACTCCTCGATGAGCTGATCCATGGCCAAATCATCAAGAAGCCCTGAGCGGCGAAGCCGCAGCAGAAGGTTCCGGGCGTCGAAGGTCAAAAGAGCTTTTTCCTCGGCACAGAAGACCCGCCAGCTCTGCGCTTGCGAGGGTCGCAGGCTTGCGCCCAGCAGTCGAGCGAGACTAAAGAGTCTGCAGAAAACTGTTTCGGAATTTTCAGCGTCAACTAGTCGGCCCATCAGCATTCCCGGCGGAATCAAAACAGACCCCGTCTTCAAAAAACAACGACTCAGCTCCGGCAGGATGGCCTGAAAAAAACATCTTACTTTTTAAGCACATAGCGCATACCGGGGAGCTGACAAATCAGCCCCTGAAGCTCCAAGTCGAGGAGATTATCGGAAAGCTCCATGGGTGTCAAGCCGCATTTAAAGGCGACTTCATCGATGTGGAGGGGCTCGAAATCGAGCTGGGCCAGGACATTCTGTGCATCCCTGTCAAGCTCACAGAGCATGGGGCGCGCAGGGACGCAAGGGGCCGAAAGAACCCCAAGGACATCGAGAATGTCCTGAGCACAGGTAATCAGCGTCGCCCCCTCTTTGATGAGCTGATTTGGCCCCAGACTTCCGGCGCTTCTCACCGCGCCGGGAATGGCCATCAACTCCCGCCCCTGCTCGAGGGCGAACTCGGCAGTAATGAGCGAGCCGCTACCTTTTGCGGCCTCCACAATGAGCACGGCCTGGGCCAGGCCGCTGATGATCCGATTTCGACCGGGGAAATTGTACGCCAGAGGCGCAGTACCCGGCGGAACCTCGCAGAGGATGGCCCCCTCTTCGAGAATGCGCCCATAAAGGCCTGCATGCTCGGGCGGATAGATGCGGTCGATGCCGCATCCCAGCACGCCTACTGTCGCCTGCCCCGAAGCAAGACTCCCCTCATGGGCGCGACCATCGACCCCTCGGGCCAGGCCACTGATGGTAGAGACACCGGCCGAGCCGAGATCACGGGAGATCTCATAAGCCAGCTCCAGAGATGCACTAGAGGCCTTGCGGGAGCCCACGATGGCCACACAGGGACAGCGCGGCAGATCTCCGCGCAGATAAAGCAAAGGAGGAGCGTCGTCGATGGCCCGAAGGTGCGCCGGGTAGTCTTCATCCCACAGGCTCAGCATCCGCACTGCCAGCCCCTCAAGGGTCCGGCGGGCCCGCACCAGCTCCGGAGCATGAACGGATGGAATATTCTTCTCCAGGCCCTCACGGATCCCGGCGAGCCGAAAAAGCTCTCTGGAGCCTACCGCAAGACTCCCCTGCGTCTGCTCAAAAGCCTCCATCAGTCGTCGGAGTCCAACCCGGCCCAAGCCCTGCGTCATCTGCAGGCGCAGCAGATCCACGTTATCGATCATTCCCCCTCCAGAAACAACGAAGGGAGGAACTGATGACTCAATCCCTCCCTTCTAGCATTTTCTATTTCAATTCAAGCTCCCGACCCTATCGGGTAACGGCTCGAACCCGATCGCCCCGGTAGATCGGCTCGACCTGCTTGAGGATGAGCGCCGAGGCCGTGTCCTGCCTTACATTAACGACCACGGCGGCCCCCAGGAGCTGTTCGGGCAGCGCCTCATCCCGGACATCGATTCCCAGCTCCGATGCGGAACGCGCCCTGGTGAGATGGAGCATGTTGCCCACCTCGAGCCCCTGTGCAACACCCAGATCAACATAGATGATGTCGTTGACACTCAGGGTCTCGGCCAGATCCCGGGCAGCGACGATGTACCCTGCCATCTCCCGGGTGGCCTTTTTCAGAACCACAGCTTTTTGCGGCTCTGCGGCCGGAATCAGCATGGCGCCCCGCTCCATCTCCCGGACGGAATCAAGAATGCGCCCAGAAGCCACCTTGGCATGGAGCTCCTCGAGAATCAGGGTGCCCCGTTCCTCCACCTGATAGCCGAGCAGTTCGCCGCTTACGGGGTGATGAACCGCTCGACCTTCGGTAAAGACGGAAAAGAGATCTCCGGCGCTCACCGAGGCGAGATCCTTCATGTCGACGAAGACCGTATCTCCCTCGGCAACCATGATCCGATTGTCTATCGTATCCACGATCTGACCGGCTGAGCGATACTGCTCAAGACTGACGAATCCCTCGAAGCCGGAGGTGGCCTGGAGACTGACCACGTCCTCGGCTACTGGCAGAGGCTCAGGCTCGGCGGCTGGCGAAGGGGAGACAATCTCGGGCAAGAACTCGATGCGCCCGTCGTAAATGCGAACCTTCTGCCCCGGGTAGATGAAATGGGGATTGCGGATATAGGGATTATTGGACCAGAGACTGGGCCAGTAGTTGGGATCTTTGATGAAACGCTCGGAGAGGCCCCAAAGGGTGTCCCCCTTTTTGATAACGTAGATTTCCCCCTCGTCCTGTGCTGCCAGCAGACTCGCCGGAATCATCAGAAGCAGGATGCCAAGCAACGTCATGAGCATGAATCTTTTCATGGTCTACCCCCTGTAGGTGAGAGCGGCTCCGAAGTCCTGTTTCTCTCCGGGTACTGCTCTTCAAGAGCTTCGAAGATATGACGAGCCTCATCGAGGCGCCCCAGCACCTCGTAGGCCTGCCCCATACGCTCAAGCGCCCTGGGAACCCGGGCGTCCTGCGGACGGTCTTCGGTGAGAATCAGATACTGCCGCGCCGCTTCGAGGAAATTTCCGGCCCCGAAAGAACTCTCGGCGGCCATGAAACGGGCGCTGGCAAGATGGTCGTGCTGGGGATTTTCAAGAATAAATCGCTGAAACTTCGCAGCGGCTTCGGCATACCTGCGAAAGGCGAAATCGGAGAAAGCCTCGCGAAAAAGATCGATGACGAGATGGGGCGGGGGCGCAGGCGCTAGAGTCGGATGCTCTTGGGCTTCCGGCTCAACCTCGACAGCAGGCTCCGCCTGCTCAAGAATCTGGGCTTGCAGAGAGGCCAGAGAGGCTTCCAGGTCGCTCACACGGGTCAGCATTTGCTGTTGAGCGGCCAACATCCGGGCAAAGTCGGGATTCTGCCCCAGAGCCGCAGGCTTGGGCGCGGCGCATCCCGAAAGCACAAACAGACAGAGTAGAAGAAAAAACAGGGATCGATACAATGGAATTGCTCCAAAGGTATGTTGCACGCAACGGGGACGCCAGGGACCTTAAACACCGCTAAAGCTATAATTTCCAAGGCACATTGTCAAGCTGCATGGGGTGTCAAGATGCCCACCGTTCATGCTAGGATGCGCCAACTTGTATAGGAGTACTTCCGAAAAAATGATACCAGGATCCCACATCGAACTGCTGGCCCCGGCTGGCAATATGGAAAAACTCGAGGCGGCCCTGCGCTTTGGCGCCGACGCCGTCTATCTGGGAGGCAAGGCCTTCGGCCTGCGCTCCATGAGCGACAATTTCACCCTCGAAGAGCTGCGCTGCGCCATTGATCTGACCCACGCTCAGGGCAAAAAAATCTACCTGACCCTCAACGCCTTCATGCGGGCCACCGAAGAGCAGCAGCTCACAGAGTATTTGGAAGAGCTGCGGCCTCTGGCTCTCGATGCCTTCATCGTCTCGGACCCTGGAGTCCTGAGCCTGGTGCGACGCATCGACCCGAAGCGCCCCCTGCACCTGTCCACCCAGGCCAACACCATGAGCGCGGCAAGCGCCAATTTCTGGCAGCAGCAGGGGATCGGTCGGGTCAACCTCGCCCGGGAACTGACCCTGGAGGAAATTCGGACGGTGGGCACGGGAACCGATCTGGAGCTTGAGGTATTTGTCCATGGCGCCATGTGCGTGGCCTTTTCAGGGCGTTGCCTGCTCTCGGCCGCCCTGAACCGTCGCAGCGCCAACCGGGGAGCCTGCACCCAGCCCTGCCGCTGGAATTACGCCCTGGTGGAGGAGTCCCGCCCGGATCAGGCCTTCAGCATCGAGGAGGACGAACGGGGCAGTTACCTGCTCAACAGCCGTGACCTCTGCCTGATTCGCCGCCTGCCTGAACTGATTAACGCCGGAGCCAGCAGCCTCAAGATCGAAGGCAGAATGAAGGGGGCCTACTATGTAGCCGCCGTCGTGCGGATCTACCGGGCGGCGCTGGACCGCTACCTCGAGGACCCTGAAGGATTCGAGGTCGATCCACTCTGGCTGGAGGAGCTGGGCAAGGTCAGCCATCGCCCGTACGACGAGGGTTTTCTCAGCGAGCAACCCGGAGCCCTGATCACCCCGGACTCTTCCGCCTACCTGCACAGCCATGAATTCGTGGGGGCCGTCCTGGAGAGGCGTCCGGAGGGCAGAGCCCTGATCCAGGTGCGCAACCGCATCATGAAGGGGCAGACCCTGGAGCTGATCGGTCCGGGGATGAGGCAGATGTCTCTGGAGATTCGGGAGATCTGGACCCCCAAAGGCGCCCCGAAAGAAGTCGCCCAGCCCAACGACCTGATCCTGCTGGAAACCGGCCCGGCGGTCGAGCCCGGAGATTTGTTGCGCCGGGACAAACGCGCTTGAGCTTCAGGGGCTCAAACTGACCAGCAGAGCCGCTGGCGAACCTCGCAGCAACTCAGGCGGCCCCCCTGCCCCGCCCCCGTATCCAGACCTATCTTCCCCTCCAGAAACAGGGGACTGGGCATGGGGGTGTGGCCGAAGACCACCGTCTTGCCCCAGCTGCAGCCAGAATCGATGAAATCCCCGCGGATCCAGAGCAGATCTCTCGGGTCCTGCTCCTGCAGGCTGAGCCCGGGGCGCAGCCCGGCATGGACGAAGATGAAATCCTGCTCTTCGTGGCAGAGGGGCAACCCTCGCAAAAATTGCCAGTGCCTTTCAGGGATTCTGTAGCTCTTCCCCTCGCGATAACTCTCCAGGGTTCTCAATCCCCCGTTATAGAGATAGAGCTCCTGCGCCCTGCCGTCGAGAAAGTCGAGGAACATCGCTTCGTGATTGCCCCGCAGGAAGACGGCCCTGGGATGGCCTCGGGAGAAGTCGAGAAGAAAATCGATAACGCCCTTTGCCTCCGGGCCCCGATCGATGTAATCACCGAGAAAGACAATCCTCTCCCCGGGCAGGGGACGAACCCGTTCCATCAACTCCCGGAGCTTCGCGAGCTGGCCGTGAATATCCCCCACCGCCAGCAACCGACCCTGATCCGAAACGCCCATAATAAAAAACTCCTGCCTTCATTCTACCTCCGACAGCCAAGCTTCCCTCTGGAGCCATCCGAAAAATTCCCTGGTCATATCTCCCCCCCCTCCTCCAAGGGAAGCGAGGCAATGGTCCGGGCCGCTGATCTGCCGCTGAGCCGACGGCAGAGACGGCGCAGAAAGGCCAGAGTCAGCCGCTGGTGAACCGCCGACTGAGTGCTGCGATAGAGCTCACGCCTCCAGAATGGCGGCGGGTAAGGGCCAAGAATCCGGGAATGATAGTCCGAGAGCTCCAGAGTCAGTGCCGAGCCGGCCTCAGAATGCTCCACATCAAAACGAAGCTGCCCATGGCGCAGCTGCCCTCCACGGCTGAGCAGCCCTCCGACACAGCGGAGAATCAGGCTGCTGCGCCCCGGCGAAGTCTCTAAAACCGGAGGAGCAAAAATGAGCAGATCCACGCAGCCCATCAGACCAAAGGCAAGCCCCGCTGCCGAAAAGCGCGGCCGCACCAGCAAACAGGTGAAACGGCGGATGTAGGCCAGGTACGCCTCCAGAAACTGCTCCGGCGTAAAACAGCGGGCCGCCCCCGGTGGCAGCAGCAGCTGCTGCAGAGAAAAAACGGTCCCGTCGGACCTCAGCACCTGCTGAGACCCCAGGGTCGACTCCTGATCTTTGAGCCCTGCCAATACGCCTCTCTCTCACTGCACCACAGCTCTCTTTTTACGTTGAGCACCGGGGCAGTTCTGCTATTGTCATGATCATGAATTTCAAAAAAAAATCAATCTACCGCGGAAAAGTCCTCGCTCTCAACCTCGAAGATCATCCGCTGCCGGATGGACGCCGGGGAACCTACGAAATCCTGCGCCATCCGGGAGGCGCTGCCGCCCTGCCCCTGCTGGAGGGCGGCCGAGTCCTTCTCATCCGCCAGTTCCGCCCCGCCCTGGGGCGGACTATCCTGGAGATCCCTGCGGGAAAGCTCGAACCAGGGGAGTCCCCCCTGAACTGTATCGAGCGGGAAATCCGGGAAGAGACGGGCTTTGCTGCGGGGCAACTGGAGAGCCTCGGGGAGATGATCACTGCTCCGGGCTTTTGCGACGAGCGAATCCACCTCTTTCTCGCCACGAAACTCACCCCCTGCATCCAGGAACCGGACGATGACGAGTTCATCGAGGTACTTTATTTCACCCTGCGGGAAGCTGGACAGATGGCCTTGGAAGGTAAAATAGAGGACGGAAAAACCCGCCTCGCGCTGCTGCTTCTGCTCGCACGGCAGACTACTCCAGGCAAAGCCCCATGATCACTCGCCCCCTGTCTTTGACACAAAGGTTCACCCTGCTGAGCAGGCATAAAAAAAACCCCGGGTTGGGGAACCCGGGGAATCGCGATACGATATCTTCATATGTGGGGTTACAGCCTTTTTGGAGGAGGTTCGATGACTGTAAAAGAAGATATCC
>JAAXQG010000072.1 GCA_012974445.1 Desulfuromonadales bacterium
AGATGTGTATAAGAGACAGGCGTTTCGGGGATCTGGTATTTACCCCCCTGTGTGGGGATGAGCGCTGTCTTGAGTTCGATACGACCGTTAATTCCCAGAGGATCAGATTCTTCGCTTTTCTCAGGGCGATCAGCGTAGATCTTGAAACTGTCAGGGTAGGGGACTTGTGGGATGTTCAGCGCCTCTACCCGCTGCCCCTTCGCCTCGAGAACGAGGGTGTGAGTCAGCGCATCACCTACGGATACCTGGGGGACGTCGGGGGACCAGTGCTGGGTCAGCTTCAGCTCCCGGGCTGAAATCGGCGACGCCGTCCCTGAGACACCCGGCAGCGGTTGTACGTCGAAGCGAATCGGAGCCGAAAAGATCCGCTGGATACCCGAACCGTCTCCGTAGGGGGTAAAGAAGGATCGGTTGCGGGCAGCCCGCCCCTCAAACATCAGCGGTTCCAGCACCTGTGGCCCCGGCGTTGTGGGAAACAGGGCATACTCCCGTTCCACGACCTGATGTCGCTTGCCGTCGATAAGGCTCTCTGTAATGCGGTCTTCTCCCAGGCGTCTGATTTCTCCGGCACCCGGAGGAAATTCCGGCTCGGTGAGTACGGCTCCCTGCTGGACATTCTGGCCCAGGTATAGCCGAACCTTTAACCTGAGTTGGGAATCGACGTAGGCTGTTTCCTTGCCGAGTACCAGCCGGATGAAAAAGGGGCTGTCGCCTGGAGAACCCTTAGTATCAGGGGGGACGACTCGAAGCCCCAGGGGTTCCGAACTTAGCGCTCCCAGCGACAGGGGGGGGATCATCAGATCTCCCGTTTTTTTGGGCATCAGGGTAAGAGTCCAGCGGCTCAGCCGGGTGGCTTGCCCGTTGAAGTAGGAGATGCTCTTGCCCTGACTGCGCCCCAGAATGTCGAAGTCTAGGGTCAGGGGCTCCAGGTCCAGCTCGCCACTGATATCCCCCCTAGCTTCAACATTGAGCTGAATCGACTGACCGAAGGGCACGGGGTTGCGGTCGACGCTGATCACAAGATCGGCCGCTGCGGCCGAAGTGCAGAACAGTAAAAGGAGGAAAATAGTCAGTATGTATTGAAGTCGCATCATCACCATGGCTCATCGGATAGCGTTTGTTTTTGTTCCCTGCGCTCAGACTGAAGGAGGAATTTCCGGCGAAGCAGCCCTCCGGGATCATCGGGAACCCTGGACAGGGGGCGTAGCCTGGGATCTTCTTCCGCAGGTTCGTCGGTCTCATCGGGTTGACTTGGTACTTCCTCTTGGGCGGATTCGGGAGTCTCAGATGGCTCATCAGGGGGGCCGGATTGCTTGTCCTGAGGCTTTTTCTCCTCGGATGCATCCTTCTCCTCGCCGTCCTGCTTGTCACCGTCCTGCTGTTGATCCCCCTTGTCATTGGAGTTCTGAGGTTCTTGGTCCTGCTGGAGAGCCTTCTCAACGAGATCAAGGTTATGACGGGCATCCTCGTTTTTGGGGTCCTGCTCCAGGGCGTTGCGGTAGGCTTGGACGGCCTCCGGCAGTTTTCCGAGCTTTGCCAGGCTGTTGCCCAGATTATAGAGGGAGTCGGAGTCTTCTTTCCCGGCATATAGACCGGCGGCCTCATCGAATTTTCCACTACGGTAGAGTGCCCCGGCCTTCCACTGTTCGTTGTTGAACAGCTCTGGATCGGCCTGTTGACCGGAACGCAGTTGTCGCGCGGCTTCGCGGGTTGGGGAGTTCATCAGAGTCGATACGTCTGCGGCCTGCGCTCTTTGGGGGCTGAGGCAGAGCAGGGCGAGGAGCAGCCCGAAGGCGCCCCGGCGAAACAGCAGCGCGCCCAGAACCAGAACCGGGGGCAGGAGCCAGGGGCCCATGTCCATCCACTGCTCGAAGGTCCTGTCCCCGTCATCTTTTTCAGCCTTTGCCGAGCCCTCCATTAGGGAGAGCAACTGGCGCATATCCTGGTCGTCGTGGCTGAGCTGGATAATCCGGGCGTCGCTGGAGGCACCGAAGGCCCTCATGTCGTTCATATTCAATCTGCTAAGGACGATATTGCCCCGATTGTCCTTGAGATAACCGCCTGCGGAGGGGATGGGCGATCCGGCTTCGGTGCCCAGGGCGATAATGGAGGTTTTGATTCCCTCTTTGCCAAGCTCCCTGATCAGTTTGGCGGTATCCGGGGCGGGAACAGCGTCGGTGAGTATCAGCAGTTGCCCGGAGCTCTCCCCTGCGCCCCGAAGCAACTCCACCCCTTGCTCGATAGCCACTTCATGATTTGTACCCTGTGCCGGCATGACCTCGGGCAAAAGAGCCTCAAGCTGCAGGGCGATGGTTTCCACATCCTCTGTCAGGGGGGTCACTACAAAGGGCTCGGCGGCGAAGACGACCAGGGCGGTTTGACCCTCGGTGCGGGCTTTGAGCAGATCACGGATCTTGAATTTCGCCCGATCCAGGCGCGAAGGGGCTATGTCCTGCGCGTTCATGCTGCGGGAGAGATCCAGTAGCACAACCAGAGAGGATCGCTGATGCAGCACAGCGCTAGGGTAAGTCTGCCAGGTCGGGCCTGCCAATGCCACAATGCAAAGCGAAGCAATAAGGCACAGAAGCAGCGCCGAGTGGTCCCGACCGGAGCTCTTGTTCGGGCTCAGAATAAAGGGGAGCAGATGGGAATCACAGACCCGATTCCAGGGGCTGTGCTGCTGCCCTCTGCCTCGTAGTGCGAAGAGGCAAAGGGGGATAAGAACGGCAAAGGCCAGAAACCACAGGGGGCGCAGGAAATGAAAATCGCTCATGGTCGCCTCCGGGTAATCAGGGACAGGATTGAAAGTCCCCCGGTCAGGAATAAAGTCAGGGCCAGGGGCAGATAGAAGAGCTCTTTCTCCTGTCTCTTATACACATCT
>JAAXQG010000077.1 GCA_012974445.1 Desulfuromonadales bacterium
TCTCCTACACTGCTGATGCTGCGCCGCTGGCGCTTCGAAGGGTTGATCGACGGGCAGGACTATCGCCGTCAGAAAGAGGGTTTAAATCCATGAGACTTCGCTCCCTGTTTTCGATGCTGCTGCTCGCTCTGATCCTTGCAGCCCCTGCCTTCGGCGAATCAGCCGAAGTTGTCGACTGCCTTTCCTGTCATGAAAAGCAGACCCCCGGCAGCGTGCTTCAGTGGCGCCAGAGCGCCCACGAGGCCGCAGGGGTCGGCTGCGGGGACTGTCATGGGGCGGATCACCAGAGCATCGATGCAGGGGAGGCCTACGTTGACATGGAGGTCTGCGGGCAATGTCACGCCGGGGCGCTGGAGCGTCACAAGGAAAGCCGCCACGGCATGGGGCTGCATTCGGGCTGGGGCTGCACCCGCAATCTCACCGGACGCGACCCGCGTGAATGCGCCTTCTGTCACGAGGAGGACTCGGCGGCGCCCCTTTCTACAGTAGAGTGCGGCCGTTTCCTGAAACAGAGCTTCGAGATGGGGCAGGCGGGGTGCAACCGTTGCCACCAGGTGGAGCGATCCTGCGCGGCTTGTCATACCAATCACGGCACCGACCTTGCGATTGTGCGCGACCCTGCGGTCTGCGCCACCTGCCACATGGGCCCCGACCATCCCCAGTGGGAGGCCTGGTCCACCTCCAAGCACGGCACCCTGAACAAGAGCACCGGCATCGGCCCGACCTGTCAGGATTGCCACATGAGCGGAGGCGACCACAACGTCTCGGCCGGTGTTGCCTATCCCTCCAGCGGCCTGCGCTACGATGAGGCCGAAACCCAGAAGCGCCGCGACGCCATGCTGGATCTCTGCGCTGGCTGCCACGGCAGAAACTTCGCCACCCGGGAGCTGCTCAACACCGATACCATCCGGGAGCAGAGCACCGCCCTGGTTGAGCAGGCCGCCGAAATCATCCGGGAGCTGGCCGATGAGCGGCTGCTTGCGCCCATGCCGGCAGATCGTCCCGGGCACCCATTGAGGGGGCAGGAGCTGGTGCTCGATCAGCAGATCCTGTTCGAGGACGTCTCCCACATCGAACGGCTCTACTTCAAGATGAAAAAGTACGATCTGGCCAAAACCCTGGTGGGAGGCTATCATCAGAACCCCGATTACACCCACTGGTACGGCAATGCCGAGCTCAAGATGGATCTGGTCGATATCAAATCCGAGGCGCTGCGTCTTCGCCGCCTGTCCGCCCTGGAGAAGGGGACAGTTCGCACCGAGCCCAAGCCCGACCCGACTCAGGATCTGGAGCGGGAACTTCAACGGCTCAAGAGCCGTTTTGAGCGGGGTGCTCTGGATGAAGAGGCGTACCGGGAGCAGAAGACGAAACTGCTCGAGGCCCTGAAGTAAGCTCCGCTTGACCCCGGTCAAGGCAGAAACCCGAATGCTGAAGTATATTCCCAACCTATGAGCAGCGAATCGAAGGAATTGAAAAAGCGCAAAGAGCTGGAGAAGGATCAGGGCGTCCTGGCGAATTTCGTCGGCTTCTACTGCCGCAGCCTTCATGGCCGGCAGCAGAGTTTCGCCTCCCGCATCCTGGCCCTGGGGGGCGAAGGGGAGCTGCGCAAAATCCCCCTGTGCAACAGCTGTCACGAGCTGCTGCGATACGCCCTGGAGCGAAGGCAGCGCTGCCCCCTGGATCCCAAGCCCTCCTGCAAGCATTGTCCTGTGCACTGTTACGCGCCCGCTCGCCGCGCAGAGATCCGTGAGCTGATGCGCTACAGTGGCATGCGCCTGCTGCTTCGAGGCCGTCTGGATCTGCTCTGGCACTATTTTTTCTGATTAAAACCTAAAGGGAGATCCCCATGATTTATACCGTTTTAGCAGCAGCGCTGGTTTTGAGTTGGTCCATTTTCGCCTGTTACGCCCTCTGTCCCCTTCGTATGTTGAAGAAAATGGCCAAAAAATAAGAGTCTTGATCTGCATCAAGGTCGCTGGATGCAGGGCATGGCAGAATCGACTCAACTTGAACGACGAAAAGCCTGAAACTATAAAATTCGAAACGATTTCTACATAAGGAGAAAACATCATGATTCGTGAAATGGTTCGTATCGATGAAGACAAGTGTGACGGCTGCGGCCTCTGTGTACCCAGCTGTGCCGAGGGCGCCATCCAGATCATCGACGGCAAGGCCAAATTGCTCTCCGACAACCTCTGTGACGGCCTCGGAGCCTGTCTGGGAGACTGTCCCCAGGATGCCATCACCATCGAGAAGCGCGAAGCCGAAGCCTTTGACGAAGAAGTGGTGAACGATCATCTCAAGGCGATCGGCCGTGAACCCATCGCTCACGAGGCGCCTGCCTCCAAGCCGGTCCCCTCTGCGGCACCTGCCCAGGGCGGTTGCCCCTCGGCCCGACTGATGAACTTCGACAGGCCCACAACCGAGGCTCCCCAGCAAGGAGCGGCTCGCCAGTCCGAGCTTCGCCAGTGGCCTGTGCAGCTCAATCTGCTGCCTCCTACGGCCCCGGTCTTTCAGGACGCCGATCTGCTGATCTGTGCCGACTGCGTTCCCTTTGCCTACGCGGATTTTCACAAGGATTATCTGCAGGGCAGGGCGCTGGCCATCGGATGCCCCAAGCTGGATGATGGCCAGGCTTATCTCGATAAGCTCACCGCCATTTTCGCCCAGAACAACATCCGCAGCATCAGCGTTGCGCACATGGAGGTTCCCTGCTGCACCGGCCTGATCGTCATGGCCAAGCAGGCCCTGGCCGCCAGCGGCAAGGATATCCCCCTGGAGACCATTCGTTTTGGAGTCCAAGGCGACCTGAAATAAACCAAGACATTTTTAAAAAGCAGAATAAGAAAAGGGCCGGGACTCCGAGGAGTTCACGGCCCTTTTCTTATGTGAACCCTGAGTATTTTTAGGGGGTTTCCAGGGCTTGACGCCTGAGGTCCCGCATCTCTATAGTGAT
>JAAXQG010000195.1 GCA_012974445.1 Desulfuromonadales bacterium
TGCTCTGGGGGGAGCGCCCTCGCCGGGCGAACTCTATGGAACCTGGGACGGAAGTCTCGATCATTCTCTGGAGCTCAAGGCCGGTGAGCAGCGCGAAGGCATAGATATTCGGGTCGAGGAGATGTGGTGATGAAATTTTTCGCCCTGCTGCAGTGCATGCTGCTTCTGACGGGCTGCGCGCTCAGCGTTGCACCAGTGGCAAGCACTCCCTCGCGCCAGATCATCGTGGGGGAGGTTCTCTGGAGCGGCACCGTCCGGGTGGACGGGGAAGTTTTGGTCGCCAAGGGAGCGACCCTCAGCATCTCCCCCGGAACCCGGGTGCGCTTCGTGCGCCGGGATGCCGACCAGGACGGTTTCGGGGATGCCACCCTGGTGGTGGAAGGGCGCCTTCTGGCCCTGGGCACGGCGCAGCAGCCCATTTTCTTCCAGAGCGATGAAGACTCGCCCCAGGAGGGGGACTGGCTGCAAATCCGCCCCCAGTTCTCCCCGGAGATTCATCTGCGTCATACCGTTGTGGAGCATGCGGCCTATGGCATTCATGCCCATTTCAGCCGCCTGCTGGTGGAAGATTCGGTGTTCCGGCGCAATATGGACGGGTTCCGCATGGGGCGCTCGCAGGTAGAGATCCGTTACAGCCTGGTGGAAGATAATCTCAGCAAGGGGATCAACTTCCGGGATTCCGATGTGGAGATCCATCACAATCTGATCAGGCGCAACGGCTCGGGGATCTTCCTGTTTGAGAAGCCCGGGAAGGTCAGCATCCACAACAATGCCCTGCTCGAAAACCGTCACAGCATTCGCCTGGGGGATTTTTTCCGGGCGGATATCGAGGCTAGGGGCAACTGGTACGGAACTTCCGACTCGGAGCTCGCCGTAGAGACCCTCTATGATGGCCGGATGGACGCGTTGATCGGGTCGATCCGTATTGCTGCGGCCCTGCGCCCCCCGGAGGGGGTCGGACCGCGAAATCCCTCTTTTCTTGAGGGGCTTGGCATTGGAATTGCGAATCCGTAAACCAGAGCAATGACTGAAGAACCCAAAGGGGAAGTTCTAATGATCAGACGGTTATCCATACTCGCAGCGATTTTGATTCTGTTTCTGGCGCTCAGCCCCGCCATCGCCTGCGTAGGCAAAACTCTTCGCATCGGAACCCTGGACGGAGCCCAGCAGGAAGTGCTGGCCCAGATACTCTCCATCATCATCGATGAGCGAACGGGCACCGGCGTCAAGATCGTTCCCTTCGATAGCTCGAAGGAGGCCCATGAGGCGCTGGTGGATGCTGATCTGGATATGCTTATCGAGTATACCGGGGTCGGACAGGTTGCCGTGCTGGGAGGCGAGCCCATAGCCGAAGGGGATGCGCTGTACAAGGAGGTCAAGTCCCGCTATCAGCAGGAACTCAATCTCATCTGGCTCAAGCCCTTCGGCTTCGAGGATCGCGCACGCACCGCGCCTGATCTGCCCGCCGAGGCGGCTCCCGTGGTGCGAAAAGATACGCTGAAGAAGTTTCCCGCCCTCTCACGCCTGATCAACAAACTAGGGGGGCGCATCGACCAGGCCACCATGGCGCAGTTGGAAGGAGAGGTTTCCAGCCGCGGAGCCAAGAGCGTGGCCCGCAGTTTCCTCAAGGACCGCAAGCTGATTTAGACACGCCTTTCTGTCTATTCCCCCTCCAGGGTCTGACGGAAGTTCGTCAGCCCGCTATACTTGGAATAGGTAGTATTTTTGGGAAAGGGGGTTTTCCATGTCTCTGGTGAAAACTTGGTACAGTCCGCAGGAGGCGGAGGGGAAATTCGGTGTCGCGAAGGAAAAGATCATGGCTCTCGCTCAGGAGGGGCTGATCCGTTTTGAAAGCGAAGAGGGGGAGATTGTTCGGATCAATATCGACGATCTGACCCTTGAGCTCGGTCAGTTGCTTGACGAGGACTGAGGTCGCCTTTCGCAGGGCAAAAAAGTAAAAAGGGGCTCTCCACAGCGGTGGAGGGCCCCTTTTTACTTAGGGAAAAGTGCTTTTTGCGCGCTTCAATCAAGGCGCGCGTGAAGGCTGCGCAGCATCTGCTCGGTAGTGTCCCAGTCGATGCACTTGTCGGTGATGGATACGCCGTACTCCAGATCTTCCAGGCGGCTCTTCATGGGCTGATTGCCGGCCTTGAGGCTGCTTTCGATCATCAGGGAGCAGATGGAGCGGTTTCCGTCCAGGATCTGCTGAACGACATTCTCAAGGACTTCTCCCTGCCGGTTGTGATCCTTGAAGGAATTAGCGTGGCTGCAGTCCACCATGATGGCCTGTGAAAGACCCGCTTTTTCCAGGAGCGCCTCGTCGCTGGCGATGTCCTCGGGGTAGTAGTTGGGCCTGTCGCTGCCCCCCCGCAGGACGATGTGGACGTCGGGGTTGCCTGCCGTGGTGACAATGGCGGTACGCCCCTCACTGTCGATGCCCAGGAAGCTGTGAGAGTGCAGGGAGGCCTTCATGGCGTCGAGGGCGATCTGAAGATTGCCGTCGGTGCTGTTTTTGAAACCCACGGGGAAGGAGAGGCCGCTGGCCATTTCGCGGTGAGTCTGGGATTCGGTGGTACGGGCCCCGATGGCCCCCCAGCTCAGCAGGTCGGACATGTACTGGGGGGTGATGGGGTCCAGCATCTCGGTGGCGATAGGCAGTCTCATGGAGGTGATGTCGCACAGCAGTTTCCGTGCGATACCCAGCCCCTTGGAGATGCGGTGGCTGCCATCGAGGTCGGGGTCGTTGATGAGACCCTTCCAGCCGATAGTTGTGCGGGGTTTCTCGAAATAGACCCTCATGACCAGCAGCAGTCGATCCTTGAGCTCATCGCTGAGTTTCGCCAGGCGCTGGCCGTACTCGATGGCGGCGGCCGTGTCATGAATGGAGCAGGGACCTACGACAACCATCAGGCGTCGGTCCTCGCGGCGTAGAATCGCCTTGATTTCTTCGCGCGCCTGGGCGACGAAGGCGGCATCCTCCACGGTGATGGGGAAGACCTGCTTGAGGTCTTTGGGAGCGATGATGGGCGTCAGAGCCCGGACATTGAGATTATTGGTGCGCACCATACGGCTGACCTCTCAGGGAATGTTTTTGGGGATTATGTCAGAATAAAAGACCACCCTGTATAACCCTATCGCCGGTCAATGTCAAAAAAACTGCGCAATTCCGTGAGAGTAGACAGTATATTGGTCTGCCTAACTGTTTGACAGCCTGATGGTTTCGGTATAAGTTGAACAGCCTTTTTTCTATTTACGATTTATCTTCTTGAACCTGCCTAAGGAAAAACATTCATGGGACTTCTGGGAGAACTCATCCTGATTCTGCGCGATCTGGCCCAGCTCGCGTTCAATATTTATATCTTTATCGTTGTGGCTCGCACTTTGATCTCCTGGGTTAATCCCGACCCTTCCAATTCCATCGTCCGTTTTCTGCACAGCGCCACAGATCCGGTGCTTTACCGTATCCGGCGCGTGATTCCGGCCCAGTTCGGAGGGTTTGATTTCTCTCCCATCATTCTTCTGCTGGGTCTCTCGATCCTGGAGCGCATCGTCGTAAGGCTCCTTGAAACCCTGGCTCGTGGCCTGTAAAAGAGGTATTCATGTCCATTACCCCTCTCGACATCCAGCAGCACAGTTTTAAAAATCGTCTCTTTGGTTATGATTCGTCGGCGGTGGATCAGTTTCTGGAGCAGCTGGCCGATGAGATGGAGCAGCAAAACCGTCTGATTCTGGAGCTCCAGGAGGAGCAGCTGCGCAATCAGAAGCGTCTCGGGGAGTACGAGAGTCGTGAACGGGTGCTCAACGAGACGATGCTCACGGCACAGAAGGTCGCGGGTGATTTGCGTGATGCGGCCAGTCGCGAGGCCGAACTGATGCTCGCCGAGTCCCGACTCGAAGGGGACCGCCTGCTGCGTGAGGCCGATCAACGCCGGCTCAAGATCTCCGAGGAAATACAGGAGATCTATCGTCAGAAAATTTCCTTCCAGGCGGGGCTCAGATCCCTGGTCGAGGGGCATTTGAAGCTGCTGGATATGGACCTGGTCAATATGCCGGATATCACCAGGAGTAACTCCCTGCTGGAATCCTCCGCCAGGGATGAGGGGGATGAGGCCTCTGAGACGCAAGTTATTGAAGATGCGCAGACGCAGCAGAGCGATCCCTGGCTGTCCTGAACCTTCCCTGTCTGAGCGTCGAAAAACAGGGGTTGGTCCTTGCACTGTACTTACAGCCCGGGCCAGCTCCCGTCTGGAAGACCTTATCTTGCCATCTTCCTGAACCTGGAAGATTTTTTTCTTAGAGCGCCCCATCTTGACAAAAACAAATCAGGTCATTTATTTTGTAAGTCTGTTGAATCATTTTTTCAGGAGTCATGATTATGCCGCTGTATGAGTACAAGTGCGATGCCTGCAACCAGGTTTTCGAAGCGCGCCAGAAGTTTTCCGATGCACCGCTGACAGAGTGCAAATTCTGCGCAGGATCGGTGAAGAAGCTGATCTCCCAGACAGGCTTTGCCCTCAAGGGAAGCGGATGGTTCGATCAGGGTTATTCCTCGGCCCCGAAAGAGGCTTCCTGCGCTTCTGCGTCCGATTCAGGCGGTTGCGGCGGTTGTCCTAAGGCTGCAAACGGATGAATTTAAGATCCCCGGGGAACCGGGGATTTTTTTTCGCTTTAAAAGTATACGGAGGCCCTTGCGATTGCCCTTGCTTTACAATCGGCAAGCGCTGCCCTATATTTCCATCTTTTTGAACGTTCTGAAGGAGGAATCAAACCTTGGGAAAACTGATTGACGGCAAGGCCATTGCGGCTGGAATGAGAAAAGAGATGGCTTCGCAGGTCGCGGAGCTTGAGGCCAAAGGCGTCACCCCGGGGCTGGCTGTGGTCCTGGTGGGGGAAGACCCGGCCAGCCGCGTCTATGTATCCATGAAGAACAAGGCTTGCGCCGAGACCGGAATCTTCTCCGACGAGTACAAGCTGCCCGGGGAAACCACCCAGGAAGAGCTGCTGGGGCTCATCGAGAAGCTCAACAATGACAGCCGCATCGACGGTATCCTGGTGCAGCTCCCCCTGCCCAAGCAGATCGACGAGAAGGTGGTGCTCGACGCCATCTCCCCCTTCAAGGATGTGGACGGATTTCACCCTTACAATGTGGGACGCCTGGTTACGGGAAGCCCCGTCTTTCAGCCCTGCACTCCCTTCGGGGTCATGAAAATGCTCGAAGCCACCGGCGTCGAGCTCGCGGGTAAAGATGTTGTGATTATCGGGCGCTCCAATATCGTCGGTAAGCCGGTGGCCCTCATGTGTCTGGCCGCCAGTGCCACCGTGACTATCTGCCACTCCCGCACCGAGAATCTCCCCGAAAAAGTGGGGCGTGCCGACGTGGTGATTGCCGCCGTGGGACGCCCCGAGATGATCAAGGGGGCATGGATCAAGCCCGGCGCCGTGGTTATCGATGTGGGGGTCAATCGCGTCGGTGAGAAGAAGCTGGTGGGGGATGTGGAATTCGAAGCAGCCAAAGAGCGTGCCTCGGCCATCACTCCGGTTCCCGGGGGGGTCGGCCCCATGACCATCACCATGCTGCTCTTCAATACCCTGGAGAGTGCCAAAGGGCGCGCGTCCCAACAGTAGTCCTCTTGTTTATCCGGCCCGGACAGCATTGCTTTGCTGTCCGGGCTTTTTTCTGCCCGGAGCCGCCATGATTATCAGCGCCCAGAAAAGCCGCACAGAGCTGCTCGAGACTCTCGAAGGCAAGATCTTTGTCTTCCTCATCGGTTGCGGCGCCTGCGCCACGGCCTGCAAAAGCGGTGGCGAGGAAGAGGTTTTTCGCATGGAGGAGTGGCTCTGTGATGCAGGCAAGGAGGTCACCGGCTCCATGATCATCGACGAGGCCTGCCACATCATGCGCGCCGGGCGGGATCTTCGTCAGCACAAGGCACAGGTGGAGAAGGCCGAGGCCCTGGTGGTGCTCTGCTGCGGAGCGGGTGTGCAGTCCATCTCACAGAACAGCCCCAAGCAGGTGGTAGCGGCACTGGATAGCCTTTTTCTGGGCAATATCCGCCGTTTCGGCCAGTACGAGGAGAAATGCTCCCTCTGCGGCAGCTGTATCCTGAACGAGACGGCGGGGATCTGCCCCGTGACCAACTGCGCCAAGGGGCTGCTTAACGGCCCCTGCGGCGGCATGGAGCAGGGGCGCTGCGAAGCCGACCCGGACCTGGACTGCGCCTGGGTCCGGATATTCGAGCGCCTCGAAGAGCAGGGGCGTCCCGGCGTCTTTGACCGGGTGGTGGAACCCAAAGACTGGACGGCCAAGGGGACTCCGGGTCGTCGTCACATCAAATCCTGAAGGGACCGGCAGCATGTCGATACTCAAAACAAAGCTTAAAGCCGGCACCTTTGTGGTTACTGCCGAGGTCGCTCCCCCCAAGGGCGTCGATCTGCAAGGGGTTATGGATACGGCTCGCAAGCTCAGCCAGATCAGGCAGCTCAGCGCCATTAATGTCACCGACAACCAGGGGGCCAACATGCGCCAGAGCCCGCTGGTGCTCGCCGGTGCCCTCAGCCGCGAGGGGATCGAGCCGGTACTCCAGCTGACCTGCCGCGACCGCAATCGCATGGCTCTGCAGTCC
Organism: Desulfuromonadales bacterium; assembly: GCA_012974445.1. GTDB lineage: Bacteria > Desulfobacterota > Desulfuromonadia > Desulfuromonadales > JAAXQG01 > JAAXQG01. Next base: position 6,624 of record JAAXQG010000195.1, read on the forward strand.
GAGCTGCTTGGGGCCGCGGCACTGGGGGTTGAAAATGTCCTGATGCTCTCCGGTGATCATCCCCGTTTCGGTGACCATCCCCAGTCCCGAGCGGTTTTCGATCTGGATTCGGTGCAGCTGCTCATGGCGGTCGAAGAGCTGAACCGGGGGCGCGATCTGGCTGGATGCGCTCTGGCCGATGCCCCAGCCTTTTTCGCCGGTGCGGCCGCAGCGCCTGAGGCCGAGCCCTTCGGACTGATGCTGCAGAAGCTGCGCAAGAAAGTCAGTGCCGGAGCCCGTTTCGTTCAGACCCAGGCCGCCTTCGACGCTCAGAAGATCGAGCGCTTCGCCAGCGCCGCGCATGAGCTTCAGGTGCCGGTGCTGCTGGGGGTGCTGCTGCTCAAGAGCGCGGCTATGGCCCGCTTCCTCAACGCCCATATCCCCGGCGTCCAGGTGCCCGCCAATCTGGTCGAATGTCTCGATGCCAGCTCCGACCCGCTGGCCGAAGGGGTGGCCATCGCCCGGGATCTGGTCGAGAAGGCCAGGGACTGCTGTCAGGGCGTTCACCTCATGACGCTGGGACGGGAAGATCTGATCCCCGCCCTGCTCGACGCAAACCACTAAGCACGAGGATATATACCCATGAAAACGACTCCCCTCAACAGCGTTCACAGGGCCCTGGGGGCCCGGATGGTTCCCTTCGGCGGCTGGGATATGCCGGTGCAGTACAGCGGGGTCATCGAAGAACATCTCAGGGTGCGCAGCGCCGCGGGGCTCTTCGATGTTTCCCACATGGGGGAGATCGAGGTGCGAGGCGCCCAGGCAGGCGACTTTCTCCAGTATCTGCTCATCAACGATCTCTCTACTCTCATCGATGCTCAGGTGCAGTACAGCGCCATGTGCTATGAGAACGGCGGCGTGGTCGATGACCTGACCCTCTACCGCTTCAGCTCCGAGCGCTACATGCTCTGCGTGAACGCCTCCAATACCGAGAAGGATTTCACCTGGATCGAGGCGATGCTCAAGCATTCGGAGTTCACCGCCGTCGAGCTGGAGAACCGCAGTGCCCAGTTCGGGCAGCTCGCCCTTCAGGGGCCCATGTCCGAGAAGATTCTGGCGACCCTCACCGGGGCGGATCTTCCCGCTCTGCGCTACTATCATTTTGTCGAAGACCAGGTCGCCTCTGTTCCCACCATCATCTCCCGCACCGGGTACACCGGAGAAGATGGTTTCGAGCTCTACTTTCCCGCCGCCGACTCCCAGCGCCTCTGGAGCGCGCTCATGGAGGCAGGCGCCCCTTGCGGGATGCTCCCCGTGGGCCTGGGCGCCAGAGACACCCTGCGGCTGGAGAAAAAATACGCCCTCTACGGCCATGAGCTGGGCGCCGAGATCAGCCCTCTGGAAGGGGGGATCGCCTGGATCACCAAGCTGGACAAGGGGGAGTTCGTTGGCCGGGCGGCGCTGCAGAAGCTGAAGGCCGACGGAGTGCCCCGCCGACTGGTAGGGCTGGCGATGACCGAGTCGGGCATTGCCCGTGAAGGCTACCCGGTTTATGACGGGGAGCGCGAGGTGGGGGTGGTTACCAGCGGCACCATGTCCCCGAGTCTTAAAAAAGGAATCGCCATCGCCCTGGTCGAGCCCGCATCCGCCGCTATCGGCACCGATCTCCAGGTGGGGATCAGAGCCCGCAAGGTCTCAGCCCAGGTGGTTAAGACCCCGTTTGTAAGCTGATCTTGAAATAGCCCCCTGCTATGATACCCCCTCTGTCCTGACGGAAGGGGAAGGTCGCATCTGCAGTTGAAATGAAAAAACGGATCTATATCCAAAACAAAGGCTTGAGTTGACTTCCCCGCCCCTCGCGGGAGGGGACTAAGGGGAGGGGGGCTTTTCGAGCCATCACCCTCACACCAGCCCTCGCCCGTCAAGGGAGATGGAGTTTTCAGCCGAAAAGATGTGTTTATTTGTCCGAACCTTCTTTTGGAATATAGTTCCGTAAAAAAATAGCAGCAGAAGATTTCAATAAAGCAGATAGAACAGGAACAAAGGGAATAAGCGGCAATGAAAAATCAAAGACATGCTGCCCGGGATTTACCGAAAAGACCTATCCCCTTCATCCCTGTTAAATAAGGTTTTGGAGCCTCAGTCAAAACGATGGGCACGTCGCTTCGTTTCTTTGCCCATCCTGCGCACTGAACGGGAGAGGGCCGGGGTGAGGCAGGCAGTGCCGGTTCGTTCCCCCCTCCCCTCAATCCCCTCCCGCGAGGGGAGGGGAAGATCATGTCCGCGCGGCTCTGCATGAGACAAATAACAAGCAATTAACCCGATTAAAGGAGGTACGTATCATGGATTTTCCCAACCATCTTTTTTACACCGAAGAGCATGAATGGATCAGCATCGAGGCGGACGTGGCCACCGTCGGCATCACCGACTTCGCCCAGGATTCTCTGGGAGATGTGGTCTTCGTCGAGCTTCCCGAGGTGGGCTCCCAGGTCGAGTCGGGCAAGCCCTTCGGCGTCGTGGAGTCGGTCAAGGCCGTCTCCGACATCTACTCTCCCCTGAGCGGTGAGGTGCTGGAGATCAACGAGGAGCTTCCCGACACCCCCGAGCTGGTCAACAGCTCTCCCTATGAGGATGCCTGGATGGTCAAGATCAAGCTGGCCAGCAAGGATGAGCTCGGCGATCTGCTCGATGTCGAAGCCTACAAGGCCTTTGTCGAGCAGCAATAGGAGGTTCGATGCGCTACATACCCCATACCCCGGAAGATATCCGGCAGATGCTCGAAGCCATCGGCGTCGGTTCGGTGGAGGAACTCTTCTCGACCGTGCCCGCATCGGTCCGCCTGGATCGCTCACTGGAGCTTCCCGGCCCCTTCTCCGAGGCCGAGCTGCTTCGGGAGGTCAGGAAACTCAGCCAGGCCAATGCCGGACTGGACCATTATTCGTCGTTCCTGGGGGGGGGCGCGTACAACCATTTCATTCCCGCCGTGGTGGACCACCTGGTTTCGCGCAGCGAGTTCTACACCGCCTACACCCCGTACCAGCCCGAGATCAGCCAGGGCACCCTGCAGATGATCTTCGAGTATCAGACACTCATCTGCCAGCTTACGGGGATGGAGGTGGCCAACGCCTCCATGTACGACGGAGCCACGGCCTGCGCCGAAGCGGTGCTCATGGCGGTGCGTTCCACGAGGAAAAAGAGGGTCCTGCTCTCGGCGGGGCTGCATCCCGAGTGGCGTCAGACCGTTGAGACCTACTGCCGCTATCTGGAGCTGGACCTGGAGACCGTTGCCGTCGACGCCAGCGGCGCAACCGATGCGGCCGCTCTGGCGGGTGCGCTCGGCAAGGATGTAGCCTGCGTGGTGGCCGGTTATCCCAATTTCTTCGGGGTGATTGAAAATCTGGAGGCCCTCTTTGCCCTGGCGGCCGAAGCCGGCGCCCTGAGCGTCGCTGCAGTTCAGGAGCCGGTAGCGCTGGGACTGCTCAGGTCCCCCGGCGAGCTGGGGGCCGACATCGTGGTGGGGGAGGGGCAGAGCTTCGGCATCCCCGTCTCCTACGGAGGCCCCGGCCTCGGTTTCTTCGCCTCGAAGCAGAAGCTGATGCGCACCCTGCCCGGGCGGCTCGTAGGACGCACTCAGGACCTGGACGGCAAGCCCGGCTTCGTGCTCACCCTGGCCACCCGCGAGCAGCACATCCGCCGCGAAAAAGCCACTTCCAATATCTGCTCCAATCAGGGGCTCTGCGCCCTGATGGCCGCCATCTACCTCTGTCTGGTGGGCAAGCGAGGGCTGCGCGATCTGGCGCAGCAGAATCTCGCCAAGGCCCGGTATGCCCGGGAGCAGCTCTGCGCCCTGCCCGGCGTCACCCCGGCCCACAGCGCCTTGACCTTTAACGAGTTTGTGCTCAACGTCCCCGGCGATCTCGACGCCCTGCTGGAGCGTCTCGCCGCCGAAGGGATTCTGGGGGGGATTCACCTCAAGCGCTTCGACGCCGCGATGGAGGGACAGCTGCTGGTCTGTGTCACCGAGCAGAACAGCCGTGAAGAGATCGACGCCCTGGTTCGGGCGATTGCCGGAGGTGTGAAATGACGACCGTGGCCAGAGGGCTGATTCAGGAAGAAAAACTGATTTTCGAACATTCCGATCCCGGTCGCCGTGGCTTCGACCTGCCCCCCCTCGACGTACCCGAGGCGAAACTGCCCGAGGAGTTTGTCAGGGAGGAGATCCCCGGCTTTCCCGAGGTCTCCGAAGTGGACGTGGTGCGGCATTTCACCCGCCTCTCCACCTGGAACTACGGCGTGGACGGCGGCTTCTACCCCCTGGGCAGCTGCACCATGAAGTACAACCCCAAGATCAACGAGCTGCTCTGCCGGCTGCCCGGCTTCGCCCACATTCACCCCTACGCCCCCGAGGCACTCAGCCAGGGAGCCCTTGAGCTCATGTACCGTCTGCAGCAGGCGCTGGGGGAGATCTCGGGCTTTCCCGCCGTGACCCTGCAGCCCGCCGCCGGTGCCCACGGGGAGCTGGCCGGCATCCTGATGATCCGCGCCTGGCACGAGGCCAAGGGTAAGGCCCGGCGCAAGGTGCTGATTCCCGATACGGCCCATGGCACCAACCCCGCAACGGCCGCCATGTGCGGCTACGAGGTGGTGCCCGTCGCCTCCGATGCCGACGGCATCCTCAAGGCCGAGACCGTCCGCGCCCTGATGGACGAGGACGTGGCTGCGCTGATGATGACCAACCCCAACACCCTGGGGCTCTTCGAGTCGGACGTGAAGGAGATCTGCGACATCGTCCACGAAAAGGGCGGTATGGTCTACGCCGACGGCGCCAATCTCAACGCCCTGATGGGCATCGCCCGCCCCGGCGACATGGGCATCGACGTCATGCACTTCAACCTGCACAAGACCTTCTCCACCCCCCACGGCGGCGGCGGCCCAGGCTCCGGTCCCGTGGGAGTCACGGCGGAGCTGGCCCCCTTCCTCCCCGTGCCCCTGGTGGTTAGCGAGCAGGGGCGCTACCGCCTCGAGAGCGACCTGCCCCAGTCCATCGGGCGGATGAAGGCCTTCTACGGTCATTTCGGCGTCCTGGTGCGGGCCTACGCCTACATCTGCACCCTGGGTCCCCAGGGGCTCAGACATGCCAGCGAAATGGCGGTGCTCGCCGCCAACTACGTGCGCGCCCGCCTGGAAGGCGCGTACCATCTGCCCTACACCGGGCGATCCATGCACGAAGTGGTCTTCTCCGACCGCGATCTCGCAGGAGGCTGCGCCACCCTCGATGTGGCCAAGTCCCTCATCGATCGTGGTTTCCATCCCCCTACCATCTACTTCCCCCTGGTTGTTCGGGGCGCTTTGATGATCGAGCCGACGGAGACCGAGTCCAAAGAGGTGCTCGATGAGTTCTGCGACGCCATGCTGGAGATCGCCCGCCAGGCCGCAGAAGATCCCCGCCAGCTCAAGGATGCCCCCGTGCGCGCCAAGGTCCGTCGCCTCGACGAAGCCGCCGCCGCCCGCAAGCCCGTGTTGCGCTGGACACCGGAGAGCTGAAACAGCCGGGGGGGATCGATACGTATATCGGTCCCCCCCGGTGTCTGTGCGTTGAACTTCGGAACAATATCCAAAACAAAGGCTTGCCGTTTCCCCCCCCTCGCGGGAGGGGATTAACGGCAAGCCTAAGGGGCAAAATCGACAAAATTATAATTTGTTGAGTTTGCCCCTGTTATGTTCAGAAACCCTGAAAAACAGCTAGATTGCCTATGTATTTATTTTTCGTGATCATGCAACAACCTCCGGCTGTATTAACTTTTCGATAATTTCCCCAACATAGACGACCGGACATGGTTGCTCCTGAATATGTGGTCATTTCTGTGCTTTGATTTCAAGAACGGACAAAGGCCAGCAGAAGCCCATAATCAAGCTGGTCAGCAGCACGCAGGGCTTCAATGTAGTGGCGACGGCAATCACCGGCGCTGGTGAGATTTTCCTGCCCCCAACTGAAGCGCTCCTGCCCCAGCAAATGCACCAGGACGATATCAGCCATAAGACGGGCATGACGCCCATTGCCGTTGGGGAAGGCGTGGATAGCGACCAGCCGGTGGTGGAACCTGGCGGCTATCTCATCAGGCGGAAAGGCTCCATATTCCAGCCATCCATTGACCTCATCGAATAACTGACGAATAGCCACTGGTATCTGCATCCATTCGATACCGATATTCTTCTGGCTGCGGCGAAAATTCCCTGCCCAGCGCCAGACACTGCCAAACATCTTCTTGTGCAGGGTGCGAGCATACTTCTCGGTCAGGACATCCCTTTGCCGACGCCTGAAAACGGCATCTTCGGCCTCAGAGATATTCTCCTGTTCCCAGCGATCAAGATCGGCCCTGGTGCTGATGTGTGGCAACAGAAGCCCTTGCGCCTCATCGAGATCGAGCGGTGTTGCCCCTTCGGGGTACTCGAAATTCATAGCTTGTCTGACCAGAAGCCTTTAGGCATTTCACGGATCAGATCCTCAACCTTGGCATCGAGCATCTTTTTCCGCTCATCATTCGACACCAGCTGATCTTCCAGCAACATGGTGTGGGAGGTGCGAGAAAGGCGTTGCTCGGCGACTTTTTTAGCCTGATCGCGCATAGTCTCTTCGAGGCTGGTACGAGGGACCAACGCATAAACGAACAGGCAATCCATCGATTCAGCGACCTGGCGCATGGTCTTTAATGTTAGGGCACCGCTGAGTTCGTCCTTCTCCATCTGGACGACTCGTGGCTGACTGACCCCGATACGCTCGCCGAGCTGCTTGCCGGACATGCCCAGGGCTTCACGGATCGAACGCAACCAGCCCTTGACAGGCGGCTGCACCCCTCTGACGCTGCTTAGTTTTTCAAACGTTTTATCCAACTGCTCCCGCAT
>JAAXQG010000246.1 GCA_012974445.1 Desulfuromonadales bacterium
AGATGTGTATAAGAGACAGCCCGCATGCTGTAGTACAAATAAATTACGGATTATTTCTTGACACAACTGGTAAACATAGGCAATAACATTGACTACAAACAAGAACGGACGCCGCCGAGCAGCGCCGAAGAGCGATGTCGAATGTGCATAAACGCTTTCTCCCTTCGTGGCAGAACTCAGAAAAAAGCACCTTCAAACCGCCATCCACAGAACTGAAGTTACTTTAGTGAATCGATCAAGCTCAACAAAGGGAGTAAGCAAATGAAGCGTATTCAAGCTCTTATCTGGGTTTTATTCCTCGCGATTTCTTTCGCGGCCCCCGCCACCGCGCACAGCGCCCTGAGCGATTATTTCGTCGATACCAACTGGCTGGCGAGTCAGGAAGGCGCGACCCAAGTGGTAGACGTACGCGTGCTTCCCCTGTACCTGCTGGGACACATCGACCAGGCCGTCCATATCGACAAGCAGGAGTTTCTCTCCACTCGCAACGGAGTAAAGAGTCTGGTTCCAACCGTGACGGAGTTCGAAGCCCTGATGAATCGCTACGGCATCAGCCCGGAGACAACCGTGGTGGCCTACGCCGAAGATAAAAACCCCTATGCGGCACGCTTCGTCTGGATGCTTCGCTACCACGGCCATGAGAAGTCCTATGTACTCGACGGCGGCTATGATAAATGGAACCAGGAAGATCGCGCTACCGCCATGCTGCCCACCGCGCTCACGGCAACCAGCGGCTACAGGTGCCAACAGGGCCATGACGTACGGGCCGACGCCGAAGATGTGCTGACGCGCCTTGCCAACCCTGCTGTGGTGATCTGGGATACCCGAAGCCCCGAGGAATACAGGGGAGAGAAGATCCGCGCCAACCGTGGTGGACACATCCCCGGAGCGACCCCTCTGAACTGGGTCAATCTTCAGAAAGAGGTCGATGGAGTCAAGGTTCTCAAGAGCGAAGAGCAAATCCGTGAGCTGCTTGCAGCCCAGGGAATCACCCTTGATCGTCATGTGATCGCCCACTGCCAGACCGGCATCCGCTCTTCCTATGCCACGCTGGTGCTGCTGGGGCTGGGATTCAAGACGGCACAAAATTATGACGGTTCCTGGATCGAGTGGGCCAACAACCGCTCCCTCCCGGTGGAAGGGGAGCTTCTGGCTCGGAAGTAACCTGCTCCCGGCCCCTCCGTGATAAACGTAAAAAAGCCCGGCGATGTGCCGGGCTTTTTTGTGCTGATTCCAATGAATTATCCGAATTCGGACTCAGCCCTCGGGAGGCAGGAAACCTCCCATCCATTCGGTCACCTTGGCCTGGATGCTGTCGAGGGTTCTGTAGTTGATCTCAAGCAGCACACCGTCCAGGGCCGTTTCGGCATCGGAAAATCCGTCGTAAATCGTCACCATGACCCTATCGAATTTCTCCGGGCTTTCGCTCAGCGTTGATATTGCCGACTGCGCGATGCGGGACGAACTCTGCTCCACCCCGTAATAACCATCGAAATCGATCAGCTCCTGCGCCTCTTCGTTTGTGACTTTCCGGACCTCGGAGGTACCATCGTCTCCAGCGAGCCGGACCATTCGACCCTGCTTCGACAGAGTGTCCATGACATGGGAGCGAAGCCGGGAAAGATGCCCTTGCTCCCCGATACCCTTCAGGGCCATGCCGTAGGTCGCGGTTTCAGGAGTTTTCTGTCCGATACTGACCCTGTCCTCCAGGCGCTGAGGCAATGGGAAAGAATTGACCCCAGAGGCTGCCATTTCCCCTTGAGGTTTATCGATTTTCAGCGACTGAAATCCATGCAAGACATAATAGCTGTCCCCTCCAATGGCATTCATAAGCACCTCCGCCGATCTCCATACCAGTCTCCATCAAGAGAGTAAGCTTAGCAGCAATCCATCTGCCTGCAAGATCGTCACGGCTCATTGCGCCCAATTATCTTGACAGCTACACCTGCCCTGCTACCGTAAGAAATCATCTTAAACAGGAGAGTCGCCATGAAATCCATCCGCATATTTCTTGTCACCCTGAGTCTTTCCCTCCTGCTCGGGGGCTGCCTCTATACCGACATTGAGATCCCTCAGGACACAGACCTGAACCAGACGGTTTTAGGAGCGAAACAGGGTGAAGCCTCTACCTATTCGGTGCTTTGGCTCTTTGCCTGGGGCAATGGGGGAACAAAGGCTGCCGCCGAAAACGGAGACCTGACCACCATCAATCACATGGATCGCAAAATTTTCAACATCCTCTTCGGCCTTTATTCCAGGACGACCACCGTCGTCTACGGAGACTGAGGGCCGTGAAGCGGACGCTGGCCCTCATCAGTCTGGCTCTGCTACTTGGGGGCTGCTCCCAGGGACTGCTCTACACCCACACCACCAGCCCTCTGGACACCAACATGAATCGCACCCCCACCGCGTCGCGCACCGGCAGCGGGAAGGTCAAACACCTGCAGTACTACACTTCGGTCACCTGGGACAGCAACGCCATCGGTCGCATCGCCAACGAAAACGATATCGAAACCATCTATTTCGCCGACCTGGAAACGCACAGCGTGCTGCTCGGGCTCTGGCGACAGTTCACCGTGCATATCTACGGAGAATAGCCCCGGACCCGAAAACCGAACCTTCCCCTTCAAAAGCCCTGATGGACGCCCCATCCGGGCTTTTTATTATCCCGCGCAGGCGAACTCGGGAGCCCGGATCCGCTATCCTTAGAAGAGGAGGCAACCATGTTCAGGGCCAGCCCGAAGGAGATGATCCGCACCATCGAAGAGGAGTTCATCCTCACCCGAAGCAAGACGGGACGGGGAATGCTTCCCGACAGGGTACGGGAGGCCTTCATCAGGGTGCCCCGTGAGGAGTTCGTCCCCCCGGCGCAGCGCCATCAGGCCTTCGG
>JAAXQG010000089.1 GCA_012974445.1 Desulfuromonadales bacterium
GATCTTTTCTCCTCGGTTCCCTGCTTTTTCATGGCACCCTCCTGTCGCAAAGTCCTTCAATTCATTGAAGAATAACAGGTCCGGCTGTGATTTCAGTCGAAACTTCTAATTCCTCCACTCTTAGAGAGGCTCATTGAATTTCTTGGGAAATTTAAAGATATTCGAAGCTTTCGATCGCAAAACGTTTGATTAAAAACGTTTTTTTTCTTATAAAGGTCGCTTATAAATGTTTCGCTGCTAACCACCTAACTCTAATTGGCCCATATATTCTTTTAAACTACAGGAGCTATTTCATGAAAAAACTGATTGCAGTATCCGTTTTGACCGTTCTTGCCGCTGCCAGCACCAGCTACGCGGGAGCCATCGGGCCCCTGCCGCTTAGTGCAAAAGCCGGGGAGACGACTTTCAGCGCCGGATATTTTTTCAGTCAGGCGGACTGGGAGACAGAAAACAATGCCACGGCATCCGATGCTGAGCTCCAACAGAACCAGGTCTATGCCCAACTCGGACATCAACTCAGCGACAATCTCAATGTTTACGCCCGAGCGGGCGCCGCCAATTACGAGGCTGACAAGGGCATTATCGGTATCGAGGATTTCGATGGTTCCGGTTACAAGGCGTTCGGCGGTCTTGGTATGAACTTCCTCATCAGGGATGGCGAAAGCGTCGATATGGGGTTCTTTGCCCAGGGGAACTTCTTCTCCAACTACAATGACCGTGCGGTAATCAACGGAACAACGGTCGCCCAGAAGATCAGCACACCCTGGGACGCCAGTGCTGGCCTCACCTTTCAGGGGGAGGTTGATAACGGCATCCTCTATGGAGGCCCCCTGCTTTATATCGCCCAGGCGGACCTGGAAAGAGACGGTGTTGGTGCGGTCCCTTTTTCAGACTCGCCTGATTACGAAGAGTCCGGTGTGGTCGGAGCCTTCGTCGGCATATCCTGGGAGCCCGTTAAGGAGATGGTGGTCGATATCGAAGTACAGGTTCGCAGCAATGTGGCTGGTGGGTTGACCTTTAACTGGGGCTTCTAAGCAGAAGGGGGTATGGTAATGTTTAAGCGTTACAGAATGTTGAAGCGGAATTATATCTTATTGCTGCTCATTTTAGTATCCTCGCTTGTCTTTGTAGGATGCGGGGGAAGCGGGGGATCGAGCCCTGCGGCAAATGATGCAATTTCAGATATCACGAGTGCTCCTGCCGCAGTGCCTGTTGCTCCTCCGGGGACGGGCGCTTCCACGGTAGCGGACGATATCGCACTTAGCTCTTCATTGCCTCAGGGGGGACAGCTTTCTCCCGGAGGTGAGCTCACGATTTTCGCAGTAGTTACGAATGCTGGTGATGCTGTTGCCGATGGAACGTTGGTATCTTTTACTACAGATAAAGGGTCGATTACTGCGTCAGACACATCCACCAGTGGTTCGGCGTTGGCAACTTTTCAGTCCGGCAGTGCTGTGGGAACAGTCACGATCACTGCAACGTCGGGGACTGTAATAAGTCAAATTTCAATTGAAGTTGCAGCAGGTACACCCACTTCAATTATTACCGAAAATGTCGCCCCAGGCACGATAGGTGTTACAGGTGCCGGGATAGAGGATACCTCCCAGATTATCTTTGATGTCCGTGATTCAGGTGGTGGCCCTGCACCAGACGGAACAGCGGTCAACTTTTCTATTCAGACTCCTGTCGGAGGAGGGGAATCACTTTCTGCAACCAGTGCATTGAGCGCTGGCGGCAAGGTCACAGTCGCCTTTCAGAGCGGCACAGTTCCGGGGACCGTGACGATTCTTGCTTCTTTGACGTTAGGTAATGGAAGCACTATCTCAACAGAAGCTCGGGTCACGATTGTCAGCAATCGACCTGATGCAGGTCGATTGACCATGGCTGCTTCCACGCTGAACCTTGCTGGGGGTATGCATCTGGGACTTCAAAGTACCATTTCGGCTTTTCTTGGGGATCGTGCAGGAAATGTTGTTCCTGACGGAACACCAGTCAGTTTTATCTCCGAGTGCGGAACAATTGGGGAAAGCTCCGGTTTCAATACCACGACGACGTTTGGGCAGGCATCGGCTGTTTTTCAAACCAGCGCACCCACGGTACCTAACTTGGATGGTATCGCTCCAGCAGGAAATGTTGGTCTGTGCCGAATTGTTGCCTTCACACCTGGACGCGGTACGTTTATCGATTTCAATGGTAACGGTACTTTTGACCAAGGCATTGATAACTGCTTGACCGTTATGGATGAGCCTTACATTGATGCTAATGACAGCAGTTCCCATGAGGTTGGCGAATTTTTTATCGATGCGAACCAGAATGGTGACTTCGATACGAATGTCGTCAATTGTGTTGATGACACTATGGTCTGGGACAGTATGAACTTGCTGATTTCAGATTTCGTTGGTTCCATTAATCTAGCGCCAACCACATTTATTATCGCGCAAAATAATAGTCTGCCATTCACGATTGATTTTGAAGACATGTGGGGCAACGCATTGGCGGCGGGTACGACCCTTCAGGTTACAACAACAGCCGGAGACCTGACTGGAGTCACCTCAATAACGCAAGCCGATACAATCGGAGGAGGGAGTTCTTTTAACTTTTCTCTTCATAGCGATGGTGCTACCTCAACACTGGCTGAGGTCAAAGTGACAATTTCTCCAGCTGCGAGTGAAAACAACAATGGTGCTGAAGTGTTTACCCTTGCCGTAGGCACAATCAATAACTGAGTTTGTAAAGCCAAACATTTAAAGAGGGAGATCGTAATACACGGTCTCCCTCTTTATCTCCTCACAGCTTCAACATCCTCTTCTCCAACTCCAGCATCCGATCCCTCGCTTCCGCAGCTTTCTCAAACTCCAGCTGCGCAGCTGCTGCGAGCATTTCCTTCTTAAGTTTCCCGATCTCCTTCTCCAGTTCCTTCCGACTCTTGTACTCCGCGCCATCTGCTGCGTCTCGTCTAGGCAGATCTGCATGGATCGGGTGATGCGGTCGGCGTACATGATGACCCTTCCGTCCACGTTGCGGGCGGCGCGGCCGCAGGTCTGGATGAGGGCGCGCTGGCTGCGCAGAAAGCCCTCCTTGTCGGCGTCCAGAATGGCGACGAGGGCCACCTCGGGGATGTCGAGGCCTTCGCGCAACAGGTTGATGCCGATGAGCACGTCGAAGAGGCCCCGGCGCAGATCGCGGATGATCTCCATGCGCTCCACGGTGTGGATGTCAGAGTGCAGATAGCGAACCCGGATGCCCAGCTCTTCGAGGTAGCTGGCGAGGTCCTCGGACATACGCTTGGTGAGGGTGATCACCAGGGTTCGGTAACCCTGCCCCGTAGTGGCGCGGATTTCTCCGATAAGGTCGTCCACCTGTTCGGTGGCGGGGCGAATCTCGATGAGGGGATCGACGAGGCCGGTGGGGCGCACGATCTGTTCCACAACGACACCTTGCGCTTTTTCCAGTTCGTAGTCTGCGGGGGTGGCCGAGACATAGACGGTCTGGGGCTGGTGCGCCACGAACTCGTCGAAGGTCAGGGGGCGGTTGTCCAGGGCCGAGGGCATGCGGAAGCCGAAGTTGACCAGCGTCTCCTTGCGGGAGCGATCTCCTCGGTACATGGCTCCTACCTGACTGACGCTGACATGGCTCTCGTCGATGATCATCAACGCATCCTTCGGCAGGTAGTCCAGAAGGGTGGCTGGGGCTTCCCCGACGCTTCGGCCATCGAGTATCCGTGAATAGTTCTCGATCCCCTGGCAGTAGCCCATCTCCTCGATCATCTCGATGTCGAAGAGGGTGCGCTGCTCCAGTCGCTGGGCCTCCACCAGCATGTTTTTGCTGCGAAGATCCTGCAGCCGTACCAGCAGCTCATCCTGAATCTCCTTCACCGCCCGCTCCAGGGTGGGGCGCGTCGCCACGTAGTGACTCGCCGGGAAGATGGCCGTGCGTGTGATGCGGTCCAGCACCTTGCCCCGGATGGGGTCGATCTCACTTACCGTCTCGATCTCGTCGCCGAAGAATTCGATGCGAAGAGCCCTTTTTTCCTCGTAGGCGGGGAAGATCTCCACCGTGTCTCCCCGTACCCGGAAGGTTCCCCGGTGAAAATCCACGTCGTTCCGGCTGTACTGGATCTCCACCAGGCGCCGCAGCAGATCGTCGCGCTCCAGCTCCATCCCCTCTTCGAGCTGGATCAGCATGCCGAAGTAGGCCTCGGGAGAGCCCAGGCCGTAGATGCAGGAGACCGAGGCGATGATAATGACGTCCTGCCGCGACAGCAGGCTGCGGGTGGCGCTGTGGCGCAGCTTGTCGATCTCCTCGTTGATTGAGGAGTCCTTTTCGATAAAGGTGTCGGTGGAGGGGACGTAGGCTTCGGGCTGGTAGTAGTCGTAGTAGGAGACGAAATACTCCACGGCGTTGTCAGGGAAGAGCTCGCGGAACTCGCCGTAAAGCTGGGCGGCCAGGGTCTTGTTGTGGGCCAGCACCAGGGTGGTGCGCTGCACCT
>JAAXQG010000136.1 GCA_012974445.1 Desulfuromonadales bacterium
AGCTCGTTCATCAGCGCGAGCTTCGTCTGTCCGTACCCGAGGCCTCCGAGGTCCGGCCCGAGATGACAGGCCCAGAGTCCTCGTTTCTTGACCTTTTCCTGGAGCGGTCGAGGCGGTTCAATGCCCTGGCGGCGGCGCGGGCCTTCTTGGGTGGTCGGCGCGGATTGCCCTTTTTCGGTCGGGGAAGGGGCTCGTCCTCTTCCTCCTTGTCGGAGCTCGGAGGTGCTAGGAGTCGAGCGAGAAACTCATCGGCGGTAACGACGATGGCCCCTGTGCGAGTAGCACTGCGACGTACCTCCAGGTCATTGGAGACCACGGCGGTACCTGCACTTGCGAGTCGCGCCAGCATGTGATCAGCCCTCTCCGGAGCCTTGGAGAAGACCAGGCGCACCCTGCTGCTGCTGAATGCAGTCCCGCCCCCACGTATGCCGTCGAATACCACGGTGAATTGGTCTCCCGAGGCGCGGGCGGCTGCGACGAGCAGACGGCAGAGCGCCTCGCGCCCGGCCTGCAGACTTTCTTGCTCGCGCACGGCCAATGCCGGCGCACACCGGATCACGTTATATCCATCCACCAGCCATCGCATAGCGGGAACATTCTAGCATACAGAGAAACACTGAGACGATGTATTACTCGGCGGGTTTTTGCAGCAAGTGCGCGGGGACCATCAACTTTTCCAACCCCTCGAACGCCCACTCGGTCATGATCGCCAGTACGGCTGCCGGGATCGCGCCCTCCAGGATTAGGGAGGTGTCATTCAAGGCCAGCCCGGTCACGATCGGCTCGCCGAGCCCCCCGGCGCCGATAAAAGCAGCCAGCGTGGCGGTGCCGATGTTAATGACGGCCGCGGTTCTGATACCCGCCAAGATCGTTGGTGCAGCCAATGGCAACTCGACATATCGGAGGCGCTGCTGTGGAGTCAGCCCAATTCCCACCGAAACTTTTTTCAGTACGGGGTCGATGGAAAACAGCGCCGCGGCGGTGTTCCTGAGAATAGGGAGCAGGGAATAGAGAAAGAGCGCCATGATGGCGGGTTTCGCGCCGATGCCGAAGAGGGGGATCATGAATGCAAGCAAGGCGATCGAGGGTATCGTCTGTAGCAATCCTGCGATGTACATCACTGGCCGCGAGATCGCGCGAACCCGGTACACCAGGATGCCAAAGGGAATGGCCACGACCATCCCTGCGATGAGGGCGATGAGAGTCAGCTTGAGATGGGTGAGTGTTCGGAAGAGCATGATGGTCCACTTGCTCTCCTCGATGCGCTGTCTTCCGGACGTGAGCAGCCCCGCCTCGTTCAGAAATCGGTGGGCCACTTCTGCAAAGCTCTTCCCCTCGAGGACAACCATTGCATTGAGCCCCCGCATCTGATCATCCATGATGGTCCCGGCGAGTTCGCCGAGGATCTGCTTGACCCTCCCATCCAGTTCAGCCCTGACCAGTGGTGCTGCCAGGTATTGAGGAAAGTACTGCTTATCATCCTTGAGGAGAAAGAGATCGAATTTCTCGATGTCTCCATCCGTGATGTACACATCCGTCACATCCAGCTTGTTTTCCCGAATCGCCTGATAGGCAAACCCGTGCTCGATCCCCACGGGTCGCACAGCAAGATCGTAGGTTCGCGCCAGACCGGGCCAGCCATCGTGCCGGTTGAGAAACTCATAACTAAATCCAAGGCGCAGACCCGGGAATCTGGCCAGATCGCTGATCTTTTTCAACCCGCGTTGCTCGGCGAGGCTCCTGCTGAGCGCAATGGCATAAGTATTGTTGAACCCAAAGGAGCCGAGCAGATCCATGTCAAACCGCCGCTTCAGGATGCCTCGTAGGTCGGCATAGGAGACCCGACGAGGCAATTTCAGAATCGCTTCCGCCAGCGTTCCGGAATACTCCGGATAGATGTCGATATTGCCATTTTTGAGCGCTTCAAAACAAATGAGCGTCCCGCCGAGTCCGAACTTTCGCTCAACCCGGAAGTCCCGGTCCTCGAGCAACTGGGCGATGATCTCGGCCAGGATATACCCCTCATTGAAATGCTTGGATCCGACCACAACGGTTTGGACCCCCGCAGCATTCGCCCCTCCAACAAGGAGGAACAAGGTCATCGGCAGAATGATCAGGGCACGCATGTCGACACCAAGCATCAGATCTCTAATTGAGACTGAAAAAAGTTGCGAACGAATCCGTTTGCCGGCTTTTCCAATATTTCTGCGCATGTCCCGTGCTGCACGAGGCGTCCCTGGTCCAAGATCACGAGGCGCTCCGCCAGCTTCAGCGCCTCCCGAAGGTCGTGGGTCACGAGGATAATCGTTCGTGCTTCGGATCGCTGCAGATGTAGAAACTCCCGCTGGATTTCGTTGCGGGTAATGGGATCGAGCGCTCCGAAGGGTTCATCGAGAAGAAAGACCTGGGGATTCAACATCATGGCGCGACAGAGTCCGACACGCTGCTGCTCTCCACCGCTCAGCTCATGGGGATACCGCTGGACATAGGAGAACGGCAAATTGACCAGCTCCATGAGTTCCTCGGTCCGCGCCTTGATGCGCTCTGCATCCCATTTGATTAGTCGTGCGAGTAGGGTAATGTTTGCTTCAACCGTGAGATGCGGAAAGAGGCCAGTCCCTTGGACCGCATACCCGATGCGCAAGCGGAGTTCGGGGAGACGTTGATAGTCGATGGGCTTTCCGAAGACGACAACGGTGCCGTGGTTCGGCCTCACCAGCCCGTTGATCATTTGCAGCAGTGTTGATTTCCCACTGCCGCTCGGGCCGACCACCGCCGTGGTCACGTCGTCCGTGAAGGTAAGCTCAATATCCAGAAGGGCTTGCTGGTCGCCGTAAAACTTACTAACTGTCTCTTATACACATCT
>JAAXQG010000039.1 GCA_012974445.1 Desulfuromonadales bacterium
CCTGATCGTCCGTGTGGCCGGTTACAGCGACTACTTCAACAACCTCGACCGCGCCCTCCAGGATGAAATAATCGCCCGCACGGACCAGCATTTCGGGTAGAGTGCGCGGCGCAACCGCCAGGGACTTTACCCGTTTGTCGCTGCCGAAGCAGGGTTCGATGTTTCCGAAAAAGGCCCCGAAGGGGGTGAGGCATGACGCCGAACCGGATGGAGGGACAGGATGTCCCATTCCATCCGCCCGGAAGCAGCGGACATTGCGGAGGGAACCCTTCAGGGCAAGACATTCGGGTGTGTTTCTTTGCTTACTTTCTTTTGCACAAGCAAAGAAAGTAAGGCGCCTCAAGGGGCGAAACCCTTGGGTTCTATAACTTCCAGTGTCTGAAAACTCAAAACCCTTGCCGGGATTTCGCCCCGGCGGGCGACTTACCTTTCTTGACGGCCAAGAAAGGTAAGCGAAAGAAGGCCGCCCTCGCATCCGCCCTTCGGGTGCCCGGTCCGCCGGAATCTTCTGCGGGGTCCATCGAATGGGGCTCCAAGCCCCTCGATGAATCGGGACATCCTGTCCCGCCCCCTTCGGGGCCTTAATCCGCAGAAGCTTCCGCCGCCCCGGCGGAAACAAATGGGGGATAACCCAGAATCAAGGCAACCTTAGGATCCCCCTGCAGACGAAACGGGGAATTCAAGATAAACGGCACCCACTATGAGTCAGAGCACTCTTAAAACCCGCGACATCCTGCGCCTCTGGCTCCCCCTGCTCGCCACCTGGCTGCTCATGGCCGCCGAAGGCCCCTATCTGGTCTCCCTCATCGCCCGCCTCGAGGCTCCGGTATTCAACCTGGCGGCCTGGGGGGTAGCCTACGCCTTCGCCCTGGTCGCCGAGGCTCCGGTGATCGCTCTGATTCTGAGCCTCGCCTCCAGCGCCGCGCTGGCCCTTGCGCTGATTCCCCCATTTTTCACCCCGGTAGCCGAAGGGATCATCGGCCTCTCCCCGGAGATGGCCCGGCTGTGTCACAGCACGCTGATCTGCCTCATCCCCTGGCCTGCGGCCATCGGCATCCGTCGTTTCTATCAGGGGGTGCTGATCCGGGGCCGAAGCACCCGCCGCATCGCCCTGGGCACGGGACTTCGCCTCGTCGTCATGGGGGGAACAGGATATGCGCTCTTTCATCTCAGCACGCTGGATGGAGCAAGGATCGGCGGCATTGCCCTGTCCGCCGGAGTGTTGACCGAGATGATCTTCACCCGGTTTCTTGCCGGCGGAGCCATTGCCAGGATTCTCGCTCTTCCCTGCTCCAAGGAAGAGTCGATGAATTACCGGGCCCTCTCCCGCTACTATTTCCCCCTGGCCCTGACGCCAGTCATCGGTCTGGCGATTCACCCCATGGTGACCTTCTTTCTGGGGCGAAGCGCAAGCCCTCTGGAATCACTTGCGGTCATGCCGGTGCTCTACGGCCTGACATTTATCTTTCGCGCCGTGGGGCTCTCCTACCAGGAGGTCGCCATCGCCCTGATCGGATCCCGGATGGAGCACCGGCGGCAGATCATCCGCTTCGGAACGGCCATCGCACTGGGCGCAACCAGCCTGCTGGCCCTGATCGCCATGACACCCCTGTGCGAGCTCTGGTTCCGTGATATCTCGGGGCTCAGCCCCTATCTTGCCGAGTTCGCACGCCCTGCGCTGCTGATCATGGTACCTTTCCCGGCCCTGACCCTCTGGATCGGCCTACAGCGCTCAATGCTGCTGAGCGCCCGGGTCACGGTACCGGTATCGGTGGCTACGGCCATCGAGGCGGCCGCCATATTCATCCTGCTGCTGGGGTTGATTTCCGGTGCATCCATGGTGGGGGTGCTGGCTGCCTCTGTGGCCTATATCGGCGGGCGCCTGCTCGCCATCCTTTTCCTTCGCCGCCCCCTTACCCGGGTGCTGGCTGAGATGGACACCGAAAGCGATCGCACATGAAAGAATCTAATTCATCGGGAGTTTTATTCGTACTGGGTGCGGCCCTGCTCTGGGGAACCACGGGCACGGCCCAGGCCTTCGCACCAGCGGGTTTCGACTCCTCGGTCTTAGGGGCCCTGCGTCTTGCTATCGGCGGGGTCATCCTCATGTGTCTGGCCCTGGCCCGCAGGGAACTTGGTCCGCTGAAAGGCTGGCCGCTCAAGGGCGCACTGATGGCGGCCCTGTTCACCGCCTGCTACCAGCTGTGCTTCTTCGCCGCCGTGGCCCGCACCGGTGTCGCCGTGGGAACCATCGTGGGGATCGGCAGTGCTCCCGTGGCGGCCGGGCTGCTGGCTTTCCTGTTCCGGGGAGAGAAGCCGGGGTGGCGCTGGATGCTGGCGACCCTGCTGGCTGTGGGAGGCTGCATTTTGCTTGGAGTCTCCGGCGGGAAGATCGCCGTGGACCCTCTGGGGCTGCTGCTGGCACTCGGGGCGGGGGGCTCCTATGCCGCCTATACCCTCGCCATCAAGGGGATGCTCGACCACAGGCCCCCGACGGCCGTCATGGCCGTGGTGGTCTGCCTGGGCGCCCTGATCCTCTCCCCCATGATGCTGGGCAAGGACCTTTCCTGGCTGGCCCAGGAACGCTCGATCCTCGTCGTTCTGCATCTCGGAATTTTCACCATGGCCCTGTCCTACTGGCTCTTTGCCCGAGGGCTTAAATCCGTCTCCGTGGCCAATGCGGTGACCCTGTCGCTGGCCGAGCCCATGATGGCAGCCCTTCTGGGGCTGCTGGTGCTCGGAGAGATCCTGACGACCACGGCGGGTTTCGGTGTGGGGCTGATCTTTGCCGGGCTCCTGGTCCTGTGCCTGCGTCGCCCCCGCCCAGCCACCCCTGCCGAAGAAGAGCTCCCGGAGTGAGCCCTCAGGCCCGCTCCAACCTGCTCGCCCTCTGCGCCGTGCTGCTGTGGTCCACGGTCGGATCCGCGTTCAAGCTTTCCCTGCGCCACCTCTCCCCGGAGACCCTGCTGCTCTATGCGGCGCTGGTCTCCACCGGCATCCTGGGGATCACCCTGGTGTATCGGGGAGAACTCAGAGCCACGCTGCTCTCATTTCGAAAGCACTGGCTTCGGAGCCTTGCGCTCGGCGCCCTGAATCCCTGCCTCTATTATCTGCTGCTCTTCGAGGCCTTCGACCGCCTGCTCGCCCAGGAAGCCCAGGTACTGAACTATAGCTGGGCCATCGCCATGGCAATTCTTGCTGTCCCCTTGCTGGGTCAGAAACTCAGCCGTTTCGATATATTTGCCATAGCGCTGAGCTACAGCGGCGTCATCGTCATCGCCACCCGAGGAACCCCCTGGCGTCTGGAATTCACCGATGCACTTGGCGTGCTGCTGGCGCTGTGCAGCACCGTCGTCTGGGCCCTGTACTGGATCTACAACACCAAGGACCCCCGCCCGCCCCTCCAGGGTCTCTTCCTGAACTTCCTCTGCGGCGTCCCCCTGATTGCCCTGTATTGCCTTTTCTTCGGAACCTGGACTGCCCCAGGCCTGGCTGGTTCCCTGGGCGCCGTCTACATCGGGCTTTTCGAGATGGGAATCACCTTTATCCTCTGGCTTATGGCGCTCAAGCTCACTGAGAGTACGGCCCGCACCGGTCAGTTCATCTTCCTCTCCCCCCTGCTCTCCCTGGTATTCATCTATTACCTTGTGGGGGAACCCATTCATGTCTCCACTCTGGGGGGGCTTCTGCTGATCCTCTCCGGTTTGGTTCTGCAGAATTTTCGTAAAAAAGCATAAAAAAAGCCCCGCCTGCAAAGACCGGGGAATCATTATTATATTGCTATTTACACTAAGGGCCTCCGCGAGCGGGAGGCCCTTAGTGTTCTTTGGGGATCAGTATTGGTTCAACGCGAATTGAGGATTCCCCTCGAAAAAGGTAGCTCTCAACTCACTATTTCAGCTCGATCATATATTTCGAGCTGCTTCAATCCATGCATTCCAGGTTTCCTGATTCTTTTCGATCCACTCTTTAGCATGACGCTCGATGTACTTCTGTGACTTTTCACCATTTTGCATCCTGGTGTTCTGCTCGTTGATATCAGCCAGCGGCAGGGTGAATGCCTTGAAGAACTCTTTCGCCGCAGGGTTATCGACGAGGAATTTCTTGTTGGCGACAACCTGAATGTCGGCGACCACAAACCCCAGCTTGGCCGGATCGCTGACTGCTCCTTTAACTCCTGCCACGGTCATCCGGTCGATCGCCTCCATTTCGGCCGGACGAGCCTTGATCTCCGGAACATTGATCCACATCACGTCCTTGCCCGGCTGAAATTTGAATATGGTCCAGTTCGGCGCCCAGGTGTAGAAGAAGACTGGTTTGCCGTTTTTGAACTTGGCCAGGGTATCCGCCATGCTGGCGGTGTAGCCAGCCTTGATCGGATTGATGTGATCGCTCAAGCCGTATTCATCAAAATGAAAGCTGATGGTCTTCTCGCAGCTCCAGCCAGCCGGGCAGGCAACCAGGTCAGCCTTGCCGTCGCCGTTGTCATCGAACGCCTTCTTGACTTCAGGGCGTTTGAAATCGTCGAGTGACTGAATGTTGAATTTATCCACTTCACGTTTCGAAACCAGATAACCCTGCAGGCCACCGGCCTTGGCGACGTAACCGACCAGTTCCACCGTTTCGGCAGAGTTCTTGGGCATATTTTCGTTGTGCGCCGGAAACCAGCCATTGGTCCAGTAGTCGACATCGCCAAGGGCGACCGCCTGATAAAAGAGTGGATTCTGCAACTCCTTCGGCTTCTTCACCTGGTAGCCAAGTTCCTTCAGGCCGGCACGCACCAGGGCTTCCTGAAAGTAACCGGTATTCCAAGTGGCGCGGGCGGGCTGAACACTGACCCCTTTGCCGGGCATATGAACCTCAGCAAAAACCGGCGACGCCAGCGACAACAGTAGTAATGCCAATAAAATTCTTCCCATACTCTTCTCCATTTCATTGTTATGAGTGAAAACAAAAAATCATTGTCCATGCTGACGATATTCATCCCATGGACAAAAAACTGCCGACAGTCGGTTCGATCAGTCGATTGATCATCCGACCATCATCGACTCTCCAGAACTGGTGAGATCCGAGATAATGCAGATCTTGCCGATATAAGCCGAGGCTGCCATCCTGCGCACCGATGGATGTCTGCACCCGGGAACGATTCAAAAACAGTCCAGATCAGGTTATTAACAGGGCAGAGCGATTCGGAATTCGATTCTGGAGTTGAACCAGTATCGAGCGTTACTATGAAAGGAAATGAGATCTGTGAAATATTACCCTGGGCGATGTTCTTCGCAATCCCCCTGCGGGACAAGCACGTAACACTTTAGGCTGACTTCACCTGAAAATTATAATAATGAAATTAGAGAGCAAGGTCAAATACTAGAACCCACCATATACAGTCCCCCTTCCCGCTCAAAAGAGGGCCCATAAACAAGCGCCCCCAGGTCATTGAAACCTGGGGGGGCTTGTTTACAAGAATTTCGACTTCAACAGTTAAAGTCAACCCATCACCTTCTCAGGCGGGAAGTTTCCAACTGTCAGGAAAACTACTTCAGCTTCTTCAGCGTCTTTTCCTCGACGATTTTCCAGGCTCCTCCGACTCTTTCGAGCACAAAAGATTTCCGGGTGCGGTCCGCGTAGCGGTTGGCCTTATAGCTCTGGACCAACTCTACATCGACCCGGTCATCCTTGCTGGAAAGCATCTTGATATCGCTCAGAGTCACCTGGATCCATTTGGGACGGGCGATCTTCTTTCGGCGCTCATTTTCCCAGCTTTTGCGGGATTTTTTAGAGCCCTTGTACTCGGGTCCATAAGAAGCGATGTAGGCGTCGGCATCCTTTTTCGACCAGGCGGCTGCCCAATCCATCAGTGACTGGGTATAGGGCTCGACCTTGTTTTCCGAGACACAGCGGGTATGCCATTTGTAGTCAAGGCTGTCGAAAATAAACTCGTCACCGTCGCTGAACCCCACGGTCCAGATTTCACCCCCATCCCGACTGGAGGACCAGTAGACATTGGGCTCGGTCTCGGGAAAGAGTTTGATATCGATGGCTGGATCCTTGCGCGTCCTGTCGACCAGCTTCAGAAGCTCCTCGCGGGTCGGAATGCGCCAGTCGGAGCGTCCCGCCAGATCCAGCTCCTCACAAAGCTTGGTTGCATCATCCCAGGAGAGCTTCGGGCTGCTCCCTTTCTGCCAGACAAGATCCGCACCATTAGAGACGCTGCCATTCTTGTTGTCGACAAAGGTCGATGCGAAAGCCGACCCCATGCAACACATAATAATCAATGTGGTCAGACAGACCAATTTTTTCATTCTAATCCCCCTAATAAAAATGAACAGTTGAACCTTAAAGCGACTGAGCGCCCTTCGTCAAAGTGCACCCTCATACAAAATTTTCCAGTCCTGATCATCCTTGACCAGGTAGAGTTTTTTCCACATGTCACCGTTATAGTTGTTGGAGCGGTATTCCTGCTGGAACTGGGCCACCATGACACGGCGGTTCTTAATGCCTGCACCTTCGGGGTAGGCCATCAGTGAGATATGGTTGAGCCCGATCCTTTGGAATTTTTTCCCTTTGGAAACGAGCCGCTTGCGCTCTTTCCAGAGTTTGAGGTTATAGCCCTTGGACCAGAAATCAGCATCATAATAGGAAAGGTAGCTTTCGACGTCTCCAGATTCCCAGTTAGCTCGCCAGGACTCAAGCCACTGCAGAGCTTCACGATTCTGTTTAAGCCAGAGATCCGGAGTCAGCCATGTGATGGATTCAGCGATAATGACCGGTGTCGTACCCAGCTGAAAACCCTCATCAATACCGTCCAGATCCAGATTGGTCAGCACGACACAGCCTTCACTATCATTGGGTGGACGGCTGTAGAATTGCTGATCGGTACCGTGAAGCCAGATGCCATAGCCCGTCTTGTTCAGTTTACGGTCAAGCTCATTGGGGAAGTTGATGGGGTAAGCTCCCACGCCGTACATGGGGGGCAACTTCTCACCGGGGATATGTCTGGTAATTTTGTAGACCCCTTCGGGTGTACGCAGGTCACCTTCACGAAGCTTGTCGCCTTCCATCTTTCCGTAGGCGATATAAAAATCGGAGACAAGCCGCGGGGGCATCAACGGACCGGCATTTTCGTAAAGATAGAGCCGACTCTGTGACTTGTCGACCACCACTGCCCGTCGAACTTCCGCAGCCAATGTGACCAGTTCGGCGGGCACCTGCGTACTGCCCACCAGGGAAAGATAGCCTTTCAGCCGTGCCCTTGCCTCAAGCCGCAGACGTTCGATCTGGGCACTGTCCTTGGCCCCCAACCCGTCGAGCAGAGCCGTATCACCGATGTCCGAAACTTCTTCAAACTGGGAAAGCAACAGATCACCGCGAAGCAGATGCGCCAGATGGAATCGAGGAGCCGCCTCGGTCAGGATATCGAGCTCTGAGATAGCAGCATCGAGATGTCCTGTCTTAAAGTAAATAAGGCTCTTGAGAAGACTCGCTTCATGATCCTGTGGATTTTCGTTCAGACGCTGGTCGATGCGCTTAAAAATCTCGGCGTCACGATCAGTCAACTCCACGGGCAGATTGACCGTTTTGGGCGCAGCAGGCTGCCCTGAAACGCCAGAGCTTCCTTCGTTGCCCTGCTGACGAAGAGCGCTGACCTGGACCACGGTAAACCAGATCGAACAGGCTGTGATAAGGGCGACCAGCCCGTACTTCATTTTCATAGGATTCCCAGCGAGCGCTCCATGAAGATTTTCCACTGAGCGTTTTCGCGAATCATGTTGATCGACTTAAGGGTACGATCCTCATAGTAATCAGACCGGTAGGTCTGGGTCAACTTAACCCGGTAGCG
Source organism: Desulfuromonadales bacterium (assembly GCA_012974445.1). Taxonomy (GTDB): domain Bacteria; phylum Desulfobacterota; class Desulfuromonadia; order Desulfuromonadales; family JAAXQG01; genus JAAXQG01. The sequence goes on from JAAXQG010000039.1 coordinate 7,841, forward strand.
GTTAGCCCCTGTCTCAACGATTTCAAAATCACTCAAAGATACCAGGATCCAGTCGGGGCGGTTCAGTCGCGACCTGCGCTGAGATTTCCAGTCGCTGCGTGTAAGCCCACCTGAGGGACGATATGATTCACTGTAGTGGCTCAGATAGGCGTCCGAGTCCTGTTCGGACCAGGCTCTGGCCCAGCCATAGAGTGCCTCTACGAGTTCGCGTTCGTTTTCGCCCAGATCGGCAGACAGAACCTCCGGGGGCACCCCGACAGGTTCGGCTTGAGCGACAGGAGCGGTAGCAACGGGGGTTTCCAGCCCCCCCTCAGCCGCAGAGGCCGAAGGCTCGGCAAACGTTGACACCTCCGGTTGCGCAGGGGTGGAAGAATCTACTGACTCAGCGGTGGCAACGGTATCTTTACCTGTGGTCTGCTGAGATAGGAAATTCGACTTGCTGGCCAGCAACTGCAACTTGGGATTGTGCTGCCGAGCCTCAAGACGAAGGGCCTTGCCGTAGGATTCTCGAGCCATTTCCGCATAGATGACCCCCAGGTTTCCGTAGACCGTTGCGTAATTATCATCAGTATCCAGAGCCTTTTCCAACACAGCCTTGGACTCGGTCAGGCGACCCTGAAGAGCGTAGAGCGCGGCCAGGTTGTTGTAGGGCTCGGGACGACTCGGGTACCTGCCAATCAACTGTTCAAAGAGGCTTGAGGCCTCCTCTGTTTTTCCAGCAGAAATAAGATCAAGTCCCTGTTGAATCCCCTGAGCAACCTCGATCTCAACGGCAGATGAAACGAACTGAGAAGGGTTGTTTTCCGGAACCGGACGCAGAAGCGCATAGAACCAGACCCCGAGAATGATCCCCAACACGACACCAGTGGCGATCCACTTCAAAACGGCGGTATCCACCCCATGAACATTGGCGTGGCTCCTTTCTTCCTGATGATTCGGTGTTGTTCCCGGCGGTAACGACTCAACGTTATCGACTCGGGACTGCATCTCTTCAAGCTGATCGCGCAGAGCTCGAGCTTCCTGCTCAAGCTCTGCTGAGCGACTTGCTAGTGCGGCCTGTTCATCCAGAGCCCTCTTGGCCCGGTCCTGGGCCTCAGAGAGCTGATGCAATAGGCCGGCATTCTCTTTGCCTGCCCCCCCCTCCAGCTCTAAGGCAGCCTCGGCCATTTTTAGCCGCTCATCGGCCTCATCACGTTGGGACTCGGCGGAGACGAGCTCATGTTCCAACTGATGGATACGATCGCCAAGACTTATGAGACGCTCTGACGCCTCATCCCGCTCGGCAAGAGCCTGGGTAGATTGAAGATTCGCCTCTTGCTGACGGACCAGAGCCTGCTCCAGCGACTGACGAGTATGCTCCAGAGCGTCCTGTAATTGGGCCGCCCTGGTTCCGGCATCGCCAAGCTCAAGCATCGCCGCCTGGTCCTTTTCTTCCAGTGCGTTGCGGGCCAGAGTCAGGGTCTCCTGAAGCTCAGCAAGCTCATGTTTCAGGGTCTCGACTTCCGATGTCGCATTTAACGCCTCCTGTTGGGCGAGAGCAAGAGACTCATCACTCTGCTGCACTGCCTTATGGGCGGTAAGCAGATTCTCATCGGTATTGCCCCGGAGCTTCTCCAGTTCGTCCTGCAGATTCTGGAGCTGACCTGAGAGAGTTTCAACCTGAAGCCTGGCCTGGTCATGAGCCTCGATGGATTCCTGAAGCCCGCGACGAGCAACCTCCAGGGCACTGAGAACGGTCTCAAGCTCAGCTGTCGCAAGATCGGCACGCTCCTGCGCCTCTTTCTTGGCAGCAATCAGCTCAGCCGTAGCTCCTTCAACTTTCGCCAACGTTTCCTTCACTTGACGGCATTCCTCCTCAAGAGCAGCAATCTGGTCCCGGGCTTCCGCGAGGGTCTGCGTTAGCTCCTCGTGTTCTGATTCAGATAAGGTTTTTTGGGCCTCAGCCTCCAACAGTTCCTGCTGAAAAGCATGAACCTTCGCCTCAAGCTCGGCAACAAGCTGCTGGCTGGCGTCCAGCTCGTCGGACGCGGACCGACTCTGTTGTTCGAGGCGAGATCTGGATTCATCCAGTTCCAGTCCCAGGCGATCGCGATCCTGCTGCATAGTTTCCAGCTGAGGTTGAAGACGGGAGACGGACTCCCGTACCCCCTGAAACTCGATCTCAAGCTCGGACACTCGTTGCTGAGCCCTGTCAAGATCCTCTTTTGCAGCGGCAGCCTCTTTGACAGAGTCCAGAGTCCGGGACTCAAGGGCCTCATTGTCCTTGCGGGTCGACTCAAGTTCTTTGGAGAGTTGCGCAAACTGGGCCTCAAGCCCAGAGGCAGTCTCACGTCCAAGTTCCAGTTCCTGAAGACTTCGGGACGCCTGCTGTTGCAGATCATCGCGCTGGGTGCCCAATGTTTCGAGATCCGCGCGAAGGGAGTCAAGTTCCTCGCTCTTGCTTTCTTGATGGTCCTGAAGCTCGGACCTGGAAGCGTTCAGAAGTTCCTGCTGATCCCGCAACTGCGCCTCCAGCGGAGCAATGGCCTCACGAGCCTCCTTAAGCTCCAGCTCAAGGGCGCTGATTTCCTTGCGAAGTCGCTCCTCTTTCTGTTCGCCGGAACGCATTGCCGCATCCAGAGACAGAGCGGGAGCAACCACGGCTTCGCGAGCCTCAATAGCCGACACCAACTCTTCGGCGCGCCCCATTTCCTTCTTCTCGGAAAAATCAGGAGAGATGTCCTGAAGTAACAGGTCGATATCGGAAATGAGTTCGGCGGCACTGGAATAGCGGTCAGAGGGGTTTTTTGACAGAAGCTTCCCCACCAGTTGCTGGTAAGGCGAAAAGGCCGGAGGAAGACTGGGAAGAGCGCCATGGAGGTGCAGCATGGCCACACGAAAATCGCTGTCGGCCTGAAATGGTGGGCGTCCTGTCAGGGTCTCAAAGAGAAGGATTCCGAGACTGTAGAGATCAGAGCGCAGATCGACCGGGCCCCCTTTGGCCTGTTCAGGGCTAAGATATCGGGGATCTGTTCCCAGGGTGGTCCCCACATCCAGAGCCCGTGCGACTCCGAAATCTGCGATCACCATCCGTCCATCCTCAAGAAAGAGGATATTTTCCGGCTTGAGATCCCGATGAATGAGCCCCTTGGCGTGAGCAAACTCGAGCGACCGGGCAAGCTCCTTGATCAGTTCAAGAGCAACGGTAGGATTAGGACGCCGGGAGATGAACTGACGCATATCCTGGCCCTCAACCGAATCCGTAACATAATAGGGCGCAGGTGGGCTCAGATCACATTCAACAAGAGAAAGAATCCCGGGATGATCAAGAGCGGATAGCTTGGGAAATTCTTCAGAGAAACGCTTCAGGCGGGCCGAATCCGAGGCCAGGTCCTTACCGAGAAGATGGAGCGCCACAGAGCGACCATCCCGACTGTCCTGTGCCTGCCACAATTCAGCAAAAGACTTCGAGGCGATCCGCTTCTGAAGCAGATATGTACCGATCCGGTCGCCTTCCTGCATTTTAGTGCACTCCTTTATGGACAAAATAATCACTGCAAATGATGAATCCGGGGGACAACAAAGCACCTCGATGATTCAAATTCGCAAGTATAATGTTTTCAAAGGAAGATGCACAACCTCAAAATGAAAGAGAAAACAGGGATATGCGGAAACTTCAGGAATGGATCAATCGGGACATCCGCGGCAGGTTAGCGCCTGTGTCGATGCAGGAGGCGCGGGGAAGAAAATACAATCCCCTCAGATCAATGACTTCATCGCAGCCGACCGAGGCTGAGCTCATCAAGGATCATCCAACGATCGCCTTCACGGCCGAGCTCGAAAGCCTTGAGAGACTGATCACTATAGATGTCTGAGCGATAACTCTGCAAAGCAAGCACCCTCACCCCACCAGACTCCTGAGGAGCAACAGCGACCTGATCCAGAAGCACCTCAATACGAGCGGGCGCCTGAATACGCTCAAGACGCTGGGCCTCCCATTGGGTCCGAGTCATGGACTGGGGCGGAATAAACGCTGATCCGTAGCTTGCGAGATAAGCCGCGACATCCTGACTGGACCAGACCCGGGCCCAATCCCTAAGCACCTCTTCGACCTGAATCAAATCCTCGGCCGATAGGGGCAGTGCTGTCCCTGGAGGAATCTTAACAGCTGAGAGCGGAGCTCCAGGAAGAGCACCCGCCTCAACTCCCGGAAAATCGCGTAGGAGCTGAAGCTGTAGCTGGGCAGGAGCCTCGTCGGGAAAAGCCTGCCTCAGAGACAATTCGATCTGCAGAGTGTTTAGATTTTCAAACAGGACTCCGTAGCTGGGGTGAGCACGGAACCCCTCTTCGAGAGTCTTAAGTGCCGAATCCAGGTCGCCGCGAGAAGCCATCAGAGCAGCCAGATTATTGTAAGGCTCGGGGGCTAGCGAGACATCACTAATCAGGCGACGATATATAAAGGCTGCATCATCGGGGAGTCCTTCGGCAGCCAGCGCCAGGGCTCCGAGAAAACGTCTGCGAAGCTCGGGAGAGACCGCAGCAAACAAGCGGGAGCGCTCAACTTCACCCGGAGATGGGGAGGCACTGGACTCAGAGGATTCTGCCACAGTCCCCTGAGCAGGAACCGGAACAGTCGAGACCTCAGAGACAGCCCCAGAACCGGAAATAGACTCGAGAGAAGGAGGCTGTTGCCCTGAAGACCAGAGCGTCAGAAGACCGCCCCCTGCAACCATGGAAGCCAGGGCAAAACCAGCAACAAAGGTTCTCCAGCGCGGGAAAACCACAGCAGTAGCAGCAGGAGCCGTTGCAGGCTCGTCTACAGAAGACGGGGGAGTCGCAAGGGGCTCCCTCAGCGGCGGCGGAGACCCTACCGCGGGCGCCTCCAGACTAAGCTTCTCATCCGGAAGAGCCAACGGAGCGAAGTCGGATTCTTCGACCTCCTCCCAAGCCCCGGGCTCTGCAGGCACCTCCTGTACTCTCTGGTCCAAAGCGTGCGCAGCCCCGCCAGCATAACGTCCCTCTCGTCCCGGAAGCATGACCACCCGAGGCGATTCATTCTTGGGAGACATCCGCTTCACCTCTGCCTCAAGATCTGCAAGAAGAGTTTCAGCACTGGCATAGCGTGCGCCGGGGCGAAGAGCCAGAAGCTGATCAATCAGATACTGGAACTCCTGGAGAGACTCGGGCAACTGGGGAGCAGTCTCCTTGGCGGCGCGCCCACGATGCTCGGGCAGCGAACCGGTCAGCATCTCGAAAAGAACCAGCCCCAGAGAATAAAGATCGGAACGACCAAAGAGCTTGGTCAGCCCCAGCATTTCCTCGGGGCTGCTATAGCGGGGATCAGCCACAACCTCACGATTGACAACCCCAATCCCGAAACCAAGCGCCCTGGAGACAGAGAAGTCGGTGACAACGGCCATCCCCCTGTTATTAAATAGTATATTTTCAGGCTTGAGTGACTGATGAGTCACGCCCTTAGAATGAGCAAAAGCAAGAGCACGAGCGACCTGGGATGCGATCGTAAGAGCTTGTTTAACGGAAAGCCCATCTCTGAGACACTGACGTACCGACCCTCCGGGCAGATACGTCATGGTCATATAAAAATAACCTTCCGACTGACCGCAGCGCAATAGAGGCACAATTCCCGAATGCCTGAGCAGAGCCGAAGGGGAAACCTCCTCTTCCCGGCAGGTCTCAGGCGATGCAGATCGGGCAAGATGGGACTTGAGAATCTTAAGGACAACTTCCTGCCCAGACCGAGCATCCTCAGCCAGAAAGACTTCCGCAAGAGGACCTTCTCCGATCTTACGTAAAACATTATGCTGTCCCAGCATCATCCCAGGCTGAATCATATCGATCTTTCTCCGTATCAAGCTCAGATGCAACGGAAAGCAAGAAACACTAAATACTAAGACATTAACTTAAAAGAATTACCAAAAGCACACCTAAACTGTCAATCAATACCAGGATACTTATGTCCTCCCCCGCCCCCACAACCTGAAACCTATGAGCACAAAAATGGGGATCATCGTTTTTTTTTGCATTTTCGCAAAACGGCGTTTAGTATGCAGTATACAAAATCAGGCGCAGTTGCGAACAGTACCAAGCTGTGCACATCAACATTCAAGGACATCCCTTGACAACCTAATTCCCATCAAAGCAGGAGGACCCAGACAACATGTCCAGAGCCCGAAGCTGGAGCTGTCTCTTATACACATCT
>JAAXQG010000154.1 GCA_012974445.1 Desulfuromonadales bacterium
GGAGGCTTTTGCTCATCGGGGTATCCCAGCCCCACGATGCTCAGGACTTCCAGATTGTCGGGAATGTCCAGCAACTGCCGGACATGGTCGCAGGCGCTGGTGGCCTCGTCCCGATGACGCTCCCGTATCTGCACCCAGCAGCTGCCCAGCCCCAGGGATTCGGCCGTAAGCTGGATCAGCAGCGTAGCGATAGAGGCGTCCTCCACCCAGACATCGCAGATTTCGGGGTCGGCCAGCACCGCCACCGCAACCGGTGCCCCCTTGAGGAAGGAGCTCCCATGGGGCTTGCTGCGGCTGAGGGCTTCAAGGGTTGCAGGATCGGTCACCACCACAAAATGCCAGGGGCGTTTCATTTTCGACGAGGGGGAGCGCAGAGCGGCTTCCAGTACTGCTTCGAGAATTTCGGGTTCGACAGCTTGAGGCTGGAAACGACGAACACTGCGACGGCTTCTCAACAGATTCAGGACATACGAACTTATTTCCATAGGGACAGGCTCCGGAAGCAATCTCGAGCAGCATCGAGGGGTTAGAGAGAAAGTCAATTCGACAGCATATTCCACCTGGGCTCTCAAAGTCCCTAGGTTGGAACATCCTATAGAACATTGCGCTTTCATTCCTGTCAAGTGCACCCCTGCCCCGTCCCCTGAAGAGGTTGACAAAGGAGGGCCGGAGACATAGTTTAACGGTGAACCGTCCACCGCCTAACCAACGGATAAGTCCCCATGGACAGGATTGACATTAAACCCGGCCACCCCAACGTCCTTGGGCCTGAAACCTTCTATCGAGGAACCTGCGGGCAGTCAGCAAACATGCCCTGCTTCCGGCTCTTTTATTCAGGCCTATGAAACAAAAAATCTGCCGTACCACGACAACCACAGCCCTGCTGCTGATATTCGTCGCCCTGGAAGCCGCAGTGCTGCAGGTACCCGGATGGCTGACCGCCATTTTGGGAAGTTTTTTTATCGTTCTCTTCACTTTATTCGCCGCGTTGGGCCTGCTGATGCGCAAAGCAACGACCGAAACGGATCGCCCTGTAGACTGAGTCCTGATGAAGGGAGAGTTCAACTATGTGGGACCAAAGATACGACTGTGATGAATTTGTCGATGGAAGGGAGCCCAACGACTTTCTGACCCAAGTGGCAGAGAGTATAGGAACGAACCAGCGTATTCTGTGCCTGGGTGAAGGCGAAGGGAGAAACTCGGTCTACCTCGCCTCACTGGGGCACCGGGTCAGTGCAGTGGACGCATCGGCCGTGGGGCTCGAAAAGGCCCGCACGCTGGCCACGCAGCGGGGGGTGAATATTGAAACAATACAGGCGGACCTGAACGACTATGATCCGGGCGCCAGCAGATGGGACTGCATCGTCTCCATCTTCTGCCACCTCCCCCCGGCACTCCGAAAAAAAGTCCACCGGAGCGTCGTCAAGGCGCTGAAACCAGGAGGAGTCTTGATTCTGGAGGGGTACAGCCCCGATCAGTTGAGCCATGGCGCCGGAGGACCGCCTCAGCGGGAGATGCTCATGACCCTCGCGGAGCTGAAGGAGGACTTCCAGGGGCTCGATTTCAAGCACGCACAGGAAATAGAACGAGAGCTCTGCGAGGGTCGGCTGCACAACGGACCAAGTGCCGTGGTTCAGCTTCTGGCCCGAAAGCCCTCATAGAGAATCCCCTAGTCAGCTGGCCCGCAGGTACATCTCCCTGGGCTCATTGCGGGTCTCGGGGGATTCCGGGCAGATCAGGGCCAACCTTGTGCCTGGGGAGAGGGCGCGGATTTCATGCTCGACTCCGGCAGGGATTTCCACCATTCCCGTCCCCTGAAAAGGCGCGGCACTGTAGACTTCCTCATCGTCCAAGTCGCTGCGCTTGACCGAGATGACTCCCGAGCTCACGATCACCATCTTATAAGGCAGGGACGGTGAGGCCGGAACCAACTCACCGGCCTCTGCGAAAACCACCTGAACCCAGTATTCTCCGCTATGCCCCGCTGTCAGACTTGAAATATCGGCCATATCCAATCCCCCTGTTCGTCATGAGTTTTTTTAAATCGGCAACACTTCACAGACCGATCATTCGCACTGGGCCGTTAAATTGGCCACTCAATCTACTAGCCGTTTCTGTGCCAACAATCGTATCTTGTATTTTCGGGGACTTAGGAGGATGACATAAGAAAATTGCCGCATATGACAATATGCAATTGTCGTAAATGACAATTCGATGCTAAGTTGCCGCATATGACAATCCCTTCAAATGAGTGATTGAGAGTATCTGCCGATGAGAAAAAATGACTTTTTCCGCCAAGTCACCCTGAGTATCTTCAGTAGCCTCGACCTGAACAAGGCACTGGAGCGCTGCCGCGAAACCTTGCTGGGGCAGATGCCGGTCGACGACATCGTCCTTATCCTCTTCGACCCTTGGCTAAGGGGGTTCTACGTTATGGCCCAAGCGACCGTTCCGGAAATTCCCCGTCTGGATAAGAACATCCCATTACCCTCGGCGGTCATGAAGTTTGTTCTGAATAATCCGATCATGGAACCACGCCTTATCAACGATACAAGCAAGGACCCCGCTTCCTGCGTCGTGGCACCCTACGTGAAAAATCAGGGATTTTCTGAGATCCTGCATCCTCTAAAGGTCGAAAAGGAGAGGTTGGGCTCGCTGGTTATCAGGGCCCTCGGCAATAACCGTTACAATCAGAAACATGCAGACCTCATCGCCATGGTACATGCCCCCTTTGCCATGGCCCTGGCCAACGCTGTTCAGCATATGGAGGTTCTCCAACTCAAGGAACAATTAGCCGACGACAACCGTTACTTGCGCCAAGAACTCTACCCCCACGCAGTGGAGGGGATCATTGGAGCGGAGGGGGGGCTAAAGG
>JAAXQG010000036.1 GCA_012974445.1 Desulfuromonadales bacterium
ACCCACCCCTGCCCCTTCCGGCACCCGGGAAGCCCGGCGACAGTTCCGCGCCCCTGATCCTGAATCCCCGGCAACTCGGCGCCCTATGCTCCGAACTGCCCGGAAAAGCCGCCATCCCCTTGCGGGATCCGGGGATCACTTCGGGCCGTCAGGAGGAGTGCGGCATGATCCTGGCGGCCGTCAGCCCTCTCCACGCCCCCGACGTCATGCTCTACGGCGGCATCCTGCTCAACAACAACCTGCCCCTTATCGACCGCATTCGGGCCATCGTCTACGGCGACTCCCCAGACGAGGCCGGGCTCGGCAGCGCCACCCTCTTTCTTGACGAGATCCGCATCGCCACCACCATCCGCCTGAGCACCGGTCAGCGGGCCCTGGGAACCCGGATTTCCCGGGAAGTCGCCGAGGCCGTGCTTGAGCGCAAGGAGATCTGGCTGGACCGGGCCAAGGTCGTCAACAACTGGTACCTCACGGCCTACGAACCGATCCTGGGCCCCGAGGGGCAGGCCATCGGCTCTCTCTATGTGGGGCTTCCCGAGGCCCCCTTCATCGCCCTCAAGGGGCGGGCGGCCCTCATCCTGCTGGTGCTGCTCGCCCTGGGCAGCGGCTGCGGCTATTTCATTGCCTGGAAGCTGGCTCAGCGCATCTCCCGCCCCATTCTGGAGCTGGAAGCCGGGGCCCGGGCGATCGCCCAGGGGCGCAGGCAGGTCAGTCTGCCCGTTCCCGGCCCCGACGAGGTGGGGCGACTCACGGCCAGCTTCAACCGCATGGCCCAAGCCCTTCAGCAACAGGACGCTCAGCTCATCAGCCTGAACCGCGGACTGGAAGACAAAGTGGAGGAGCGCACCCGCCAGCTGGAACTCAAGAGCCTGGAGCTGATCCGCACCCAGCAGGAGCTGCTGCGGTCCGAGAAACTGGCGGCGGTAGGAGAGCTGGCCGCGGGCGTTGCCCACGAGATCAACAACCCGGCGGCCATCATCCGGGGCAATGCCGAGATCCTGGAGTCGGGCCTCGACCCGCAGGCCCCGGAGCGGGAGGAGACGCAGGAAATCCTCAAGCAGACCGAACGCATCTCGCACATCACCACCAACCTGCTGCGCTTCGCCCGGCAGGAGGCCCTGCAGCCCGAGGCGGTGGAGCTGGAGCCGCTCATCCGGGACATCCTCGCCCAGATCGAGCACCAGAGCCCGGCCCCGGGGCTCTCCACCCGCATTGTTTTCTCTGAAGGGTTGCCCCCCGTACCCGGTGACCGGGAAGGGCTGCGTCAGCTTTTCACCAACATTCTGCTTAACGCCCTGCAGGCCATGGAGGGAAGCGGTCAGCTGGGCGTGCGGGCGAGTTTTGATACGCAGTCCGTGGAGATTCTCATCAGTGACAGCGGGCCGGGGATGGATCCCGAGACCCGGGAGAAGATCTTTAATCCTTTCTTTACCACCAAGTCAGGAGGGACGGGGTTGGGGTTGTCGCTCTCCTATGGGATTGTGCGGGCGCACCAGGGGAGGATCAGTGTGGATACGGCGCCTGGGCAAGGGACGATTTTTCGGGTTTGGTTGCCTCGGGATACCGACTGATTCTAAGGCAGCTAAATCCAGCTGCCCTGCGGTCTATCGCCTTCCATAAAATCCAAACGTATCCATTCAGAGAACAACTAATATTTCAAAAAAACAGCTATGTTTCGTGCATATGATAGAATATAAATTATTCAGTATCTATTCACGAAGGAGCGCCCTTTGAACCTATCGACGCAGCAGGCACAGGTCTTGAGCCGACTCTCCTCAGGTGTAAAAACCGCCAGAGAGCTGACATCGGCACTGGGCATAAGTCAGCCTACCCTCTCCCGCCTGCTCGAGTCTCTCATCACACAGGTCGTCAAACTCGGCAAGGCGAGGGCAACGCGCTACGGCCTTCTGAGGAAGATCCGTAACGGGGAGAGCCATTATCCAATTTATCGGGTTACCCCCGAAGGGGATATCGCCCCCCTGGGAGAGCTGTTGATTCTGGCGAATAACCAGTTCTGGTGGGAGCCCCGGGATGAGCCTGGCGAGCTGTTCGATTATCTGCCCTGGTTTCTGCAGGACATGCGCCCCAATGGCTTTATGGGGCGGGCCTTTGCCTACGCCCACGGCAGAGAGCTGGACCTGCCACCCGACCTTAGAAACTGGACAGATGACCATCTGATGCTGGCACTCTCCCGATATGGCGCTGACTGCTCCGGCAACCAGATCATAGGCTCCGAGGCGATGAACCGATTTTGGACGCAGCAGCACCCGGCTCCGAGGAACATCAGCCTATCCGATTGCCCCAGGGCCTATCCCGCCTTCGCCGAAGAGGCCATGGCCGGAGAAGCCCCCGGATCTTCTGCCGGGGGCGAACAGCCCAAGTTCGGCGCCCTACTGGAAGATGAAGAGGGTCAGCTCCATGTCCTGGTCAAATTCTCCCCCCGACACGACACGACGAGCGGCAGACGCTGGGCCGACCTGCTCGTGTGCGAGCATCTGGCCCTGGAGGTGATAACGCAAAAAGGCGTTGCAGCGGCAAGGAGTCGACTGGTCGATGCGGGAGGCAGAATGTTTCTGGAGTCGATTCGTTTCGACCGCCTGGGGCAGCTGGGGCGACAGGCCCTTTATTCACTCAATGTCGTGGACGCTGAATACGTAGGGGACCTGAGGGACTGGGCGTGGACGGCCTTCCATCTGGAAAAGCTGGGGATGATCGGCGCCGAAGATGCGCACCAGATACACTGGCTATGGTCTTTCGGGGCGCTGATCGCCAACACGGACATGCATTTCGGCAATCTCTCGTTGTTCATGGGCGACGGACGCAGAAAATTCACCCTTGCCCCCATCTAGCCCCCATCTACGACATGCTCCCCATGCATTACCGCCCCAGCGCAGCCGAGGTGCCCCACCGCCGTTTTGAGCTCAGGCCGCCCCACGAAAAGGCCGCTAGCCAGTGGTTGGATGCCCTGACGTGGGCGCTCAGATTCTGGAATCTTGCTGCCGGAGATTCACGCATCTCCCATGGTTTTCGGGTGATTTGTGAAGAAAATGCAAAAGCCCTTGAGGCGGCCCGCCTCGGCCCCCGCCTGCTGCACCACTAGCAATATTGTGCTCAGATTAAAATTCGTATTGTATCCCCATAAAAGTAGAAAAGTAGGGACACTTCCCTCATTTTCCAACAGTACCCCCAACACCGTCGGGTCGCGTCCCGACTGACGCCGCACTCTTTTGCCCAGGCAGCAAAAGAGTGCGCAGAAAAGTGCCGCCCCCAAGCCGCAGCCGCCCTTTGGGTTCCCTCCGCGAAAGGGATCTGACCGGGGCTCATCGAACGGGGCTCCTGCCCCTCGATGAATCGGAACGTCCTGTCCCGACCCCTGCGGGGCCTTTTTCCGGCCAGCACCCTTGCGCTGCGGCGGATGCAAATTCGGGGAGACCACGGTTTAAAAAAGGGCAGACTCCGTTGGAGCCTGCCCTTTTTGATTATTGGGTTCTTTCCCGTCGATAACCCCGCTGGAGGGCTTCGAATCGTCCCCGGGAATTCGGCCTCCGCTGTCTGAGGC
>JAAXQG010000203.1 GCA_012974445.1 Desulfuromonadales bacterium
CACATGGCACGCTCAGGCAGGTCAAGGATGCCTGGGGTTGGCCCGTCACCATTGATGGCAGCACGGCAGCGGCTTTCCAATCGACAGGCCTTATGTGCGGAGCCACCCCTGATGGCAGGCTAGCCGGAACCTCCTTGGCTGACGGCACCGTGTCGCCCATGGCTGGAGCCGACAAGAATAGTCCCACAGCGGTTCTTAACTCAGTTGGCAAGATACCCTACATGCACAGCCAGCTCCTAAACCAAAAGTTCATGCCCCAGTTCGTAGAGGGTGAGAATAGGAAATTATTCGCCGAATATATTAGAGAATGGCATGAGAAGGGGACCATCCCCCACGTCCAGTTCAATGTATGGGATAGCGGGACGCTGCGGGATGCCCAGGAACATCCAGAGAAGTACACCGATCTCCAGGTGAGGGTTGCCGGTTACAGCGCCTTCTGGATCGATCTATCCAAGGAGACCCAGGACAGCATCATCGCCAATCTATCTTTACGACCAAGACGCAAGTACCTCCTTGACCCACTTTTCAAAAAATGTCGCCTTTGCACTTGCTTCAAAAGGGTACAATGGCTTATTGGATAGCCTTAAAGGGAAAAATAACAGTCCCTTGTCGCGATCATACATCAAGGCACCACCACAAACAGGTTTTGACGATCTTACATTGACTGCTGCGCCAGGGTCAGTCACTAAGGCCGCTGACTGTCCTTAAGATTGGGGGGAAATGTCTGACAATCGAATAAATCAAGCAGGCTTTATTCTTATCGCGCTTTCTACCAGTATCAGCCTGCTACTCGTCACCTGGACCCTGTCTGCGAAATGGAGATTGTCTGTTGACACGTTACGCCAACAACAACTTCTAGAGTCTAGAGAATTGCTAAGAGACACAAATGCGGCAGCACTAGGACTCAATAAAGGGATAATCAACCCTTGGGGTACGCCCCCGCCGGTAGGCAGCGCAAGAAGGCCCTGGGCGGCTAGCGGTGAAAACGGCATCCCAAATCCCAATCAAACACTTGGTAAGGTGCCATATCAACAGCTGAAAGTGCCCCCAAAAGACAGTCGAGGACTTTTTCTATTTTATGACGCCAACAAAACTTCATACCCTGCAAGCCTGCAATAACAAGGGGTTCAGCTTCCTAGAAATCGCTATATCTCTTGTCATCATAGGACTGTTAACAACTGGGGGCATCATAAGCTTAAGCGCTCAAATACAGTCCTCAAAACGTGCTGAAGCCAAGATATTGATGCTAGAAATAAAGCAATCCCTGATGGCGTTCGTAAGAGCGAACAACGGGAGATTACCCTTTGCTGATATCGGGGTAGATGGCATTCAGGATAGCCTCGAACGTGGAGATACATCGATTGGGCAGGGCCCCGGCTTTATCCCTTTCGCAACGCTAGGTCTACCACCAGTGGACCCGTGGGGTCGGCGCATCCGCTACGCCTTGCATGAAAAAGCATCCGTAGCTGACTGTGCAGATTTCAGGACAACATTAAACCTAACGAATGGCATTGCTGACGTCAGCGCATTTCCCCGAATCCTGGAAACTGATGCATCACCAACTCCGGCCAGTTGGACCGTCGCATTCACTATTATCAGCGCGGGCGCAAAAGATGCCGACGGAAATGGGAGTCCCTTCGATCGTTTTCTAGACATCGATGGGGTCACTGTAATAGCAGACAATTCAGATGGGAGCCCCAGCTTTGCAAAGGCTGCCAATTCGGATACTTATGACGATATCACCCTATACGCTGGCGAATATCTTTTCTACACAAAAGCCTGCCTCTAAAACTGCGTCGTTCCGATCACGTCATAGAGCGGCAGCAGAATCGACAGGATGATGACGCCGAAAATCCCTCCCAGCACTACCGTCAGAATAGGGCCCATGGCGGCGATAGCGCCCTTGATGGTCCGGTCCACCCCTTCATCGTAGAACTTCCCCAGACGGCCGAAGGCCTCTTCCAGTGATCCGGTGGTTAAATTACGGCAGAGGCGTGTGTAGGCGATCTCTGCCGCGACGGGTCCCGCCAGGGGCAGGGAGAGAAACCAGCGATCGAACCAGATGGCCCCTTTGCGGGTGTTCTTCACCACGAAAAGAGTCAGGAAAATCGCCGGGACTGTCCCGAACACCGGTAGCCAGTATTCCTGAACGATATCGCTGGCGGAAAAGACGGCCCGGGAGAGGGCCGGAAGCTCGACGCCCATCTCATTCATGAGCGAAGCCATCTGGGGGAGGATGTAACCGACCCAGAGCGCGATGACCCCGCCCAGGGCCACGATGACGAAGAGAGGATAGATGGATGCACGGCGGATGGTGCTCTTGAGGTCTTCACGCCACTCGAGGAACTTGGCCAGTTCCCTGAGAGTCTCGGGGAGCACACCGGATTCTTCCCCCATGGAGATGAGGCTGATTTCCAGGTTGCTGAAGATCTGCGGGTAGGATTGCATGGCACTGTAGAGAGTCCGCCCCTCTTCCAGGGTCTCCTTGAGCTCCTGAATGACATTACGAAGCATGGGAGACTGGACGGTCTGGATGTTCTCATCCAGGGTACTGGTGATGGGCAGCCCCACTTCCAGTGACTGACCGAAGCGCGAATAGAAGGGGATGAGGTGCTTGGGATGAACCTTCTTCCCCGCCGTGTACTTGCTGAGGCTGGACCCTACGCTTTCCCGGTCCTGAACCAGCGTCAGGCCGAAGTTGCGCAGCGATTTCTCCAGATAGGCCACGTCCTGGGCATACCCCTTGCCGCGAATCAGCTCGCCGTCTTCGTCCACGGCCAGGTAGTGAAAGGTCTTCATCAGGCGATAACCCGGAAGACTTCCTCAAGGGTCGTCCTGCCCTGGGCTGCCTTCTTGAGGGCCTGGGGCAGCAGCAGCGTCGCACCGGAGCGCAGGGCCACCTCCTCGATGCGGCTGGCAAGAGCCTTCTGGTGAATCAGCTCCTCAATCTCCATATTCACCGTCATGACCTCGTAAACCCCTTCGCGCCCCTTGAAGCCTGTATGGTGGCAGCTGTCGCACCCCTTGGCCCGGGCGAGCTGCTCCGGGGCAGAGATTCCGCTCTTTTCGAATACAGCTTTTTCCGACTCTTCGATGGGAGAGAAATCATGGCAGTTGGGGCATATTTTACGCACCAGACGCTGGGCGATGACCAGCGACAGGGATGAGGCCAGGATGCTGGAGTTGACCCCCAGGTCGAGCAGACGATTGATGGCCGATGCGGCATCATTGGTGTGAAGAGTCGACAGGACCAGGTGACCGGTCATGGCGGCCCGCAGCGCAAGCTCAGCGGTCTCTTGATCGCGGATCTCACCGACCAGAATGATGTCGGGATCCTGCCGCATGGCGCTTCGCAGCGCATTGCCGAAAGTGAGCCCTGCCTTGGGGTTTACCGCCGTCTGGCGGATGTTCGGAATCACATACTCGATGGGATCCTCGATAGTCATGGTGCTGTTATTAGTGCTGGCAATCTTCATCAACGCCGAATAGAGGGTCGTTGTCTTACCGGCGCCGGTGGGTCCCGTGGTCAGGATCAGGCCATAGGGCTTTTTCAGCGCGGCCATGAACTGATCGAGACTTTCTTTGTCGATGCCCAAGCGCTCCAGATCGCCAACAACCTTGGTATGCACCAGCAGTCGAAGTACGGCCGTCTCCCCCAGATGCGTAGGGAAAGTCGAGACCCGCAGGTCGACACTGCCGACGGCTCCGCGATACTTGATACGACCATCATGGGGGACATTGGGGTTGGAAATATCCATCTCCCCCATGATTTTGTAGCGGCTGACAATATTGGTGTGGAACTTGATCGGGAAGAGGTACTCCTGATGCAGCACTCCGTCGATGCGGTAATAGACCCGAACCAGCTTGGTATCCGGGGAGATATGGATATCACTGGCCCCCAGCACCACGCCTTTTTCGATAATCAGATCGGCGATACGGATAATCTGATTTTCGGCCGCTCCTCCCCCTTCGAGTTCCGCCTGGGTGATACGCTCGATTTCCACATCGATGCTCGAGGCCGTGTTGTACTGCAGGTCGATGGTGGTGGCGATCCAGCTCGCAGGTGCCAGATAGGCCTCAACCCTGTAACCCGTTTTGCGCGACAGAGCGTCACGGGCCAGCACGTCGAAGGGATTGCAACTGGCGATCTTGAGAACATTACCCTCCAGCTCGAAGGGAAAGATGTTGTGCTCCCTGGCGAAGGCCTGATCTACCTTCTTGGTCAGGGTCGGATCGATGTGAAGCTGGTTCAGATCCAGCACCTTGGCGCCGCTCTGCACGGCTATGGCCATCTGAAGGTTTTCTTCCGAGACCCAGTCAAGGCGAAGCAACACCTGGCCCAGCATGGTACTGGTCTTCTGAGCTTCCTTCGAGGCCTTACTCACCTGGGCTTCACTCAGACAGCCCATCTCGATCAGAATATCTCCGATTCTCTTGCTCATCCTTAGCTACCCCTTCAAACCATCAAGATAGAGTCGAAGCGTGCGGTACCGTCTGCGCACCTGCTGCTGTTGCTCAGCGGAAATATCCATCCCCAGATAAGTCCCATAATAGTCAAGAGCCTCAGCATGGTCTCCATTTTTATCCAGAGCAACCGCCAGATTCAGCACAAGCTCCTGCGATTGAGGCTGAATCGTTTCCGCCTTGCGGTAACTCGCAATGGCGTCTCTAAGCTTTTCCGACCGGCTCAGGGCAACGCCTTTATGCAAATGGATATCAAAAGCAGAGCCTCCCAACCGCTCGGCGGATTTCAGGTCGGCAAGGGCCTGCTCTGTCATACCGGAGCCGATGGCTGCTACGGCTTTGTTGATCAGGACCTTGGGGTTCGAATTGTCCAGGGCATGGAGCCGCACCATGGTGGCGTAAGCATCACCGTAAGCGCCGCTTTCGATCTGCGCCGAGGCTAGACGAAAGAGACTTTCCCGGTGCTCAGGATGGGTGTCGAGGACCGTGCGGTACATGACGATCGACTTCTTGTGAAGGCTCTCAGCCTGATAACTTTGCCCCTTTTCGAAAAAAGGCGTCATCCCATCGGAGAGAACGGACGCACTGAAGTCAGTTCCCGGATCCACAACAGCCGGGAGCTGCACTTGAGATGCCGGAACAGGCTGCACCTTGGCTCTAACGGAAACAACTGAATCGGCAACACTGACAGGCGAAGCTGGAAGCGGCCTGACCGATAGGGTTTTGGTTTTTTTTGCCCCTGCGGCACGAGGCTTCGGAGGCGATGTATCCTTTTTGGCTTCAGCTGCCAGAACAGGCTTCGTTTCTTTTACAACCTTAGCGACGCGATGCTGTGCCACAGAGGACTTGACTGTCTCGACCTTCTTTGTCGCCGGCGCCTTCGCCGGCAGCTTCACAGCCAGGGGAGGCTCTGATACAGCGGGAGCAGCCGGAGGAGTAACCGACAACCGCTTGGCTTCGATGCGCTGCGGGGCCGACGCGATGAGACTACCCTGGTCCTCCAGAAAAAACAGATTGAGGGCGACCAGAGCAGTGCCGCCCAGAACGCAAAGCACTACCAGCGCCGACAGGAGGTAGATCTTCTTCTTCTTTTTAGGGGCGGGGGCCAGAGACTCCAAAGGAACCGAAGGGCTCTGCCCCTCGCTGTCTTTTTTTCTCAGGGCGTCATTCAAAAGGCTCATCAATTCATCTTTCACAAAAAAACAGGGGCAACCGGATCAGTCCAGGATACTGACCAGAGCGCTTCCCATCCGAATCAGGAGTGCATTGGTGTCAAAACCACCCCAGATCACCAATAAATAAAAAAAAGTCAATCCCAGAACTGTCCCGGCAGCAAAGAGCATCCCTTTGCCCAGAACAGAGCGCCCTATGGGCTCTAGCGGAGCTTCAATTGAGAGTCCAGCGGTTTCCTTAAGGGCACGGCGAACCTGATCTGGTCCGATCGTGTAGAGATTGTCCACATAGCCGGCCATCAGGGCATAATCACAGATACGATTCATCAGCCTGGGAATCCCCCCGGACTGTTTATGAACCAACGCCACAGCCTGCGAGCTGAATTTGAGTCGGCCGCGATTGCCCGAGGCGTAGAGCCTTCGGGAGATATACTCTTCGGCGTCGCGGCGGTCCAGGAGTTCGAGACGGCTGTGCAGGGCGATGCGCTGCCTGAGCTGCCGCAGCTCAGCCTTACCGATCATCTCAACCAGTTCCGGCTGCCCCACGAGCAGCACCTGAAGCAACTTGATCTTGTCCGTCTCCAGATTTGACAGCAGGCGCAGATCTTCCAGCGTTTCTACGGGCATAGTCTGGGCATCATCGATAATGACCACAACGGGACGGTCATTTTCGCAGTTGAGCAAAAAATGGTTCAGCTGCTCAATTCGTTCTTTTTTTGAGGCTTCGGCCCCGTAGGGTATTTCCAGATCATCGAGAATGGACCCCAGAAGCTCGGTGCCGCTCAGCGAAGGATTGATAATATAGACAGTTCGGATAGTCGCCCCAAGCGTATCGAGTATGTGGCGGCAGAGAGTCGTCTTTCCCGTGCCGACCTCTCCGGTAAGCATCATGAATCCGAGGCGGGTGCGAATTCCGTACAATATCTTCTCCAAGGCCGACTGATGGGTATTGGAAAGATAGAGATACTCCGGATCGGGCGTAATGGTGAAGGGGGGTTCCTTGAGTTGATACAGACCCAGATAGACGCGATCGTTCGCAGGATCAGGCACGAACGACGGGGAGGACTCCAACATACCGGGAACGGCTCCTTCGGATTTACACAAACTAAGATTAAAATGCATCACTGGATCAAAAAATCCTTCGCATTTTACACTCTTAGCCCTTTCTGATCAAAGAAAAAGCACCATCCCCGAACAGCATCGCAACGGTTATCGCCCCCCCACCTCCCTTTTTTTCTCTTGAAAGAAGGGGGAAGGGCCGCTTCAAGGCAAGCATTTTCAATTACTAACAGTCCTACCTTAGCTCTGCCGGAAAAAACACCGTCACAACAGTACCTTGACCAGGAGTGGACGTAATCTCGAGCGTCCCCCCATGAGAATCAACGATGGCCCTGACGATGGACATTCCCAGCCCCGTGCCCTCAACAGCTGCGTTGGAGGCATCAGCGCGATAAAACTTTTCATGGCAGCGCCTGACCACATCGGGGTCCATACCGATGCCCTGATCGACAACCTGCAGCTGGCCTTCCCCCTCGACACTCAGACCGATCAGTTGAATGAGTCCTCCTGCAGGGGAATATTTCACCGAATTGCTCATGAGATTTTCAATAACCTGCTCGATCTTCCCCGGGTCTGCGTAGAGACTAAGGGCAGCGCTATCGACCTCAAACTCGAATCGATGCGTTGAAGAACTTTGAGCATATATCTCGACCATCCTGGAGAACAGCGGCGCCAGGGGGAACCGTTCTTTGTTCAGGGCAAGCCCCAGCCCGGACTCAATGCGACTGAGGTCGAGCAGATTGGTAAGAATCGCTGAAAGGGCCAGACTCTTGGAGTGAATGTATGTGAGAAAAGTTCTGCGCTGCGCCTCATCAAAGCGATCCTGGGTCAGGAGAAGCTCTGAAAAACCCTGAATACTGGTCAACGGCGTACGAAGTTCATGGGCCGCAGTCGAAACGAACTCGGACTTCAGGCGCTCGACTTCCCGCTCATGCGTGACATCAAGAAGAATGACAACCATGCCCGAAACCTCCCCATCCTGATGCCGCATGAGCGTTGTACGCCCCCGAAGAACCCTTTCGGGAGACTCCCCGTCCCCCCTAAGTTCAAAATCAAAGCTGTGTTCGTCCAGCTCAAACTTCAGCGCCGTCATCATCGCATCACCCAGACCAGAATCGGCAAGGGCCGCCCCCACCGGCAAGTCCACCACCTCCGACTGACGCGCGCCTAAAAACTCTTCGGCCTGGGAATTGAGCAGCATGATGTGCCCCACGGCGTTGGTAACCACCAGGGCTCCGGGTACCGAGCGTAGAATCCCGTCGAGCTTTTCATTCGAGGCGCGCATCTGAGACATAAGATCCGAGAGCCTTTTCTGCTGTTGACGACGCTCGGCGATATCCCGGCAAATCTCCAAAACCATGAGCTTGCCGTCGATCTCAAAGAGGTGGGCGTTCACCTCCACGGCAATGCTGTCCCCATTCAACGTGGTCAGCTCCGTTTCAAAGACCAGGCTTCGACTCATCGAATTACGGGCCCCAGCCCCCAGAGGACACTGACAGACCTCCTGAGGGCACATTCCCAGCAGCTCTTCACGCCTGTAGCCGAGACGATTACAGGCGACCTCATTCACCTCGTAAAAATGAATCGGCTCATCCGCCTCGGGCAGGGGATAGACGAAAATAATATCGTTGGCGTTATCAAAAAGAAGACGATATCGCTCCTGACTGCGACTCAGAGACTCTTCCCTTCCCCGGATCGCATGAGCCATCTGACGAAAGGCCTGACCGAAGATTTCCATCTCGGCAAAAGGCTGAGAAACCAGTTCCACATGATAATTGCCACCGGCGATCAGACCTGCCTCCTCAGTCAAGCGCGACAGAGGACGCAGAATCCTGCGCGAGGCGATATAAGCAATGCCCAGGGCAAGAAGCAGAGCAGAGAAAACACCTAAAATGATGGAATTCCGGAGTCTGTCGACAGGCTTGAAAGCCGTCTGCTCCGTCTGGGAAACCATGAGCATCCAACCCGTCTCAGCAACAGTGACGATACTGCCCAGACGCATCTGGCCGTCCTGCACATAGCGGTACGTCCCCTCCTTTCCCTGCAATCCCTGACGAACAGCCTCCAGATTTCTGAAACTTTTCTGTTCATCCAGACTTTCGTCCTGATGGGAAAAAACCTGTATCCCCCGACTGTCAAGCAAGTGCGTGCTGACCTCACTTCGAATCTTGAGTCGATGAATTACTCGACGCAGTCTCTGAAGACTGAAAGTGCCCACCAAGTACCCCCGGGGAACAACGACAGAGAGGGTCACAGAAGGGAAGTCGGTAAGATTAGAGACAAAAACATCCGACCAGAAAGGCGCCATCATCGAAGAGGGGCTCGATATCTGTGCAGAGAAAAAGGGCTGACCGGAAAGATCAAGATCATGATAGTCCCGCAAGTCGGCGCCAAACTGCCGGGAGAGGCCAATTGCCTTCACAAGCCCCTGCGTATCGACGAGAGTGAGTGATTCAAAAATTTCGGAGCTGTCGACGGCTTGCTGTAAATGAAGATTGAGATTGTCAACAGTGTCATCCTGCGTGCCGATTTCGGCTCGCAGATAATTCAGCACGAACAGGGGCTGTTCAAGAAAACCATGAACCTCTTCGGCTGCAATGCGGGCCAGCAGTTCATTCTTCTCCCGAATAGAACGATTCAAATGATCGCCAAGGACGTTGACCGTGATCAGCCCGACCAGCAGAATCGGCACAATAGCAACCCCAGCAAAAGCGAGAACCAGAACGGTGCTGAGACGTTTCGATAAGGGCATTTAGTTTCCTAAAGAGATAAAACGGCCATTTTGAACTTGGAGCAGAAAGAATTCACGATGGGCATCCCCGAACTGATCAAGCTGGACTTGGCTCTGGGCGCCGGAGACAGGTCCCAGGCTCTTCAGTGCGATCTTGAGCCCAGAAGCATTCAGCTTAAGGGCGGCGACTAAGGTCTGTACCGCATCGTATCCGTGAGTCGCCGCAAAGCCGGGCTCATAGCCGAATCTCTCGAAAAATCGTCGCTTGAAGGCAATAAAATTGGATCTGGAACTATTTCGATCAAAGGTGTGAAAGAGAGTGAGCCCCTCAACCGATCGCCCCCCCAAGGACAGAAGATCGCGGGTTGCAGACCATTCACTTCCGAACAGAGCCTGATCGCTTCCCTGCTTTCTGAACTGTTGACAGATCATCGCTGTATCCAGTGCATTGGCCAGAATCAACACCCCGTCCAACTCCCGGCCCAGGAGGCTGGCACTGAGCTCAAAGAAACTCTCAACCCGCCCGGAAAAAAAAGCTTCCCGGGCGATGACTTCTCCGCCGAGAGCTTCAAATTCAGCCGTAAAATAATTGAGCCAACCTTCGGTATGACTTCGGTTTGACAGATCATAGAAGACCCCGAAACGACGGAGTTTGCGCTGTTCAAAGGCATAGCGTGCAAGCGCCTCTGCCATAGTACGGCTGCCGGGGTAGACCCGGAAGAAATAATCATCCTTGCCACTAAGAGTGTTCGTACTGGTGGTGGGACTGATCAGGGGGATCCTGGCTTCGTTTGCCAGTGAAACAACCTCTGTCGCCACAGAACTGGTCATCGGACCGACCACGGCCGTCGCCCCCTGAGCCACAAGCGAGGAAAACGCTTCTCTGGCCACTTGCGGTTTCTGCCGATCGTCAGCTACCAGAAGTTTCAGCTGCCGCCCCCGCACTCCGCCTCGGGCATTGACTTCCTCCACCGCCAGAGTAGCTCCGTCGCGCCCACCAATGCCCAGATCGGCGCTCCTTCCGCTTAGGCCCCCCACAAAACCAATCAACACAGGGGGGCTTTGCCGACAGGCGCCCAAAAGCAGAAAAAGGCCCAGCAATAGGATCAGGGGAGCTGATCTTTTAATGAGAAATGAGGTCATTGAACACCTGCTCTCTATCCGGAGGGTTGTGAGCTAACGAACTCCACTGACCCCATGTCTTTCGACAAATTCACGACAGAGGGCCTTATAGAGGTCCCCGCCACGATGAAAGCAGCGGATTCGCACCCCCATGCCGGACTTGCGTGAGAGACGCATCAGATTGGGGGGAACCCTTTTGGCCCACATGACCCGCGCCTCAAAGGCAATTGTCTCGCCATTATCGAGACAGAGCTCGATTTCAATAATGCTGTTAGGTGCATGAACGATGGCCGCCTTGATAAACAGACCGCTGGGGGAGAAGTCTTCCGTAAATGCCGTTCGCATCTTCCCCTCTTCGCCATAATGCAGCTTGATTCTCTTTCGTACGCGGTCTCTCCCTCTCTTTTCAGCCATAACTCAGCATTCCTTACAGATCAATCCGGCTCTGGAGCCAGAGATAAAAACAGTCTTCGGCTCGCTTCAGGGAGTCTCGGGCCCCCGGGCTCAACTGCTCGCCAAACTCAAAAGACCATCCAGGCACCGTCAGGAGCCACCCCTTGGGCAGATCCTGTTGAAATAAACGGGCAAAGGCAAGCAGGCCGGAGGGGCTCAGATGATGTCCGGTCAGATCTCCGGGCGCAGCGGGGTGAACCGGCAGAATCTCTACGGAAGTGCAGTAGCCCTTACTGCCCTGCTGGTGAACGTCTAGAAATACAACATCCTTAACAGATTCACCCAGGAGATCGAGTGAGAGTTCGGGAGTGAGCTGATGAACCTTCAGGCAACCTAGCCCCGGCCCAAAGCGTCTGACCAGTCGATCGCCAAGAACCGGCCCTGCCCCATCGTCACTCCTTAGAGTATTACCACAGGCGACAAGAAGAACCGATTCAGGATCGCATTTTTGCATCGAGCAATCGCCCTTGACCGTCAAACAATTCGATACGAATGGGCATCTGCCCCGCCGCATGGGTCGAACAGCTCAGGCAGGGGTCGAAGGTCCGAATGCCGTGTTCCACGCGGTTAAGCATCCCCTCCTGAAGCTGGTTGCCCCGGACATATTCTTTGGCAATCTGTAAAATAGTCTCGTTCATGGCCAGATTATTCTGACCTGTGGCGATAACAAGATTGAGCCGTTGCAACACCCCGTTATCGTCTACCTCATAGTCGTGAAACAGAGTGCCTCGGGGAGCTTCGGTGACACCGATGCCGCGCTTGCGATTGACCCCGGCATTGCTTCGTACATGAGTTCCGGTGACCACGGGGGCAGCAAGGGTTTCTTCGATTTTCTCAAGACTGAAGAGAATCTCGATCAGCCTTGCATAGTGATAGTGAAAGCTGGCCGTAACGGGGCGACCATGCTCTCCCAGTCGCCTGAACTGACGAAGCTCGCGGTCGGCTTTCGGGGTTCCGGCGAAATCACAGAGATTCAATCTCGCCAGGGGGCCGACGCGATACATTCCCTCCCGGGGCGATGAGGCGGCAGCGTAGTGGGGGAATTTAAGATAGCTCCAGTTTTCGGCCGTCTCCTGAACCACATCGGCGTAGCGGTCGGTGGGCAGGGCATCCTCCAGGAGTCGCCCCTGACTGTCCATGACCCGCAGCACGCCATCGTAGTGCTCCAGACTGCCATCGGTGCCGACGAGCCCCATAAAGAGACTGGGGAAGTCGCCGTAGTTCAGCACCTCATCCCCCATGCGCTCAAGCAGGTTCTTATGTCGATCCAGCGCCCGTTCCAGAATCTCAAAGGCCTCGGGGAGCTGGGCAAGGAGCGTTTGCCGACCTTGCTCAGATAGGGGAGTGCGCACCCCTCCGGGCACGGACCAGGCTCCATGGATGCTCTTTTCACTCAGCAGACGAATCATCTCCTGACCAAAGCGGCGCAGCCGAATGCCGTCACGGGCAAAACCGGGGTCGCTGGCCAGAAGACCGGCCATGTTGCGCGTTGCCGGGTCCGTGTCCATCCCCATGAAAAGATCGGGGCCGCTGAGCAGGAAAAAACTCAGGGCGTGGCTCTGGACCAGCTGGGCCCAGTTCATCAGACGCCGCAGCACATGGGCCGTCTCCGGGATGTCCACCCCCAGAATCTGATCACCGGCCTTGCTCGAAGCAAGAATATGGCTTACCGGGCAGATACCGCAGATGCGGGCCGTGATCCCCGGCATTTCCCAGAAACTGCGCCCCTCACAGAAGCGTTCGAAACCGCGAAGTTCGGTGACATGAAAACGGGCCTGATCGACCCTCCCCTCATCATTGAGCTGCAGGCTGATCTTGGCGTGCCCCTCAATGCGGGTCACGGGATCGATAATGATAGTACGGCTCATGGTTTCACTCCTTAACCGAAGGTACGCATATCGGGGGGTAATTTCGGCAACTCCCCGGCAAGAAGTGCATTGATCGCTGCGGAGATCCGCTGGGGCGAAGGTGGACAACCGGGCAGATAGGCATCGACCTTCACAACCTGATGCAGCGGAAGCACCCGGGGCAGGAGTTTGGGGACAATCCCCTCAGCATCCCCGCTGCCTGGAAGCGACGCGGCCCCTTCGCGGTACACGGCGCTGAGCAGGTCTTCCACCGGGATCTGATTGCGCAGGCTGGTCACATTGCCGGTCACCGCACAATCGCCAAAACTGATCACCAGCCGACTGTTGCTGCGGATGATTTCGGCCAGCTCCAGATTGTCCAGGTTCGCTACCGCCCCTTCCACCAGGGTAATATCCACCTCTGCCGGAAACTCTTTCACATCGGCCAGAGGGCTGAAAACCAGCTCCACGGCATCGAAGAGACCGATCAACTCCTCATGCAGATCGAGCAGACTCATATGACAACCGGAACAACCGGCCAGCCAGGCCGTAGCCAGACGTATTTTCTTACTCATCGCCATTTCCCTTCCGACTGCGTCCATGGCCCTGCCCCTTGCTCTGATGGCGGGACCTTCCGGCCAGAATCCTCTCCAGAAAGCCTCTTTCCTTTTCCATCTCCGAGACGCTCATCCCCTTGTCGAAAAGTGCCCCGGTGGGACAGATCTGGACGCATTTGCCGCAGCCCGTACAGGTGGAGCTCTCCCCCCAGGGGCGACGCATGTCGGTGATGACCCGGCTCATGCCCCCCCGGGCCATGACGTCCCAGGTATGGGCGCCTTCCACCTCGTCGCAGACCCTCTGGCACCGCAGACAGAGCACGCAGCGGTTGTGGTCCAGGCCAAATCGCTCATGACTCAGATCCATGGACATTACGGGATACTGATAGCTGAACCGTACATGATCCACCCCGAGATTGGCCGCTAAGGCCTGCAATTCACAGTTGCCGTTGCTGACGCAAACGGCGCAGGTATGGTTGCGCTCGGCCAGCAACAGCTCTACAACCATGCGGCGATACTCCTGCAGTCGCTCACTGCCGGTAGTCACAGCCATCCCCTCGGCAGCCTCCGTCGTACAGGCGGGCAGAAGTTTGTTCGTCCCGGAGATTTCCACCAGGCAGAGACGACAGCCCCCCTGGACACTCAGTCCGGGGCACTGGCAAAGAGTGGGCAGATCGGCCCCGAGGTCGCGCAACACCTCCAGAAGGCTCTGTCCGTGCCTGGCGCTGACCAGCTCACCATCGACTGTCAGGGTAATTACAGGCATAGGTCACTCCCCTTTCCAACCTGAACCGGCGCCATGCTTCCGGGAAGATGCTCGATATTACAGATTCCGGCCGGGCACCTTTTCCCATCGATATGGGCCAGATACTCATCCCTGAAATAACGCAATGTATTCACAATGGGATTGGGCGCCGTGGCCCCCAGCCCGCACAGACTGGTCTCGGCCACCATGGTACAGAGTTGTTCTAGCTGATCGAGATCAGTGCGGTTCGCCTCCCCCCTGGTGATTTTGTCGAGAAGACCATGAAGCTGGGCCGTACCCGCACGGCAGGGGATGCACTTGCCACAGCTCTCATCCATGCAGAAGGCCATGAAAAACTTGGCCACATCGGGCATGCAGCTGCCCTGCCCCATAACGATCAGCCCCCCTGAGCCCATGATGGAACCGAGTTTCTGAAGCGACTCGTAGTCCACAGGAGTATCCAGATGGGCCTCGGGGATACAACCCCCACTAGGACCGCCGGTCTGGGCAGCCTTGAAGCGCCCCCCGCCGGGAAGTCCCCCGCCAATGTCGAAAACGATTTCCCGCAGGCTGATTCCCATGGGGACTTCGATCAGCCCCGAGTTCTCCACCTCGCCGCACAGGGCAAAGACCTTGGTCCCCCGGCTCTTCTCCGTTCCCAGCCCGGCAAACCAGACGGCCCCACGTTCCATGATGGGTGCGATATTGGCGAAAGTTTCCACGTTGTTGATCAGGGTCGGCTCCCCCCAGAGACCACTCCTGTCTCTTATACACATCT
>JAAXQG010000035.1 GCA_012974445.1 Desulfuromonadales bacterium
CCGTATCCGGGGGGCTCTTTTTGCATGGGAGGCCCTGATATTTTTTGGTTTTTTTCTAAAGTTCTCCTTCGCGGCGGTCGATGAGATTGCTGAAGGAGAGAATCTCTCCGTAAAAAGGTTCATCAGCAGGGATGCGAACCCGATATACAGAAACAGGTGAGAGTTATGACAATCAAAATTTATGGAGCAGGCGTGCCCGGTTCCATCGGTGGCAGCAAGCCCAATCGTCCCGTTGACGGCCCAAGGAAAGGGCAGTTCGCCGGCAAGAGCGATCGGGTTGACTTCTCTTCGGCCTTGCAGCAAGCAGGCAAGGCCAGGGAGGCGGTGGCGCCTGTTGATGCAGCGAGAGTCGAAAAAGTCCAATCTCTAAAGGCTCAGGTCGCCAGTGGGACTTACAAGCCCGATTCCCGTGAAGTTGCGGGCAGTCTGCTTCGTTTTCTAGTCGAAGGGAAGGTCTGACGATGAGTGTAGATCTTCGTGCGCAACTTGAAGAGTTGCTCGATCTGATTCATCAGGAGCGTGATCTGGCCAAGGCGAACGATGCTAAGGGCCTCATGGCGGTTGTCTCCCGCAAGGAAGCGCTGCTTGACAAGTTGCCCGGAGTTCCCAGCGAGGAGCTCGATGAAGATCTGATCGAGTTGGCTTCGCAGATTCGGAGTGAAAACCGTCGCAATGCCTACCTGGTGTGGTCCGCTCTCAATGCGATTCGTAGTACTATGGAGTTTTTCCAGAAGCAGTTTTCTCCGGCTGCTTACGGCGGTGCCGGTAAAAGAATTCACGCGCCAACCGAGGGGTTGATCCTCTCCGGGAGAGTCTGATATGGGAGGACTGGCAACAGCACTCAATACGGCCAAGACGTCCCTTTCGGCCAACCGCAAGGGGATCGAGGTCGCGGGAAATAATATCGCCAACGTCAACACGCCCGGTTATTCACGACAGCGCATGACCCTGGGCAGTACACCCAGCGTGGAGTATGGCGGCGTTTTTCTGGGGCAGGGGGTCCGGGTCGAGGATATCCGTCGGGACCATAACGTCTTTATCCAGGCGCAACTGGTGGATAAAAATGCCGACATGGGACGCTCCAGTGCTCAGTCGATGCCCCTGGCCGAGGTGGAGCGGATCATCAGCATCAACGAGTCGAGTCTGACTTACGAGATCGACGAGTTTTTCGACAGCTGGCAGGAGCTCTCCAATAACCCCAGTGGTGAGGTGGAGCGTCAGATCGTCCTTCAGAATGGCGAACTGCTCTCCGATTCCTTTCACGAAGTCTCCTCCCAGCTGGATTTTGCTCAGGAAAACATCAACTCCACCCTCCTGTCCAAGGTCGATGGCATCAACGCCAAGCTCAAGGAGGTGGCGGATCTGAATCAGAAGATCAGTTCCATCGAATCGATGGGGCTATCCCCCAACTCCTATCTCGATCAGCGCGACCTGCTGCTGCAGGATATTTCCCAGACGCTGGGGGGCAGCTCCTACAGGGGCAGCAACGGGATGGTGTCGGTTCAGCTCCCCGGCGGACAGCCCCTGGTGTCGGGGAACACGGCTTACCAGATTTCGGCGACCAGGGTGGCTGGAAATGTAGAGATGACCCTGAACTACGGGGGCTCTTCCGCAGCCCTCGACAGCTCAAATGTTGGTGGCGAAGTCAAGGGGCTGCTCGAGGTCCGTGACAATTTCATCCCTTCGGTCCGCTCCGACGTGGACCGACTGGCCTACTCCATCGTCAATGAGGTCAATGGTATCCATTCGGCCGCAGGGGCGACGGATCTGGGTGGCGCTGCGGGAGGACTCTTCTTTAATGCCCCCGCCGTTGTCCCCCCTCCCGGTAATGCCTGGGACGGTGCGGCCAACGGCATGTCCATGGCTCTGTCGGAGACGGATACTGCCCTGGTGGCTGCAGGACAGGCTGGTGGGGTCGGGGATAACCGCAATGCCCTGGACATGGTTGGCCTTCAGCAGAAGGCAATCGTCGGCAACGATACTTTTTCCGAGTTCTACGGCAAGCTCGCGGCCAGTGTGGGGCTCGAGGTTCGGCAGAACGACCTGACCCTGAGCGGAACCGAAGACGCTCTGGTACAGCTCAACAACCTGCGTGACTCTACCGTTGGGGTCTCCATTGAAGAGGAGATGATCAGTCTGGTGCAGTATCAACAGGGTTTCGAGGCCGCTGCAAAGCTCCTGTCCACCGTCGACGAGATGATGGAATCGATCCTCGCGCTGAAGAGGTAAGCCATGAAAACAACCGAATCCATTACCTATAGAAACATTCTGAGCCAAATCGACAAGGTAGGCTCAAGGCTCTCCGATGCGCGCATGCAGGTGGCCACCGGGAAGAAGCTGAACAAGCCATCGGATAATCCCGCGTCGATTCGCCCCGTTCTCAACACCAGAACGCAGATTCTGAAGACTGAGCGGTTTTCGAAGGCGCTGGAGACTACGGCCGACAAGCTGTCCCAGTTTGATTCCCGGCTGGATTATGTGGAAAACATCCTCGCACGAGTCAAGGAGTTGGGGCTTGCTGGAGTGACCGAAACCATGAATGACGATGACCGGGAAACCATCGCCAGCGAGGTTGCCCAGCTGCGTGAGGAGTTGCTGGATGCGGCTAACGCAAAGTTCGACGGAAAGCACGTCTTCAGCAGCTTTAAAGAGGATACACCTCCTTTTTCCGGAACACCTCTCGATTATCAGGGATCTGATGATTATTTCATGGTCGAGATCGCTCCCGGAGAAACGCTCCAGTCCAATCTCACGGGGCGCGAAGTTTTCGGAGATGCGAGCGGGAGTATTTTTGCAACTCTTGATGCCATCGAAACCGAGCTTCGTAA
>JAAXQG010000220.1 GCA_012974445.1 Desulfuromonadales bacterium
CCGAAGGCCTGATGGCGCTGCGCCGGGGGGACGAACTCCTCACGGGGCACCCTGATGAAGGCCTCCCGTACCCTGTCGGGAAGCATTCCCCGTCCCGTCATGCTTCGGGTGAGGATGAACTCCTCCTCGATGGTGCGGATCATCTCCTTCGGGTCGGCCCTGAACATGGTTGCCTCCTCTTCTAAGGATAGCGGATCCAGGCTCCCGAGTTCTCCTGCGCGGGACAATAAAAAGCCCGGATGGGGCGTTCATCCGGGCTTTTTGCAGGGCAGTATTCGGTTTTTCCGAGTCTATTCTCCGTAGACGTGCACGGTGAACTGTCGCCAGATTCCGAGCAACACGCTGTGCGTCTCCAGGTCGGCGAAATAAATGGTTTCGATGCCGCTTTCATTGGCGATGCGGCCGATGGCATTGCTGTCCCAGGTCACCGAGGTGTAGTACTGGAGGTGTTTTACCTTGCCGCTACCGGTGCGCGATGCGGTGGGGGTGCGGTCCATGTTGGTACTCAGGGGACTGATGGTGTGGGTGTAGAGCAGTCCCTGAGAGCAGCCCCCAAGCAGCAGGGCCAGGCAGATGGGGACCAGCGCCCGTTTCACGCCCCTCAGTCTCCGTAGACGACGGTGGTCGTCCTGGAATAAAGGCCGAAGAGGATGTTGAAAATTTTTCGATCCATGTGATTGATGGTGGTCAGGTCCCCGTTTTCGGCGGCAGCCTTTGTTCCCCCGTCTCCCCAGGCAAAGAGCCAAAGCACCGAGTAGGTAGAGGCTTCACCCTGTTTCGCTCCTAAGACCGTTTGGTTCAGGTCGGTGTCCTGAGGGATCTCAATATCGGTATAGAGGCAGCCCCCGAGCAGGAGGGAAAGGCTCAGGGCAACAAGAAGCATGCGGATCGATTTCATGGCGATTCTCCTGTTCAGGATGATTCTTTACGGTAGCAGGACAGGTGTAGCTGTCAAGATAGTTGGGCGCAATGAACCGTTACGATCTTGCTAGGTAGATTAATTGCTGCCAAGCTTACTGCCTTGATATCAACCGGTTTAGAGATCGGCGGAGGCAGTTATGAATGCCATTGGAAAGGGAGAACCCTGCCTGTTACATGAATTTGAGCCGTTGAGCGTCGATAGAGCTCAGGGGGCAATCTCCGGAGCTTTTGCCGATTTCCCCCCATCGACCCGGACCCTGGAGGACAGTATCAGCATTGGTCTGGACACTCCTGAAGTTGAGACGGACGGCATGGCCCTGAAGGTCATCGGGCAGCAGGGGCGTATCCTCCGGTTTCGGACCTTTGTCATTGAAACCCTGGTCCAGCAGGGCCGAATGGTCCGGCTCGCTGGCGGGGATGGCCCTTCTGGGCTCCATGATGTTACCGGCGAAGGGGCGAAGGAGCTGATCGGTTTTGATGGTTATTACGGGGTAGAGCAGAGTTCGGCTCGCATCGCGGAGTTGGCCGTATCACTGCTGAGCGAAAGTCCGGAGAAATTCGATATCGTCATGTTGACGATTTTCGATGGATTTTCCGATGCCGAAACGGCCCTGGACGGTGTTCTGCTTGAGATAAACTACAAGACCCTCGACAGTATCCAGGCCATGGTAACCGAATGGATGGGAGGTTTTCTTCCACCGGAGGGCTGAGTCCGCATCCGGGCAATCCATTGGAAACAGCACAAAAAAGCCCGGCACATTGCCGGGCTTTTTTACGTTTATCACGGAGGGGTCGGGAGCAGGTTACTTCCGAGCCAGAAGCTCCCCTTCCACCGGGAGGGAGCGGTTGTTGGCCCACTCGATCCAGGAACCGTCGTAATTCTGTGCCGTCTTGAATCCGAGTCCCAGCAGCACCAGCGTGGCATAGGAAGAGCGGATGCCGGTCTGGCAGTGGGCGATCACGTGACGGTCGGGGGTAATTCCCTCTGCTGCCAGCAGCTCACGGATTTCCGCTTCGCTCTTGAGTACCTTGACTCCGTCGACCTCCTTCTGAAGGTTGACCCAGTTCAGGGGGGTCGCTCCTGGGATGTGGCCTCCACGGTCGGCGCGGATCTTCTCTCCCCTGTATTCCTCGGGGCTTCGGGTGTCCCAGATCACCACCGCAGGGTTAGCCAGACGGGTCAGCACATCTTCGGCGTCGGCCCGGACGTCATGGCCCTGTTGGCACCTGTAGCCGCTGGTTGCCACGACCCTGGTGGGTAGCATGGCGGTTGCGCGGTCTTCCTTGTTCCATTTCTCATAGCCGCCGTCGAGCACAAAGGACTTTTCGTGCCCGTGGTAGCGCAGCATCCAGACGAAGCGGGCCGCGTAGGGGTTTTTGTCGTCGGCGTAGGCCACCACGGTCGTCTCCGGGTTGATGCCGTAGCGATCCATCAGGGCCTCGAACTCCGTCACGGTTGGAACCAGACTTTTTACTCCGTCGCGAGTGGAGAGAAACTCCTGCTTGTCGATATGGACGGCCTGGTCGATGTGTCCCAGCAGGTACAGGGGAATCACCCGAACGTCCACGACCTGGGTCTCGCCCTTCTGGTTCGCCAGCCAGTCGGTATCGACGAAATAATCGCTCAGGGCGCTGTGCGCGGTGGCGGGGGCCGCGAAAGAAATCGCGAGGAATAAAACCCAGATCAGAGCTTGAATACGCTTCATTTACTTACTCCCTTTGTTGAACTTGATCGATTCACTAGGGTTGCTGCAGTCTTGTGGGTGGCGGTACGGTGGAGCTTTTTTCTGAATTCTGCCTTGAATGGAGAAAGTGTTTTCGCACATTCGTCATCGCACTTCGGCGTTGATTGGCGACGCCCGTTCTTGTTTTGTAGGCAATGTTATTGCC
>JAAXQG010000275.1 GCA_012974445.1 Desulfuromonadales bacterium
CCTACGACGAGATGGTGATCGTCAAGGACATCGAGCTCTACAGCCTCTGCGAGCACCACCTGCTGCCCTTCCTCGGGCGCGCCCACGTGGCCTACATCCCGGACGGCAAGGTGGTGGGCCTTTCGAAGATCCCGCGGCTGGTGGAGATGTTCTCGAGGCGTCTGCAGGTTCAAGAACGCATGACGACCGACATCGCCCAGACGCTCGAAGACCTGCTGGAACCCAAGGGGGTGGCGGTCGTGGGGATCAACTCGAACGATGTCAAGCGGTATCCAGATGATGCCCCCGACAAAATGGCCGAGGCCGCCAAGCGGTGCGGCTTTACTTTCCCGTACCTCTTTGATGAATCCCAGGAGGTGGCCAAAGCCTATCGGGCCGCGTGTACACCGGATTTCTTCCTTTTCGACAAGGATCGCAAGCTCATCTACCGGGGGCAATACGACGACAGCCGTCCAAAGAGCGACATTCCAGTGACAGGGAAGGACCTTCGTGCGGCTTTGGATGCGGCCCTTGCGGGTGGGCCCCTCCCCCAAGATCAAAAGCCCAGCGTGGGCTGCGGCATCAAGTGGAAGCCTGGCAACGAGCCGGACTTCGCCTAGAGCTAGTCCTCCCTGATTTTTCATCCCTGTCCCTCGGTTGGAAAAACGCAGACAGGTAAGGCAGTGGCATGTCCCCTGCATGCGCCTTTCTGAGATGGGTGCAGTGATCCAGGTCCGCGAGCAGAGGATATGCCACCACAGCACTACACAGACGTCGACAAAATCCACCTTCAGGAGCAATTCCGGGAATTACGACGGAGGGTCACTCTTGCCAATGTGACTTTCTTTGTCTTTTTCTTTGCGTCGTTCTTTCTTCTTGTATACATCAAAGATGAGGGCCTTCTTAAAGGACTGGTGATTTTTTGGCTTTTGGTGGGGTTGGCTTTAATCCGATTCAATTGGAAGGTCTGGCGTTGTCCTGCCTGCTCAAAACGGTGGGATCTTCAACAGCTTTTTGCCAGTACACACTGGGATTATTGTCCGAAGTGTGCAGCACCGCTGAAAAGAGTTCCGAAAGAGTCGCGTCAAGTCAACCTGAGTGAGCATCAAATCCGAGAACTGCAAGAACAATTCAAGAGAAACCGTTGGTGGGGAAACATTGCCCTTGCGCTTCTCGTTTTTCTGCTCATCGTTGTACTGGTCGTCCTCGATGCAAAGGGATTCAGTGACGGTGAACTAGAACTGATCGGCATCATTCTCGGCGGAGTATTCACACCGATCTATTTCGTCTTATCCAGGTGTGTGAATTGCAAAAAAGGCCTTGTACTCGGGCGTGCCAGTCATTGTTACCTTTGTGGAGTAAAGCTTAAGTAGCCGTTTCTCGGTCCCCTTTCGCACGACCGTCTTAGCAGGCCGCACCCAGCGGCCTAGTCCCTTTTTGATCTTCTCAAGAATTTTTGGGGTGTTCAGCAGCTGAGTGCAGGAGTATTGTGCCGTCAGATTGCTTTGCGGCGCTGGCGCCGACGCAGTTCCTCAACGCGCGCTCGCGCGCCAGGCAAATAGGGATTGATCTCGAGCGCCGCCTCGAAGGCCCCTATCGCCGCTCGATTGTCGCCGAGGCTGATATAGACGAAGCCGAGTCCCGAGAGCGCCCCGAAATGACGTGGCTCGAGGGCGAGGGTCCGTTCGATATCGCGCACCGACGCCTCATATTCGCCCATCAGGTAGTAGACCGTGGCCCGCTTGTTCCATCCTTCGGCCAGGTCCGGCTCGAGCTTGATCACCTCACTGAAGGTGTCCACCGCCGCCTCGTAGTCGCGGCGCGATATTTCCTCGATCCCTTTGGACATGAGGGTGTCAACGATGTCGTTTTCGGGCTGCCGCCAGATAACCCAGATCTGGTATGTGAGCGCCGCCGCCTCGGTCTCGCTGTCGGTGGTCTTGAGGCGGTCAAACAGGGCATCCAGGCGTTCGTCGGTCTGGCCTGCCCAAGCGGCGGGCATAAGGCACGCCGCAGCGGCCAGAACTATTGCTGCAATAATGCGATTCATTCGAAAAACCACGTGCTTCATAGCTCTATATTACGGCCGCATTTCCGACACGTCAACACAACAGAACTGTCCCCACATCTTTTTTCTGCTCATTTCTGGGAAAGGGCTTGCGATCCCATCGAGGTATCCCTATCATGTTAGCCTGTACAAGGGAAAAATCCGGGAAGTGAGGAAGGGATGCAAGGCCTTTGAGCCGGGAAAGGAGGAAGTCATGCCGAGCGAGGAGACCCGCCGGTTGCTAAAAATATTCGGTATCGCGGTGACGGATTTCGAGGATGCGGTCGATAAAGGCGCGCCGCCCGAAGAGGTGTCCAGGACAGAAGCAGAGGTCCGTACCCGCCTCGACGAGGTCACGGCGCTCATCGAGCGCCTCCGTGCAAAGAAACCCTAATTCTTGCTTGTTCCTTTATAATCGGGATCGGCGTAGTATTTCGGGCTGAAGGCGGTCATCGTTTCCCCGGTCGTTTCCTCGGTGACCTCCACCCCCTCGTTTTGCAGATACTCCTGTTGACCCTCGGTGAGTCCCATTAATCTCTCTTCAGATCTTTTCAAGATATGAATCCGCGCCCGCAAATCGAACATCGACTCTGCCGTCAAACGTAGCCTATTTTTGTCTAAGGCCAAGACCGCATTTTTAAATTCGTCGGAAACCGGCTGGGGCGATTTATTGAGTAGGACAATTTCCCTGCTGTAGTCTGGAGCAATCTCTTGAACACTGCCGACGTATGTTTGATCTCTCCAATCA
>JAAXQG010000064.1 GCA_012974445.1 Desulfuromonadales bacterium
GCTGGGGGGGGTGCATATCGCCATGCCGGGGCAGCACAACGTGCTCAACGCCTTGGCGGCTGTCGTTGTCGCCATGGAACTTGATATCCCCTTTGCCACGATTTCCGAAGGATTTGAGGGGTTCTGCGGCGTCCAGAGGCGTTTTCAGATCAAGCATGACGAGGCTCTGATGGTGGTTGATGATTACGGTCATCACCCCACCGAGATCAAGGCGACCCTGGCGGCAGCCCGCAGCGGTTGGGATCGCCGTATTGTCGCCGTCTTCCAGCCTCATCGCTATAGCCGTACTCAGGCGCTCATGGAAGATTTTACCCGGGCCTTCTATCAGGCCGATCATCTGGTGGTGACCGACGTCTATGCCGCGGGTGAAGCCCCCATCGAAGGGGTTGGGGCCAAGGAGCTTGTGGATGGAGTTATTCAGCACGGGCACAGGGATGCTCACTATGTCTCGGGACGCGAAGCCCTGCTGACTCACCTCGAAGCGGTGGTTGCCGATGGCGACATCGTGATTACTCTGGGGGCAGGTAATATCTGGCAGACGGGGGAAGACCTGATCGCCCGGCTGAAGGAGAAATGAAGCTGAAAATGCCTGCGTCGCTGGCCTGCGAATTCAGGGGGCAGATTCTGGAAAACGAACCCATGGCCCGCCATACGACCTGGGGGGTGGGTGGTCCTGCCGATCTCATGCTGGTGCCCCGGGACCAGGAGGACCTCTGCCTGGCCCTGGCGCAGTGCTCGGCAGCGGGGATCCCCTGGTACCCCTTGGGCGGTGGAAGTAATCTGCTGGTGCGCGACGGCGGGGTTCGGGGAGCGGTTATTGACTGCCGTGCACTTACGACCCTGGTCTTTGAGGGCACGCGGGTTCAGGTCGGCGCCGGAGTTTCTCTGGCTCGGCTGATTCGCTCTGCGGTTGAACTTGGGCTGGGGGGACTCGAAGAACTCTGGGGCATCCCCGGGTCGGTGGGGGGCGCCTTGGCTGGAAACGCCGGAGCAGGGGGCTGTGAAATCGGATCAATGGTCAGATCGCTTCAGCTCTGCAGCAAGCAGGGAGTGCTCAGCCTTGGCGCTGAAGAGCTGAATTTCAGTTACCGCCAGCTTCATCGCCCCGAGCGCAGTCTGATCTGCGCGGCGACTCTGGAATTTCGCCCGGCGCATCGCCAGACTCTGGAAGATCGACTGGAGTTCTGGAGGCAGCAGCGCCTCAATACCCAGGAGACCGGGAGGGGAAATGCCGGGTCGGTTTTCAAAAACCCGCCAGGGCGCAGCGCCTGGAAACTCATCGAAGAGGCCGGTTGTCGGGGACTTCGGAGGGGAGGTGCGCGGGTGTCGATGAAACATGCCAATTTCATCCTCAACGAGGCGGCGGCAACCGCCGCAGAGATCGAGGCACTGATGGAAGATGTGCGCTCCCGGGTGCTTGGCCACAGCGGCATCCGACTGGAAACCGAAGTGCGAATCTGGGGGGAGGCGATCATTTGAACCCTGAAAAAATACAGGATAAGACGATGAAAGATCAAAGAATCGGCGTTCTGATGGGAGGCCTTTCCGCTGAGCGGGATGTTTCCCTCAAGACCGGAGCTGCGGTGCTGGAAGCGCTGCTGGGGCTGGGCTATGATGCCGTGGGTATCGATGTAAGCCGGGACCTGCCCCTGCAGCTGCGTCAGGCGGGGGTGGACTGCGCCTTTATCGCTCTTCATGGTCGCTATGGGGAAGACGGAACGGTGCAGGGGCTGCTTGAGCTGATGAATATCCCCTATACGGGCAGCGGCGTGAGGGCTTCAAGTGTCGCCATGGACAAGCTGACGACCAAGGAGTTGCTGCTTTTCCATGAACTGCCGACCCCGGGGTACCAGGTCTTTCGCCGTGGTGACGAACTGGAGGCGGCGCTGTCGAAGTTGCGGCATTTCCCCCTGGTGGTCAAGCCGGCCCGGGAGGGCTCAACCATTGGAATCAGTATCGCCCGAAACAGCGCTGAGCTGCGCTCAGGGATCGTCGACGCATTGAAACATGACGATCTGGTGTTGATCGAAGATTTCATCGATGGGATCGAGCTGACCGTTGGAGTGCTGGATGGTGAGGCGCTGCCAGTGATTCAGGTGCAGGCCGAGGGGGGATTCTACGATTACACCGCCAAGTACACCCAGGGAAAGACCCAGTATCTGGTGCCGGCGCCTATCGAGCCCCTTATGTATCAGAAGGTGCAGAGGATTGCCCAGGAAGCCTGTCGCATCCTTGGATGCCTTGGTGCGGCGCGGGTGGATTTCATGGTGCGCGAGAGGGAGTGTTTCTGTCTGGAGGTCAATACCATCCCCGGAATGACCCCGACCAGTCTTCTGCCTAAGGCTGCTGGCGAAGCCGGGATCAGCTTCGAAGAACTTACTCGCCGCATCCTCGCTGGAGCGGGGATCAACAGGTAGTTTTTTGGCCGGTAATTACGGGATTTGACGTAAGGAATACCCATGCGGGATTTTAAAATCTGTACGCAAAAGTCGGTGCGACGCAACCGTCCCAAAAAAAGCCGTAAGCCTCTGCCCTGGCCACGGATTTTGGGGCGCGCTACGATTCTTGCCCTGGCGGTGGGAGTGCTCTGGGCGGCGCCCTTTGTTTGGCCTGTCGCGGTACAGAAGTTGCAAAGAATTTCCGTTTTTTCGATACAGGGTATCGAGGTCGTCGAAGCGGGGCGTGTTTCCTCGCAGGAGGTGCTCGCCCTGTCGGAGCTCAGTGTTGGTGATGGGCTTTTTGATCTCGACCTTCAGGAAGTGGGACGGCGCATTGAGGCCGATCCCTGGATTTCCGAAGCGCTGGTTCAGCGCATATTCCCAAATCGACTTCTGATTCGGGTCAAGGAACATCGGCCCAGAGTGATCGTTAATCTGGGATATCTCTACTATCTCGATGCTTCAGGGGATGTCTTCAAGGTCCTCTCTGCTGGCGACGATCTGGATTTTCCTGTTATTACAGGCATGTCTAGGGAGCTTCTGGAGTCAAATCCTCAAAAAAGTCGCCAGGATCTGCTTCTTGCCCTGGCTCTGGTCGATGAGCTCTCGGATCGTGAAATCTTTAATCTCAACGAACTCTCGGAAATCCATCTTGAGCCCGAAGGTGGGCTCACTCTCTATACTCTAAATGGGGGGGTGCCGGTCCGGATGGGCAGCGGTGATTTCGGAAGTAAACTAGATCGTCTTGAACGTATTTATAAAGACCTTAAAATGAGGCTTTATGCTATAAAGTACATCGATTTGAATATCAGTCACCGTCTGATCGTCAAAATTGCTGAACCCGAAATCGGGAAGGGCTGACCGGGAGGGAATAAAGTTTTCATGTCCAATCAAAATGACAACCTGATCGTAGGACTCGATATCGGTACGACTAAGATCTGCGTCATCGTCGGGAGCCTGACAAACGAGGGGCTGGATATCGTGGGTATCGGTACCTGTCCGTCCAAGGGGCTGCGCAAGGGCGTGGTGATCAATATCGAGAGTACCGTGACCGCCATTAAAAAGGCGCTGCACGATGCGGAGCTTATGGCGGGCTGCGAGATCAAGTCTGTCTTCACTGGAATCGCCGGTGGTCATATCCGGGGCTTTAACTCCCAGGGTATCATCGCGATCAAAAATCGCGAGGTCACCGAGGATGATGTTCGGCGGGTCATCGATGCGGCTAAAGCCATTGCCATCCCTATGGACCGCGAGGTGATTCATATCCTGCCTCAGGAATTTATCATTGATGATCAGGATGGTATCAAGGAGCCGCTGGGAATGAGTGGCGTGCGCCTTGAAGCCAAGGTTCATATCGTCACCGGCGCCGTGGCCAGCGCCCAGAATATAGTAAAGAGCTGTAATCGCTCCGGGGTGGATGTTGCCGACATTGTCATCGAGCAGCTGGCTTCGGCCGAAGCCGTTCTCTCTCAGGACGAAAAAGATCTGGGCGTGGCTCTGGTGGATATCGGTGGCGGCACCACTGATATCGCTATTTACGTCGATGGTGCGATCAAGTACACCTCGGTCCTGTCTTTGGGGGGGAATCACCTCACCAATGATATTGCCGTTGGGCTGCGCACCCCCATGGCTGAAGCCGAAAAGATCAAGCAGGCCCATGGCTGCTGTCTGGCCGGTATGGTCAATAAGGATGAGGTGATTGAGGTTCCTTCGGTAGGTGGCCGCGAACCCCGCAGGCTCTCCCGTCAACTGCTCTCTGAGATTCTTGAGCCCCGGGTGGAGGAGATCTTCATGCTTGTAAACCGGGAGCTGATCAAAAGTGGTTACGAGCATCTTATTGCCTCGGGTGTTGTCATCACCGGTGGTTCTTCCATTCTTCCCGGAATGCCCGAGGTGGCTGAGCAGATCTTCAATCTGCCGGTTCGGCGAGGGGTTCCTCAGGATATTGGCGGGCTGACTGATGTGGTCAATTCCCCGATCTACGCTACCGGCGTCGGACTGGTGCGATACGGCAGCACCCATATGAGCTTGAATAATTTCAGGATCGGGCAGGAAAATATTTTCGACAAAATCACCCGGCGTATGAAAGAATGGCTTGGTGAGTTTTTCTGATCATGGTAAATAGACGCTTTATCGAGCGCATAGCGCGTTTCGGGAGAACTACGTACGTTTGAGTGGAGGGCTTCATGTTTGAGTTCGATGATAATATCGACCAATCAGCAAAAATAAAAGTCATCGGTGCCGGTGGCGGTGGCGGTAACGCCATCAACACGATGATTGCCGCGCATGTCGAGGGGGTCGAGTTTATTGCCGCCAACACGGATGCGCAGGCCTTGCGTAACAGCCGCGCTCCACTCAAGGTTCAATTGGGAACCAAGCTGACCAAGGGGCTTGGCGCAGGGGCCAATCCTGAGGTAGGTCGCGAAGCTGCCATGGAAGATCGGGCTCGACTGGCAGAGGTTCTGGCAGGCGCCGACATGGTATTTGTCGCCGTGGGGCTTGGCGGAGGCACCGGTACCGGTGCGGCTCCTGTTATCGCTGAAGTTGCCAAGGAGCTTGGCGCTCTGACTGTGGGGGTGGTTACTAAGCCCTTTACCCGTGAGGGTCGCCAGCGGATGCAGAAAGCAGAGCAGGGAGCATGCGTTCTGAAGGACGTGGTCGATTCCCTGATCGTCATTCCCAACGATCGTCTCATCGGTCTGGCTGGCAAAAAGATGAGTATTCTCGACGCCTTTAAGCCCGCCGATGATGTACTGCGTCAGGCGGTGCAGGGCATCTCTGACCTGATTACCACCAGCGGTCTGATCAATGTCGACTTTGCGGACGTTAAGGCGATTATGAGCGAGCGCGGCATGGCGATGATGGGTATCGGTATTGCCGAGGGAGAAAACAGGGCCACCGAGGCTGCGCTTGGGGCTATCAGCAGCCCACTGCTTGAAGACATCGATATCTCCGGCTCCAAAGGGGTGCTGGTAAATATTTCGGGATCTTCCAGCATGACCATGGAAGAGTTCGATGAGGCCTCGCGCATTATTCACGAAAAAGTACATGAAGATGCCAATATCATTGTCGGTCTGGTGATCAACGAGGAGCTAGGCGATACGATAAAAATTACGGCCATTGCCACAGGTTTTGGCGACAGCTTCGATAAGAGCCGCGGTTCCTCGTTTAAATCAGGAACTTCTCCTATCGCTACAGGTAAGGTCGACAGAGATCTGCCCACTTTTATCCGCAACAGTCAGCAGGATTCGCCTCGGCGGATGGGGCTGACTCACGGAGGGGATGAGGAGTACGATATCCCAACCTTCCTGCGTAAACGCATGGACTGAAAGTAGTTGCAATCGTAAAAAAAAGACCGCCATGGCGGTCTTTTTTTTTGGCTATGTATCCGTTATGTGTTGCATGGCCGCCCCAGAGCCTCCTGAATGTAGTGGGTCGGCTGGATTGCATCTGAATATCGCTCCAACATGCGTCTCCACCCCAGGTAATTGTCAAGGTAGTGGGTGGCGACTCCATGAAAGCTGGCCACCCAACCTTTGAGTCGGCTGTGGTAAGCGTTGACATTCTGGATATGAAAAAGCCCTGTTGTACGCGCTGCCCTGGGCGGGCATGCACGATTTGGTGCGTTATTCCACTGGCCCTGGCAAATGCGGCATAGACGCCTGCCCCGTCCGTACACAGCACGGACTCGCTATCAATCAGCGGCATGAGCGCCTCCTGGACATGCCGTGCATCTAGTTTCACCAGATGGAAATCGGCGATGTTGCCCTCGTGGTCACGCACCACTATGACGGGGATCTGCTCGGGTCCTGTTCCACGAGTCTTGCCGACACCTCCACGTTTTCGAGGCGCACGGGGCAGGTGACGCTGCCCTTTGAAGGACTCAAGAAAGAACGTCTCATCAGCCTCAACAATGCCACGTTCGCACTTCGCCTTGTGCGTTGCCGCAGAGGCCAGAAAACGATGATGCCAACTAAGGGCCGTGTTTTTGCTGATGCCGCACAGCCTGGCCTCTTTTCGTACCGTAAGGCCATTGATCAAGGTTTGGGCAAACTGGATCCAGCGCGGCGCTTTGCGCAGATGCGCCAGGGCTGTCCCTGTCAGGGTATTACATGTACGCCGAGCAAGCTCGGCAGCGTTACCGGCGAAGTCCTCGACTCCAGCCCCACGGTGCCAATAGCTTAGCCGCTGCGTGGCAGTGTGGGCAGAGCTCGACAAGTCCGGTAGCCTGCCTTCAAGAACAGCCTGCTGTGGCGGGGCGTTTAAAGCCTTCTGTAGTATGATTCTCTGATTGGGGCTGAGTTCACTCAATTGTGTCAACCAGTGTTGCAAAGCTTGTGTGTCCATGGCAGACCTCCTTACAGGGCATCTGCTTAAGATTACCGCTTCAACACATAACGGGTTCATAACCTAAAAAA
Source organism: Desulfuromonadales bacterium (assembly GCA_012974445.1). Lineage (GTDB taxonomy): Bacteria > Desulfobacterota > Desulfuromonadia > Desulfuromonadales > JAAXQG01 > JAAXQG01. The sequence goes on from JAAXQG010000064.1 coordinate 6,857, forward strand.
GCCCCGGCAGCAAGCCGGGGCTTTTTTTATGAGCCCATGATGCGACCGAAATGCCGCTTGGTAGAATCCTGTAATTTGCTGGCGGCCCTGAACGCCTCCTTGAGAAGGTCCTGTTCATTTTTGGTGAGTTCATGAGGGTCGAGATAGTGCGTGGGGGGAAGCCCCTGGTCGATCAATTCGATTTCATTGCGCAGGCGAAGAAAGGTGAAGGCCTCAAGGGCCGCCTTGATATGCTCGGAGGTCTCCTGGTTGAATACGTTGAGTTTGACCAGTTCATCCAGGCGCTCGATGGTGGTAATGGCATCGATCCCTTTTTCAAGAAGAAACATGCGGATACAGTCTACGATAAAGATGCTTCCTGCCTGCTTGATGGAGAGCTGCCCCTTGTGAGCCTCTTCCTTCTCGACAATGAATCGACCAAGAAGCCCGAGAGGTACTTTGTGCTTCAGATCCTGTTCCATCATATGATAGAGGAACGCGGGATTTTCCCGAACCTGGTAATGGACGATGTCGCGCAAGTCCTGGCAGAGGGTCGGGTCACCCACCAGGGGCATGAAGTCGAAGAAAATGGAGGAATACATCACCTTCTGCGGCTCGGGGTTTCGGGTCCAATCAGCGATTCTCGTCCGCCACTCCTTGAGCCTTCCGCGCCACTGCGGGTTGTTGGCCATAACCTTTCCACTGCAAAGAGGGTAGCCGATGGTATTGAAGGCATCGACCAGGCTCTGTGACAGGGGAACAAAAAATGCGTCAATTTCCTCAACCCTCGAATCTGGAAAATTCTCGTAGACAAAACCGTTATCCTGGTCAGGATCAAGAAGCATCTCCTTGCGTCCGCCGCTGCCCATGATGACAAAACAGAAACGGATGTCGGGGAGCATATGCCCCTGCTGCTGGTAGTTTTCCAGGACGATCTCGTAGGCTCTGCGCAGGATGCAGTGATGGATGTAGGAGATGATCTCCATGGTTTCAAAGGGGGAGCGAGTCTCGCCCATCAGGGCCTTCGCGACCTTGATGATCTCCCCCTTGATGGTTTGAAGCTCCTCAATGCTGCTGGCTTCCTTGACACTGCCGACCAGAAGCATCGATTTCTGGCTTCGGTACTTCATCAGGTCCTGGAGGGTGACGATGCCGACGACCTCTCCTCGGTCGAGCACGGGCATGTGCTTGATCCTGTGCCCCATCATGAAGGTTGTCGCTTCATACATGTAGGTGTCGGGGCTCATGGTGAAGGGATTGGCTGTCATGACCTCTGATGCCGTGGCGAGCTGGGGGTCTATGTCTTCTCTGGCAAGCACCTTGGTGACCAGGTCGTGTTCTGTAATAATTCCGGCGGCAAAATTGCTCTCGTCACTGACGAGGATAGCTCCGATTCCTTTATGGGTGAGGATTCGGGCGATTTCTCGAACATTGGTTGTGCGGGAGCAACATTGCACAGGGGTGGTCATTATCTCAGAGAGGCGTTTTTTGAACGGGAACGCTTCCATCTGGGTCAGGGCCTTCTGAGAATGGTCGCTGACCATATCTGAGTAGAGACTGCGAACCCTGGAAAATATGGCCTTTGTGAAGTATTCGGAAATTTTAGGTGATTTCTGGGCGGCCTTAGCCAGAAGGTGATCGGGGATAAGGTAGCACGCGGTGGACTTGACCGTGCGCGCACCAGCAGTATAGGGCTCATTGGTGAAGACGGGCGTGCCTCCGAAGAAGGCCCCCTCCTTGCGGTAATCCACGACCATCTCCACTCCCCCCGGAGTCAGGGCAACGATCTCTACCAGCCCTTCTTTGATTACGTAAAGGTAGCCGGTTGGGGAGTCGTGCTGGTTGAAGATGTGGGTGTGGGGCGGAAACTTTTTCAGAATGGCTGATTCATCGAATTCGGCGAAAACTTCATCGGGCAACTGGTTGAAGGGTTCCGTATCTCTGAGTTTTCTGATCAGGCCCATTTTGTTCCTCCCGTACTGCCTGGATCAAGGCATTGAAAGAAAAAAAGGTCTCCGAACCGGAGACCTTTAAGTTTGTTTGAGATATTAGCACAGCCCATCGCGGTGGAAAAGACCCTGCGTAGCCAGGGGATACGAAAATCAGCTGGATTTTTTCTTTCTGCCGAACTTGTAAGGGTGAGCCTGACGGCTGATGATGAAGTCGATAAATATTTTCGACCAGATCGTGATTCCGGCCATGGCGCTCCATGTTTCGTAATGGAAGTGCCCGATGCCGACGCCGATGATAATGATCAGGGCAATGCATCCGGATCCCAGGTTCAGGATGGCGACGAAAGGGGCATATTTTTTGGGGTTCGAAGGTGACTCACCATGCTTGAGCGCCACTTCAGAATAATTTTTCTTGACCAGAATTCTCCATGCCCTTCTGAACCAGAAGAAACCCATGGGGAATAGGGCAAGAAATAAAATCCATGTCATCGCGATGCTGACATTAAAAACCATTCTAAACTCCTGTGAGACAGAAATGAGAAGCAGTCACTCTTGTACCTGAGTAGGGCAGAGGCAATCAATAAAAAAACTTGGAAAAAAACCCCGCCAGCGCAGCTGGCGGGGTTGATCGATCACTGGAACTGATCGAAGGACAGACTCAACTTTTAGTGGTCGACTGCTCCACCGGCACCGCGGGGGATACGGACGCTTTCGACCAGTTCCTGAATATGCTGAGGTGCAGGAGCAGTCATTTTCAATACGATTATGGCTACGGCGAAGTTGGCACAAGCACCAATGGCACCGAAGGCATTGGGGGAGATGCCGAAGAAGAAGTTGGCTCCGCCAAAGAAATCGACATACTCAGTTCCCTTGATGAAGAAGAGACCCTTGTGAGCGAAGACGTAGAACATGGTGACTCCGAGACCGGTGAGCATACCGGCGATGGCGCCTTCTCTGTTCATGGTCTTGCTGAAAATACCCATCATTAGAGCGGGGAAGAGAGAACTTCCGGCTAGGCCGAAGGCGATAGCCACGGTGCCTGCCGCAAAGCCTGGGGGGTTAAGTCCCAGGTACGCTGCGATGAGCAGGGAGACGGCCATGGAGATCTTGCCAGCCCGCAGCTCAGCCTTTTCACTGAGGTCGGGCATCCAGATCTGTTTCAGGAGATCGTGAGAGATGGCTGAGGAGATGGCCAGCAGCAGACCAGCAGCTGTGGAGAGGGCTGCAGCGAGACCGCCGGCGGCAACCAAGGCGATAACCCAGTTGGGCAGCATGGCGATTTCGGGGTTGGCCAGTACGATGATGTCGCGGTTGACGTTGAGCTCGTTGCCCTTCCAGCCGGCAGCTTCAGCCTTGGCCAGAACGGTGGCATCCTTGGTTTTGTCGTTGTAGTACTGGATGCGGCCGTCGCCGTTCTTGTCGTCGAACTTAAGCAGGCCGGTTGCTTCCCAGCGTTTCATCCAGGCGGGACGCTCACTGTGCTTGAGGCTGTTGTTGTTGTCGAAGAGGTCACCATTGTTGATGGTAACGGAACCGTCGTTGTGAACGTCCATGACGGCCTTGTTGATGGTACCGTGGAGGTTGAGCTTCGCCATGGCAGCAAGGCCGGGGGCGGTGGTGTAGAGAATGGCAATGAAGACCAGAGCCCAGCCAGCGGAGGAGCGTGCATCTTTAACCTTGGGGACGGTAAAGAAGCGAACAATAACGTGGGGCAGGCCAGCGGTACCGATCATCAGGGAAACGGTGTAGACGAACATATTCAGGGTGCTGCCAGGCAGCGCCGTGGTGTATTTGCCGAAACCGAGGTCGGTAACGACCTGGTCCAGCTTTGAGAGCAGGGTCATGTCAGTGCCCACCAGATCGGATCCGAGGCCAAGCTGGGGGAGGGGGTTTCCGGTGAGGTTCAGGGAGATGAAGATCGCCGGTACGGTGTAGGCCAGGATTAGGACGCAGTACTGGGCGACCTGGGTGTAGGTGATGCCCTTCATTCCCCCGAAAACGGCGTACATGAAGACGATACCCATACCGATGAAAATACCGGTTTCGTTGGAAACGCCCAGAAAGCGGGAGAAGGCGACTCCGACGCCGGTCATCTGACCGATGATGTAGGTGATGGATGCCGCCAGCAGGCAGATAACCGCCACGGCGCTGGCTTTCTTGGAGTAATAGCGATCACCTATGAAAGCGGGTACGGTGAATTTGCCGAACTTGCGCAGGTATGGGGCCAGCAGCATGGCCAGCAGAACGTAGCCTCCGGTCCAGCCCATGAGGAAGAGACCGCCGCCGTAACCCATGTTGGCGATAAGTCCCGCCATGGAGATAAAGGACGCCGCGGACATCCAGTCGGCACCTGTGGCCATTCCGTTCACGATGGGGTGGACACCCCCACCGGCAACGTAAAATTCCTTGGTGCTTCCGGCGCGTGCCCAGTAGGCAATGCCGAGGTAAAGAGAGAAGCTAAGTCCAACAACAATGTAAGTGATAGTTTGAAGATCCATATATCGCCCCCTTAGTCTTCGTGAACGTCAAATTCTTCGTCAATCTGTCCCATCTTCCTTGCATAATAGAAGATGAGGAACACGAAGACGTAGATCGAACCCTGCTGCGCAAACCAGAAGCCCAGCGGATAACCTCCAAGATGAATGTTGTTGAGCGCAGGGGCCAGCAGGATTCCGCATCCGTACGATACGATGAACCAGACAACCAGTACTTTGGTCAGCAGCTTTATAACTGTCGACCAATAGGCTTGTGCACTTCTGTCCATAAATGCCTCCTCTAAAAATGATGATTTCCTGTTGAGCAATCTTGAAATGACTGGCCGGTCAGGTCGGCCCGGTGGTTGTTTTGGAAGCCTGTCGCCACCTCCTTTCGAAGTTCTAATTAAGAGTTATGGTCTGGTTTTTAAACGGCAGCAGTACCGAGATAATGACCTACATATCCGAGTTTGCTTGAGATGACATCTCCTGCCTCCTTGAGGCGGGGAATCAGCCTTTCCTCTGCAGCATCCCGGGGCATTCTGTAACTTGGCCCAACGATACAGAGAGCTGCGGGTACATCGCCTGATCTGATAATCAGCGGGACCGACAGGCTGGTGATTCCTTCTCCAAGATTTCCCTGATCGCTTAGGTGCAGAGTCTCTGTCCCCCCCGTTCCAGCTAGAATGACTTGCCCGGCAGAGAAACTCTTTAAGGGGTATTTCTTGCCCACTAGAGAGATGATTTTGACCTGGTGGGTCGTGTCAGCCACGTCCAGAAAGAGGCCCTGGTCGTCACGGCGAATAACAAGGTAGATTGCTTCGTTAATCTCGCGGGCCAGCTTTTCCATGACAGGGCGAGCCTTACGCAGAATGTTCATTTTGGAGAGAAACTTCTGACCCATCTCATAGGCGGAAATACCCAGGCTGTACTTGCCGCTCCCTTTAATTTTTTCAACATAACCACGATTTTCAAAAGTGGCCAGAAGTCTAAAAACACTTGTTTTGTTCATGCCCAGTTTTTCACTGAGATATGAAATGCGCACGCCTTCGTCTTCCTCGCAGAGCACCTCGAGCAGATCCATGGCATTGTCGACGGCTTGAATCGAATATGAATCCTTGTCGCGTTCCGCCACTTTGCCCCCCTCTCACCGATCTCCCGAAGGAGATTGAAACCTGTTTTTGCGTGTGTCTTGAACTCGTGTTTGATGATTGTGTGATGTGAAAATATTACGGCGTTTTATTTCTGTCAATAGAATATTTTTAAGTATTGCTGTGGAACTTCGGTATGTCCTTTTGAAACAGTGCCTTAGTGCGTTTTTTTTTCGACAGGAAGTGGCTGAATGATATTTTATTTGCGTACGGAAAATCGCTTTGTAAACCTTTTTATCGAGTGTTCTCTGGGGGGAGAGTCTTTCCATTGTAGCCGGTGTTTTACTCCATTGATCTGTTGTTTCACTCTCGATATTTGCTTTACAGTCGATGTTTTGGGTCGAAGCATTCTCTATGGATGTATGGGTGTTTTGCATTAACCGAATATGTTTCGTTGTTGGAATTGGCGTTTTATCTTTCCCT
>JAAXQG010000069.1 GCA_012974445.1 Desulfuromonadales bacterium
CGCATTCTCGATCACCTGCGGCGCGGCAGCCTTGAGCTGAAATCCCTGAAAATGCTGATTCTGGACGAAGCCGATCGCATGCTCGACATGGGTTTTCAGGAAGATCTCGCCACCATTGTTGCCGCCACCCCCAAGCATAGGCAGACTCTGCTTTTCTCGGCCACCTACCCCGAATCAATTTCTGCCATGAGTTCGACGGTGCAGCGCAACCCGGTCACAGTCAAGGTTGAGGCGCGCCACGATGATCTCCAGATCAAGCAACTCTTCTTCGAGGTGGAGAGCGACCAGCGCCTTGCAGCCGTGGCCCGCATTCTTGGCCATTACCGCCCGGAGTCGACCCTGGTCTTCTGCAACACCAAAAAGGAATGTCAGGAAGTGGCCGACGCCCTGACGCAGCGCCAAGTTTCGGCTCTGGCGATTCATGGTGACCTGGAACAGCGCGAGCGGGATCAGGTGCTGGCACGCTTTGCCAACAAGAGCGCATCCGTTCTGGTGGCCACCGATGTCGCGGCGCGCGGTATCGACATCAAAGAACTCTCCGCCGTCATCAACTTTGAACTCACCCGCGATCCCGAGGTACACATCCACCGCATCGGCCGTACCGGTCGCGCTGGCCAGTCCGGGCTTGCGCTGAGCCTGGTGACCAAAGCAGACAGACGACGGGCGCAGGCGATTGAGGATTATCTCGGTGAAACAGTCCCCCGCGCAGAGATCGAAGCCTTAACCATGCCCTCTTCCGCCCCCTTCGAGCCGCCGATGGTGACCCTCTGCATCGACGGTGGCCGAAAAAACAAGATGCGCCCCAGTGACCTCCTCGGTGCCCTCACCGGCGAGGCGGGAATCCCGGGAAGCGAGGTCGGCAAAATCAATGTCTTCGATTTTCACACCTACGTCGCCATTTGCCGGGGCAGCGCAAACCTTGCCCTGTCTCGACTGAGTGCCAATAAAATCAAGGGGCGTTTTTACAAAATCCGTAAATTCAGCTGAAAACAATGACTCCTTGGCGGTGATCTAACAGGGGACGGGCTCCACAGGGGATCGCCCCCTCTGTCCTTCAACCCATATAACTTTCGGGACCTGCATTGTGAAAATACAGAAATTATCCAAAGAGAATCGCACCAAGGCGTATAAGCTACTAAGCCGTGCCTTTGCCGGCAGCGCATATGAAGCCGACTTGGCTCAGAGGCTCCACGAAAACGGCAAACCGCTCCATGAATGGGTTTGCATTCATTCCAATAAGGTCATCGCCTACATCGCCTTTTCCCATGCTTATAGGGGCACCGATATCTGCGGATTGCATTTGGCGCCCATGGCCGTAACACCGGAATTTCAAAAACTGGGAATAGGTTCGGAACTGCTCAGATTTGCCCTTAGACAGGAACCAGTCAAAAGCCAGCCCCTCTTCGTCCTGGGCGCGCCCGGCTACTATAAAAAATTTGGATTTGAACCCTGCAGTCTGCCCATTTGTCCTTTCGATAAGGACAATGCCCACTTTCTCAGCATTCGTAATGAAACCAGCAACAGCTTCACCTTGGGATATGAGCCTGAGTTTCTAACGGCTGCCAAGCCTTCAAAATCTCCAAAAGCAAACAGGCCCAAGGGCAAGAGGCGCCGCTGAATCCCGACCCGCCTTCCGACGGGGCAATCGAAGAGCTGCAGATCTTCAGCACGTCTCTTCGGCGAGCAGGGTGCCCAGGCGGCGCGCCTCGGCAATAACTTCCGGGACCTCGGCCACTTTCCCCGCATCAAAAATGCGTAACACCGGCAACTCTCCGACGATCTCGTAGCCGAGTGCCTCCAAAGGCAGACGCATCGCCTCCAGAGTAAAGCCCATGTCCTTTTTATCTTCCTGCTCGCAGACCGCCGCGATGACGGCCTTACGCCCCTGCCCCGCCAAGCTGCTGGACCAGCCATTCGGCCGGTTGTCATTGAAGTTGTAGAGACAGTAGAGCCGGTCGATAAAGGCCTTCATCCAGGCGGTGACGTTGTAATTGTGTACCGGGCTGACCAGCACCAGCCCCTTGGCCTCGATGATTTTGGGATAGAGATCCATCATGTCATCGCTGAAGCGAGTACACAGACCGTCCCTGCGGCAGGCTTCGCAGCCAACGCAAGGCGTAAACTTCAGATCGGGCAGCCGCAGCTGTTCGGTGCGGGCACCGACACTTCGGGCAGCATCCAGAATCTGGGCGAGCAGGCAGTCGGTGTTGCCTCCTTTTCTTGGGCTGCCACCTATTCCGAGGATGCTTCCGCCTGAGGGGGGAGTTTCTCTTCGATCCAATACCATGAATATCCTTTCCGAATTATGTTGAGCATGCCACTCAAGACCCCCATTTACTCTGGAGGGCGACTTTCACGAAGGTTGCGTTGTTGGAGAAATCCGGCGATGCAGTCCCGGGCCCATTGCAGGTCACTGTCACAGCAGCGCTCAGCGATGAAGCTCAGGTCCAGGCTATCGGGGAGATGCCCCTGCGTCTGAGCTGCCCAAAGGGCTTCGAACCTGTCGATCAGTTCTTTTTCCCAATAGTATTCCTCAATGGCCCTGTCACCGCCTTCTCCCACGATACGTACTTCGCTGCAGGGAATCAGAGCCTTCAGGCTCCTGGGGGAGAGACCCAGGGCTTTTGAGGCTTCGGATATGCGCATCAATCCGCTGCCCACCTTCTTCCTGAGGATGTTTCTGCCGGGGAGGTCCTCTTTTTCCATGGGGACCGGCCCCTTCGATTTCAGCTCAGCCAGCAGCTGGGCTGTCTCAGCCTCATCAAAATCACCGATAAAAAAGAGAGTTTGGTAGAGGAACCCATCCGCCTCCAGGCGACCCTCTATTACCGGGGCCTGCGCCCCCTGCCGCCAGCATATCCGGATTGAGCCTTCAAGATCGGATTCAAGGTTGTCTGCATGAGCAGACTCCCCGTCCATATAGCGCTCGAGCAATTTATTTTTCAGAGGTCCGTCTTCGACGAACAAAAACAACTCGCCCTGCAGGGCAGAGATCTTTTTCAGCAATTCCGGAATCATATAATTTACCTGATAGCAGGGGCTCGAAAAGCTGAGGCTAGAAGCCCCCCACACAGCAGCACTGCTTCACTTCGGTTGATTGATCCGGCCTGCGAGGGCGGCAAAGGGAGAATGGGCCAGCGAGGGGCGGTCCTGACGCTCGCCAGGATCGTCAGAGCTGCGCTGCTCCTGAACGTTGCGGGTATGCTCATGGTCGTGACAGTACAGACAGAGCAGCTCCCAGTTTTTACCGTCGGGCGGGTTATTGTCATGGTTGTGATCTTTGTGATGTACCGTCAACTCCCGCAGCTTTTTACCCTCGAATTCACGTGTACAGCGGGCGCAGACATTGGGGAAGAGCTTCAGTGCCCTCTCCCGGTATCCGGACTGTCGAACCTGCTCTTCCTTACGCATCTGCGCCACGAGCTGATCACATTTAGCGGCATCAGCTTTACTCATAAAACCTCCCGGCAATCAGAGTTTTTTGAAAAACCAGCTATCCCAATTGAGTAAGAAATTTTTCTCCCCCATACTCGATGATATCGCCTGAAACAATCTTTCTACGCTTTCTGGTTTCGACCTCGCCATTGACCAGAACCTGGCCTTCAGCAATAACAGATTTGGCCTCACCGCCGCTGGCGACCATACCTTCAAACTTCAGGATTTTATGAAGGTCAACAGGTTCTTTTGAAATTTCGATTTCTTTCATTTCACAGCTCACTTATTTTAAATATTAATCGATCTGGAATCAGCAACTCACGCTTGGTGATTCGATGAGTCGTCCCCGCGATATTGCTGCTGAAGACCGTTGAGAAAATTGCGCAAGATCTGATCCTTGCAGTCCCGATAATGCTGATGATCCGCACGCCGAAAAAATGCACTCAATTCGTGCTTGCTGATTCGCGTTTTCGTCAGGCTGATAATCTCGTGAACATCATCGGCCTTAAGGTTCAATGCAATTTTCAACTTAACAAGAATGATGTTGTTATTCAGACGTTTTTCAGGTGCCGGTTGGGCCCCTTCCCTCTTACCTCGTCTGTCGTTGATCAGGCCGTTGAGGAAAATCGCCAACTTGGTGTCACTGCACTTTTTGTACGCGGGATCTTCCTCTTTTTTTAGCCAATCACTGACCTGCTCCCGGGTCACCTCCTCGTCTGCCTGGGCGAACAAAGAGATCATTTTCGAATCATTTAATTCAAAAACATATCTGAGGCGTCGTAGAATATCGTTGTTAGTCATAAAGCTTGTCTCCGATTTTCACTGTTAATGGACTGTCCTGGATTCAGGATAACCGGACAGCCAATTTACTGCCGATAAATGACGGCAATAAGGCACCAGTTCAACGCGAAAAACAACCCCGGAATCCAGTCTGCGCCCTCAGGGCGCAGGACCCCTCATGCCCACTGAGTGACATGAACAAGACATAAAAAAATTACCCAAAGACGCCAAAAGACGCGTCCAGGATTATATATAGCGCATTATCGGCCACTTAGCTTGTCCCAACAAAATCAGTACAATCTGCTTATCGCCTCAGTTTCCATTCCATCCCGTGCTCAACTAAGGTATAAAAGCGACATGAAAATACCAAAAAGAATCCAACCCCTGGTTGATGATGGTCTGGTGGATGATGTGATCCGCCGATTGATGAGCGGCAAAGAAGCCGACGTTTTTATTGTACGCTGCGGCACCGAGCTGCGCTGCGCCAAGATCTATAAGGACGCGGACAAGCGCAGCTTTAAACAGGCGGTGCAGTACCAGGAAGGGCGCAAGGTGCGAAACAGCCGCCGCTCCCGGGCCATGGAGAAAGGTTCCAAATTCGGCCGCAAGCAGCAGGAGAATGTCTGGCATAATGCCGAGGTGGATGCGCTCTACCGCCTAGCTGAGGCCGGAGTACGTGTTCCCAAGCCCTTTGGCTGCTTTGACGGCGTACTGCTCATGGAGCTGATTACCGATGATCAGGGTGATGTGGCGCCACGGCTGGGTGATCTGAGCATGTCAGTCGAACAGGCCATAGAAGGCCATGCCGCTCTCATCCGGGATGTGGTGCGCATGCTCTGCGCAGGGCTGGTTCACGGTGATCTGTCTGAATTCAATGTGCTGGTCGATGGAGACGGCCCTGTGATTATCGACCTGCCTCAAGCAGTGGATGCGGCAGCCAATAACCATGCCCGGTTCATGCTGGAGCGGGATGTTAGAAATGTGACCAACTACTACGGCAGATACGCCCCTGAACTTCTCGCTACCTGTTACGCCGGGGAAATCTGGGCGCTCTACGAAGATGGAGCCCTGCACCCCGGAGTGGAACTGACTGGGCATTTTGAGCAAAGCACAGAGGCCGCCGATGTAGACGCGGTGCTGGAAGAGATCGAATCGGCCTTTATCGAAGAGCAGGAACGGCTGGAGCGCGTGCGCAGAGCAACAGAAATGGCCTGAGCGCTGCGGGCGCGCGCTCCTGTCCTGTTTTCACCTAGCTGCCAATCACAGGCCCCAGGGCCCCCAAGGGGCAAACTATCAACAACACATCTAGACAGGAACATTAAACTCATGGATATAGAACAGCTGAAATACTTAACCACCTCCGGGCTCCATCTTCTTGATAAAGCTGCCGAGGGATCCGAATATCTGCCCAAAACCGTCCGCGGTGTCGCCACCTTCCTGCTTGACAATGAGGGGGATATCGATCTGCTTACGTCGAAGCAGCGCGCAACCTATGACAGATTCATCAAACCTTTAATGGATGTCAAAAAACGCTCCTAGCTCTGCGGAATCGCTACCGACACTTTTTCCCGAAAAAATGATAATTGCTGCCCCCTGAGCCAACTGTATCCTTTCAAGGTCCGTCTCGCGCACTCTTTCGTGCGCGAGAATCAGTCGGCCCGACTCCGATCCCCTGACTCTTCCCTGATTCCGCGTCTAAGCATGCTCTACCCTCAGTTTGACTACCCCTCGGCGGACTGCAATAAATTAAGTAGCCTTTGCCGTCCGGTATGGGATCCACAGCCAAGCGCATGCCAGACGTCACAGCGTCCTGCGTTAAATATAATCGTCCCTGAAATAACAGATTCTTGCATCACAGCATTGACATGAAGTCTCCCATAAGTAGAATATGCAGAACAGTGTTATATTTGCTGAGTTATTTACAACAATCGCAAATGAGTCATGTTCTTTCAAAGGGGGGCTGTATGAAAACGGTGAAACAACTTCTTGAATCGAAGGGTCGACAGGTCTGGTGCATAGCTCCGGAAGAGTCGGTCTTTGCGGCCCTTGAAATGATGGCCGCAAAGGAGACCGGGGCCCTGGTAGTGGTCAGTGAAGGTCAAGTCGTAGGCATGCTTTCGGAACGAGACTACGCCCGAAAGGTCATCCTGAAGGGGACCTCTTCCCGAGAAACCACGGTGCGGGAGATCATGAGCACCCAGGTGGTCTACGTGCAGCAAAGCAATAGCGTTGAGGAATGCCTGGCACTGATGACCGAAAAACGCTCCCGCCACCTGCCGGTGCTCGAAGATGGCAAGCTAAGCGGCATAGTGTCCATAGGCGACGCTGTCAAGGCCGTCATAGCCGACAAGGAATTCATGCTCGAGCAGTTTGAAAACTACATCATGACCGGTTGAGAAACACCTTTCCCTTTATTCTCAGCTTAAAAACAGAACGTCCCGCCTCAGAAATAGGCGGGACGTTCTGTTTTTTTTGCACTGTTAGCCAGCGCCCACAATCTGAATAACCTTGACCGACCAGCCCCCTGCGTAGTAATCAAGCATCCAATTGAATACTACGCAGGAGAATCATGACGACTACCGAGCGCCGTTTCAAAAACGACATCTACGAGCAGTTCGCTCGCATCGGCAAGGCGGTCTCCAGCCCCAAGAGACTGGAGCTTCTCGACCTGCTCTGCCAGACCGAACGCACCGTCGAATCTCTTGCTGCAGAGGCGCAGCTCAGTGTCGCCAACACCTCCAGGCACCTCCAGATCCTTCGAGGCGTCCGCCTGGTGGAAGCGGAAAAACAAGGTTTGCATGTCACCTACCGGGTTGCCGACCCGGCGGTGGGTGAATTCTTCCTTGCCATGCGCAAGCTTGCTGAAACCCGTCTGGCCGACATCGAACAAATCACCCGCGACTTTTTCGGCAGCCATGGAAACTTCGAGGCGCTAAGCAGCAAAGCCCTCCTCCAACGCGTCCGCGAGGGGGAAGTGACGGTTCTGGATGTACGCCCCCCGGAGGAATATATTTCGGGTCATCTGCCGGGAGCTATCTCCATCCCTCTGGCTGAACTTGAGCGACGCATGCAAGAACTTCCCAGGCACCAGGAGATCGTCGCCTACTGCCGGGGCCCCTATTGCGTGCTCTCGGCCGAAGCCGTGGAGCGACTCAGGAAGGCGGGCTTCGAGGCGGTCCGCTTCGAGGAAGGAGTCCAGGACTGGCAGATGCGCGGGCTGCCCCTCGTCTCCGGAATAGAAGAAAGGGACGCGCCAACATAGATAAATCCAGTCGATCAGAAGAGAAATCCCCCTGGTTGCCCTTCCTGATCAACTTCAAAACAGCATTAACTTCGCCCTAAAAACTACTGATCTAACACAGGAAACCGATGGCGGCCAATACGGCTGGCCCTCGATAACGTTTAACTCTATCCAGAGAGAGTCGCCATGATCAAGACTGTCGTATATTCGAAGGAAACCTGCCCCTATTGCGTCAAGGCGAAGGAGCTTCTGAAGTCCAAACATGCGCAGGTCGAGGAGATACGCATCGACCTGCTACCCGAGAAGAGGGACGAGATGATCGAGAAATCCGGCGGCAGGAAGACTGTGCCCCAGATCTTCATCGGGGACCATCATGTCGGTGGATGCGATGAGCTCTTCGACCTCGAAAGCGATGGCAGACTCGACAGCCTCCTGGGGGTGAAGAAGGGGGCCGAAGAGAACACACACCGCAAGCTGATCATCCTGGGTTCCGGTCCGGCAGGTTACACCGCAGCCATTTACGCCGCTCGCGCAAATCTGGCCCCCCTGGTCATCACAGGCTCTCTGAAAGGCGGACAGCTGACAACCACCACCGAAGTCGACAACTTCCCTGGGTTCCCAGAAGGGATCGACGGCAATGAGCTGATGAACCGACTGGAGCAACAGGCGAAGAGATTCGATACGGAAGTCGAATTCGGAGAGATCACGGATGTCGACCTCCGCGCCCGCCCCTTCAGGCTCTACCAGGGAGGAAAAACCTATACCTGCGACGCCCTCATCGTCGCCACCGGCGCATCGGCGCAGTACCTGGGTCTGGAAAGCGAAGCCCGGTTTAAGGGACGGGGCGTTTCCGCCTGCGCAACCTGTGACGGATTCTTCTTCAAGGGGCAGAAGGTGGCCGTTATCGGCGGAGGAGATACGGCCCTGGAGGAAGCGATCTATCTGACCAACTTCTGCGAAAAGGTTTTCCTGGTCCACCGCCGGGACGAACTTCGCGCCAGCAAGGCCATGCAGAAACGGGCCCTGAACAACGACAAGATCGAGATCCTCTGGAATACGGCGGTCGATGAGGTGCTCGGCGATGTGACCATGGGAATGACCGACCTACGGGTCGAGTGCCTGAAGACCGGGGAGAAAAAAGAGATCGGGGTGACGGGAATGTTTGTCGCCATCGGCCACAGTCCGAACACCTCCCTCTTCGGGAACAGCTTGGCCATGGACGAAAACAATTACCTGCTGCCGAAGCCCGGATCGACAAAGATGAACGTCGAGGGGGTCTTCGCCTGCGGCGACGTCATGGACAGCGTCTACAGGCAGGGAATCACCGCGGCGGGCACCGGCTGCATGGCGGCGATAGACGCCGAACGCTGGCTGGCCGAGCAGGTTTCGACCTGACGCAGGACTGAACCTGCCCCCTGAGACTGCTAGCACTTTCCACCCAAAAAATCCCCCTTGCAAAAGGGGGATTTTTAAATTTACCAGTCGAAAATGTTCGCAGGCTCACAGCAACGCCATCGACGAATATGAGCGGCTCCCGGGACCATCGCCGAAGGGGGCGGAGAAAACATGACCCTACTTACCAAACGCGGCCAGAAAATCCTTGAGGGTCAGTGGATTGTTCGACTTGATCTTGCCAGTCATAAAGTCGCTCATCCCTGGGCGATAGCCCTCGTCCCAGATTTTGAGGAAAAAACTGCCCTCAGTCTTGCAGACGCAATCAACCTCTTCGATGGTCTTGCCGTCTTCAACCCGGCAGCTCTCAGGGGTGAGCACCACCGTCTTTTTAGTATCTTCGATAGAAAAGTAAAAACTGGTTTCCTTCTCGATCACGCCGGAGACATAGCTCTCCTGCAAACCATTAAAAATATTTTCAACCATGCCGTTACTCCCTCATCTTTGGTGAAAAATATCAGAGTGCTCGCAGCTTCTCCGTCAGTATCGGGATGAATTCTTTCAGATCGGCGACAATAAGCACGTCGGCAATCTCTCCGATGGGTGCGTCCCTGTCCGTGTTGATCGCTACCACAAATTCCGACTTTTTCATGCCAGCCATGTGCTGGACCGACCCGGATATGCCACAGGCCAGATAGAGTTTTGGGGAAACGCTCTGCCCCGTCGAACCGACCTGCCGGTTATGCTCGGTCCAGCCTGCGTCAACCACCGGGCGACTGGCGGCAAACTCCCCACCCAGGGCACGAGCCAGTCCCCCGATCATCTCCATATTTTCGGCCTTACCGATACCGCGACCGGCGCTGACGATGACATCAGCCTTGGCCAGATCTACACCTGCCGCCTCGGCGGCCTCGTAGCCGCAAAATTCGATTGCCCCGGATGGATCGCAGGAAACCGGTTCGATGGCAGGTTGACCGGTCGGCTCTGACGCAGGACTGAAGGCCCCGGCCTGAAGCGTCACAACAGTGATCGCACTTTTGGGCCGCAGCCTTCGCCTGAGCTTTGCGTTGCAGGCCGGCACAACATAGGCGCCCTCTTTAATATCAACGACTTCGGAGAGCTGCGCCGCCTTCAGCGCAAGAGCCACGCGAGGCGCCAGATCCCAGCCGTAAGAGGAGTGACTGAAAACCACCAGATCAGGCTGCTCAATGGATACGGTCTTGAGTATCAGCTGCTTGTGCGCCTCTGGATTAAATTCTCCGCACTCTCCAGCATCGGCAAGATACAGTTTGCCTTCATATTTGGGCAAAGCTGCCTGAGTGCCGACCATGAACATGAAACTGTCGCCGCCAAGTTTCTCTGCGAAAGCCACATTTTCATAGGTTGCGTCAAGAATCTGGCCGTTGCGGCATTCACCTACAATCATTATTTTCATAAAAACTCCTTTGCGCTGACCTGTCGTCACGCCCCTGCCTAAGAGCCAGTCCATGGATAGTCCGACAGACTCCTAGAAAATACTTTCACCTTATTTTTCAGGCAGTTCGTTCCACAGTTTCCAGAAAGTGGTTCAAACCTCAGATCACGGTGGTCTTCTCTTTGAGAATCCCGATCAACGTCTCTGCAAGTTCGGCCGTCGCACCTTCGAGCACCAGAGCTCCGACATTCTTTTCGGGGAAATAAAACTGCTCCGTAGTCAGCAGGGATTCAGCCGTCAGCAGCTCCTGGACCTCGACACTGAGCAGTTCCTTCTTCTTGGCCTTCATGATATTCGGCAGTGTTGGGTACCGCGGAGTATTCATCCCGAGCTGACAGGTCACCAGCGCGGGAGTCGCAACCCTGACCACCGCCCTGACTCCCCCTTCCAGCTCCCGCTTTGCGCTGACGGTGGTACCGTCGCAGGAGAAATCGACTACCGTCGTCACCGATGGAAGCCCGAGCATCTCGGCGACCAGCACCCCGACCTGCGCCGAGCCCCGGTCCTGCGACTGCATACCAGTAAAGATCAGATCAAAGCCCTTGTCTTTTGCGAATTCGGCGATGATCGAGGCGATTTCCAGGGGGCCCTTCTCGCCGCCGAGGTCGTCCCGGACATGCAGACCCCGGTCAGCGCCCATGGCCAGAGCCTTTTTCATCGTTTCCTTCACCCGATCCGGGCCGATGCAAAGCACCGTCACATCTACATCGCCGAACTGCTCCCTGAGCTGCACCGCCTGCTCCACCGCGTATTCGTCATACTCGTTCATGCGCCAGGCCAGATTGTTCTCATCGTACCAGGTGCCAGAAGCATTTATCTTGAACTTCGATTCCATATCCGGAACCTGCTTGATACAAACCAGAGCCTTCATCGACGACCTCCCATGATTAATTTTTCTGGTAAAAAATATGTGGATCGTTTTACAGCCTCAGGAGTCTTCCGTCTGCGGAGCAAGACGCTCGACCAGGATTTCTGCGATATCCTTCGGAATCAGCCCCCCTTCGAGCTGTGCCCCCTTGACACCATCTTCAAACATGGTCAGGCAAAAAGGACAGTTGGAAACCAGGACCGACGCTTCGGTGTCAGCCGCCATGTTCACCCGTTTTTCACTGATGCGGGTCCCCAGATTCTCTTCCGCCATGATCCTGCCCCCCCCTGCACCGCAACAGAAACTCTCCTCGCGGCTCTTTTCCATCTCATGAAGCTGGAGCCCGGCGGCGCTGAGCAGGGCTCTGGGAGCCTGATAAATATCATTGTAGCGGCCGAGATAGCAGGAGTCATGATAGGTACAGCTGAGCTCTTCACCCTGGCGCAGCTTGAGCCGCCCCTGCTTGAGCAGGCCTTCGAGAAAAACGGTGTAGTGCTCGACCGGGACATCGAAATCGAGATCGCGGTAATCTTTCGCCAGAGTATTGAAACAATGAGGACAAGTAGTGACAATCCGCTTGATTCCGTAGCCTTTGATCAGATCGATATTCTCTGCTGCGACGCTCTGATAGAGGTACTCGTTACCCATCTTGCGTACCGGTTCCCCGCAACATTTCTCCTGCTGCCCGAGAATTCCAACCTTCACTCCGGCTGCCATGCAAAGCTTAATGAAGGCCTTGGCTACAGCCTGGTTACGCTTATCGAAGGAGGCGTAACAGCCGACAAAGTAGAGCAGATCCACGTCGGGGTCTTCGGCCAGCGGCTTGACGCCGAGTTCCCTGGCCCAGTCGCCCCGCGTCGCGTAGCCTATGCCTAAGGGATTGCCGTTGACTTCGACCTGATCGACGGCGCTCATCACCTCTTCGCCGGGGAACTCGCCTTCCATCAGCACCAGGTTGCGGCGCATATCCAGTATCTTGTTAACATGCTCGATACTGGCCGGGCAGATCTCCTGGCAGGCACGGCAAGTGGTGCAGGCCCAGAGCGCATCCCTGGTGAGGGCGTCGATCAGATTAGCATCGGGACTATCGAAGGCGACTTCACCGATCTGATTCACGATCTTCATGGGAGACAGGGGTTTATCCGTCGCATGGGCCGGACAGCGATCCTGGCAGCGCTTACACAGGGTGCAGGCATCGGCGTCAAAGATGTCTTTCCAACTCAGATCGCTTAGCCGCGCAACCCCGAAGGATTCGGCATCCTCATCCTCGAGATCGAGGGTGACCATGTTTCCCCTGGGGCCGGTATCGGCAAAGAGATAGTTGGCGCTGGTGGTAAAAAGATGGCGAAACTTGGTGAAAGGAATCGAGACAATAAAGCCCATCACCAGCAGAAGATGGAACCACCAGGTCGCCTTGTGCAAGGAGCGAAGCGCCTCAGTCCCCAGACCAGCCATCGCCTCGGCGAAGAGCAGTCCGACAGGCGACCAGATCGCCAGCGGCGTGCCCAGTTCGGTCACCGCCATGCGGGCTCCTTCGAGAATGAAACCGGTAAGCAGAATCACCAGCAAGAGGCCATGCATGAGCAGATCGTCTTTTTTGTTCTCCAGCCCCGCAGGTCG